>CAZFWX010000155.1:0-6058 GCA_964522695.1 uncultured Desulfobacterales bacterium
TGGGCCAGTTCGAATTTGCCCACTTTGTTGGCGTCCGCGCCGGTGAAGGCGCCCTTGACGTGCCCGAAGAGTTCGCTCTCAAACAGGGTCTCCACCAGGGTGCCGCAGTCCACAGTGATGAAGGGACGGCGGGCCCGGGGACTCAACTGGTGGATGCGTCGGGCCACCAGGCCTTTGCCGGTGCCTGACTCCCCGGTGATGAGCACGGTGCTGTCCGTCGCCGCCACCCGGGCCGCCATTTCCACCACCCGGGCCATGGATTCGCTCTGGTGCACCAGGGTGGCCCGGTCATCTTTGGACTTCAACTCCTGCCGGAGGTAGATGTTCTCCAGATTGAGCCGGCGCTTTTCCAACGCCCGGCCCACCAGGTGCCGCAGATCATCGGGCACGAACGGCTTGGAGAGGAAGTGAAAGGCCCCGGCCTTGATGGATTCCACCGCCGAGGGGATGGTGCCGTAGCCGGTGATGATGATGACTTCGCTGTCTGAATCCAGGGCTTTGATCATTTTCAGGGTTTCCAGGCCGTCCTGGTCCGGCATCACCAGATCCAGCAGAATCACGTCAAAAGAGAGGCGCTCCAGCAGCGCCAGGCCCTGACGGGCGCTGGAGGCCAGATCAACCTGGTATCCCTGTCGGCTCAGGATCTGGTAGCAGGCATCCCGCATGGCCTTGTCATCGTCGATGACCAGAATCTGGCCGATGCTGCCAGCCGGGCGGGGAGGTTCGCGATCCATGGCAACCCTTTGTTATTTCATGAAAATCTCATTCATTCTATGCCAAATGCCCCTCGCTGTCAAGGACTTAGAACCGGTCCGGGGCCAATGCCGCGGAACTACCTGCCCAACCACTGGAAAGGAGGATGATGTCTGTGCTGTACCAGGAGGATCCCGTGGAAACCTGGTCTTTAAAGCCCCCTCCCCACCGCGGGAGTGGGTTGGGGGGAGGGGGGACAACTTTTCATGTGTTTACCGGTGAGCCAAGGCTCATGAACAAGCCGCCTTGCCCCTGGCGTCCCCGACAGGACTGTGATAAGAGAAAAAGCGGAGCACCCCCTTGTCCATCTCTCTTTTCGTGCCCTGTTTCGTCGATCAGGCGGCTCCCCGGCTGGGGAGGCTGGTGGTGGAGCTCCTGGACCGCCTTGGGGTTCCGGGCCATTACCCGGCGGAGCAGACCTGCTGCGGCCAGTTCGCCTGGACCCTGGGCGATCTGGCCACAGCTCGCCGGCTCATGCGCCATTTTCTGAAAGTCTTTTCCAATGCGTCCGCCGTTCTCTGCCCCAGCGCCTCCTGCACCCTCATGGTGCGCTGCCACTACCCGTCCCTGGCCGAATCCGCCGGGGAACGGGACGCGACTCTCGCTCTGGCGGCCCGCACCTGGGAACTGAGCCAGTGGCTGGCCGGACGGGGGCGGCTGCCCTGGACGCCTCAGTATAAAGGCTCCCTGGTGCTCCACCGCTCCTGTAAATCCCGGCAACTAGGGGTTTTGCCCGGAGCCCGGAGGGTGCTCTCCCAGGTGGAGGGCCTCACCCTCCTCGAGGTTTCCCCCTACTACTCCTGCTGCGGCTTCGGCGGCGTCTTTCAGGCCCTGCACCCGGATATTTCCCGCACCATCGGCGAAACCTATCTCCAAGCCGTGGCCGCCACCGGCGCGGGCGGACTGGTGTCCCTGGACCCCAGTTGCCTGCTCCATCTCCAGAATTTATCGGCATCCCTGGGCCTGGACTTGACCTTCTCCTCCCTGGCGGAAGTGCTGCTGACGTAAAGATCGCCCGGCGGACAGCGGCAAAGTCGCGAGGGAGGAGAAAGGCGCTGACGGCCTCTGCCCCCTCCCTCAATTTTTTTCCCATTTTTTCCGCCTCTTGACTTAGGTCAGGGCAAGGGCCTGGATCATGTTTATATTAAAAGAAACAGCGACACCAATGGGAGCCGGGCGACGGTTTCCTGAACATGAAAAATTTTTGGGGAAGGGGTAATCATCATGGCAAAGCGGCAGATTATCCGGATTGACGACGAACTGTGCGACGGCTGCGGCCAGTGCGTGCCGTCCTGCGCCGAAGGTGCCATCCAGATCGTGGACGGCAAGGCCAGGCTGGTGGCCGATAAATATTGCGACGGCCTGGGCGCCTGCCTGGGCGAATGTCCCCAGGGCGCCCTCACCATCGAGGAACGGGAAGCGGATGAATTTGTGGGCCCCGTGCCGGGACATGAGAGCCACCATGAAGCCCCGGCTCCCGCGGCCCAGCCCGAAGCCTTCGTCTGCCCGGGGAGCCTGCAGCGGCAATGGCAGCCTGCGGCCGCGCCGGAGGCTGCGGCTTCGGCCCTGACCCATTGGCCGGTGAAGCTGCGCCTGGTGAACGCCAAGGCCCCCTTCCTGAAGGATGCGGAACTTCTGGTGGCCGCGGATTGCGCCCCTTTTGCGGCGGGCGATTTTCATGCCCGGCTGCTTCAGGGGAAAGTGGCGCTTTGCGGCTGCCCCAAATTCGACAACCAGGAAGAGCACGCGGCCAAGCTGGCGGAAATTATCAAAAACAACGACATCAAAGGCATCACCATCGCCAACATGGAGGTACCCTGCTGCTTCGGCCTGGTGCAGATCGTGCGGGCCGCCCTGGAGGCCGCAGGCAAGAGCCTGCCCGTGACCGTCTGCACCCTGGGCACCGCCGGCCAGGTGGTGCAGCAGCAGAAAGTCAAAGCGGCGTGAGGGGGAGCCATGGAACAGATCAAGTGCCCCGGTCAGGATACCCGCTACTGGAAGCCCGGCGACATCTTCGCCATGGAGTGCCCCAAGTGCGGGGCGGAAATAGAGTTCTTCAAGGATGACACCCGCCGGCGCTGCGCCTGGTGCGGCCATCTCTTCTACAACCCGCGCATCGAAATGGGCTGCGCCGAATATTGCCAGTACGCCGATAAATGCGTGCCGGAATTGTTCCAGGAGCGCCAAGCCAACCTCATGTTCAAAGAGCAACTGCGGGAGCGGGTGCTGGCCGTCAGCCGCAAGGACCAGGCGCAGGCGGATCGCCTGGACCAGGGCCTCAAATATGCCGCGGACCTGCTCAAGGCCGAGGGCGGGGACCCCAAGGTGGTCATGGCGGCCATCATTCTCCATGAAGTAACGGTGGACCAGGCCAGGGAAATCCTGGCAGACATGGAAACCGAGCCGGAGATGGCGGCAGCCATTATGGCGGTCCTCAGCGGCAGCCCGGACGCGGACCCCGCCAACCGGGACCTGGTGCAGGATGTCCTGGCCCTGTTGCAAACCGGCGGAGCCCCGGCGCACTTCGCCACCAAAACCGCGGCGCGGCTGGCGGCAACGCAGTAACAGCCAGCGAATCCCTGGAAAAGCCGGGGCGTGGGACAACCCGCCCCGGCCCACCCTCCCCTTCCCCTTCCCTTCAAATTTCTTGTTGAGAACTGCCCGGCTTTTCGCTATCGTGAAAAGCGCGGCAGAGGCGCGTGAATGCCTGCCTGGCCGCCCGGCTCACGGAGCCGGTCCACTTCCCCTGGCACCGGAGGGATGCATGGAGTTTATGGGAGAGTTGGCGGCGAGCATGGCCAAAGCGGCAAGCAACGGCCGCACCGAAGACTTTGACGCGCTCAGCGTGGTGCTCACCGATGCCCGCCAGGAAGTTCGGGAAACCCTGCAGCGGCTGACTGCCGACTCCATCATGGCAGTCATCGCCAAGCTGGAGGAAAATGAACCCCTCACCCCGGAAGAAAAGAATTTTATCCGCCTGTGGGTGGTGGGAGACGCGGAGAGCTATGCCAAGGCGGAAAACAACTACCAGGAATGGCTGCAAGAGTTTCGCCGGCTGGCGGATATCATCCGGGGCTCTGTTTCCACCTCCGAGTCTGCGGAAAACTTGCTGGCCCTGTCGGGCATCCTGGAGGATGCCAACCGCCTGGCGGCGGACCTGCGTCATTATTTGGAGGAAAAAGACCGCGTCAGCCGGTTCAATGCCGCCATTGAAAATCTCACTCCCGAAGACGGCGCCGTCATCCTCAGCATTTTGCGAGGCATGCTGACCTCACCGGAAATGTAAGGCCCCATGCCCCGGACCCAAAGCCGGCCGGCCTTCAGGGCGCTCCTGAGACCGGCCGGCTTCCTGTTGGGGATTTATCCAGAAGGAATCTCAGAACTTGCCTTTGACAGGGACCTCGACGCCCTCTCCCGCTCCCCCCAATTCTGCCCCTCTCCCGGACGCCAGGGATGTCCGTCGGCTTCTGGTTTGGCACCAGGGCGGCCTGGGGGACCTGCTGCTGGCCGGGCCGGCCCTGCTGGCCCTGCAACGGCGCTACCCCCGGGCCGACATCCTGGCCGTGGGGCACCCGGCCCGCTGGGGCCTTCTGTCCCCTACCCTGCCCCTTAAGGCCGTCCATGACAGCAGCGCCTCGCTGTGGTCGGCCCTGTACCGGGAAAAGGGGCCCATCCCTCCCCCCTTGCGGGAACTTTTGCAGGGAATCGACCTGGCCGTGGTCTTCACCCCCCGGGAACGCCCGCCCTTTTTGTCCCGGCTGGCTGAGGGGGGTGTGCGCCGGGTGGTGTGGGCGCCGTCTTTCCCGGATGGCGGCGAAGAACCCGTGGACCTGTTCCAGGCCCGCCACCTGGGCCGTCTGGGCCTGAGCTATACGCCTCAGCCCCTCTCCCTGCAGCTTGACCAGGCAGCCCAAGACGAAGCGCAGCGCCTCCTCAGCGGCCCCGGCCCCTGGCTGGCTGTGGCTCCGGGCAGCGGCCACGCAGCCAAGAACTGGCCCCTGTCCCACTACTTTGAGGTCACCCGGGCCCTGGCCTGGGAGCTGAAAATGTCCGCCGTCTGGCTGGCCGGGCCCGCGGAACACCCCATGCTGCCTTACCTGGCAGGGCTGGCCGCGGCAGAGGGCCAGGTGCTGGCCGCAAGCTTTCCCCTGCCCACGGTGGCCGCCATCCTGTCAAGGAGCCTGCTGTATCTGGGCGGCGACAGCGGCCTCACCCACCTGGCCGCGGCTGCGGGAACGAAAAGAATCCTGGCTCTCTTCGGCCCCACCTCCCCCCACGTCTGGGCTCCCCGGGGAGGGCATGTCCGGGTGCTCACCGCGCCCGGTCCGTGCGCGCCCTGCGCCGACAGCCGGGACATTGCCTGTCCCCGGCCCGACTGCCTGGCAAGTCTTTCTCCTCACTTGGTTTTTCAGACGGCCAGAGGAATTTTGAAATCTGGTTAAAAATTTTGGCCAAGGGGCCTGATGAGGCAGGAAAAAATTTTTACGGCTTATAACCCTGTGGTTTCCGGCTCCTGCCGGCTTTGCCTTTCTTTCTGTATAAATATTTGAACCAAAAACCGCTATTCTGCTTTGCTTAAAAATCCTCTAAGTCCATTATTTATAATAATATCATATAAATATAATTTTGGCACCGATCCTGCATATAAATAGATCAAAGGTTACCCCCGAAAATCCATACCATTTTCTCCTTTCTCCGCAAGGCCGGGCTTCCCCCTCCCGGCCTTATTTTTTTGCCCGAAAAACTCTACCTGACTGGTGACCCCGGTTTGCTGCCTGGGCAGCGGAAAGCACGGAAGAGGAAAGCGCTATTTGCTCTTTGGCCCATCATTCTCAAGGGAAGGGGCAGGCGGCGGAAAAACCTGGGCTGTCTCTGAAGGAGCGTCCGCAGCGGGAGTCAGGCGGGGAGTGAATTCCGGGACCAGGTCTTTCAGGCCCCTGGTTATGGCGGGGCCATCGTCATGGCGGGCGGCCGCCGCCAAGCCGGCAATTTTCTCCAGCAAATCCCCGGGCACAAAACGCGAGGCGTTGGCGGCGATGTAGATCTTGTCGTGCAAGGTGCGGCGGTATTCCTCGCCGGGGACGAAAAGTTCCTCCAGGAGCTTTTCCCCGGGACGCAGGCCCACGAATTGAATATCCACATCCCGGCCCACCTCCCGGCCCGAAAGGCGGATCAGGTCATGGGCCAGGTCCACGATGAGAACAGGCTCCCCCATATCCAGGACAAAGACCTCGCCGCCCTCCCCCAACGCGGCAGCCTGGAGCACCAGCTGCACCGCCTCGGGGATGGTCATGAAATACCGGCG
>CAZFWX010000156.1:0-5795 GCA_964522695.1 uncultured Desulfobacterales bacterium
TTTGCTGACGCGGTCCTGGAGAGGGCGGCCTGCTTCCTGGCAGAGGGGGCCGCCCTTTCATTTCCGCACTTAAGGGGTCCTTTCGGTCAAAAAAAAAGCCACCGAGACTCCACCTTCTGGTGGCTGGCCTGCGTGGCTTCTCGTTCAACAAGTTTTCGCGGTGCTCGTGCTGCAGGGGTTCAATCCCCTTGCTTCCATGGCTTTTATAATAAGTCGCTCAAAGTCCTGTCAAGGTTTTTTTCTCCAGACGCAAGGCCTCCAGCCGGAAAATCTTTTCCCTCAATTTCCTTCCAGGTTTTGACCCTTGGTTTGATATGGGACAGAAATCCAGGCCGCTTACCACCTCCAACTTAATTTGGGACAGGTTCAATTATTGGGATAGATACCTGTTTCTTGGGCTATTGGGTCAGTCCCAGCTTTTTCATGGGATCAACCCCAGGTCCGGCATAGCTCTTGGGATCGCTGCCGGCCGGGAGCGTGAAGGTATGCAAGACCTCCACAAAGGACTCGGGTTGATCCAGGCGTTCCAGATACCAGAGGTCCATACAGAGCTTTTGCACCGTGGGCGTGCATGATTCGCACCCGGTGTTGGCCGCCCACTTGAACCCCAGAACCACCCCGTCCCAGTTTTTCGTTGTCCCATTCTGGCGATAGATGATGGTGGAGGCATTTTTAACCTGATCGATCCAGGTGAGTTTGTCGGCCGCAGTGGCGTAACACGCGGCGTAGGTCTTCTTGCCAGGAGTGGCGTTCAGCAGCACCATCAGTGCATCTTCTTTACACCAGGGGTCGATGCCCTGGACAAAATAGGCGCCCCCAGGCGTCAAAACAAAATTCTTTTTCAGCCAGTTGACCATGACCAAGCCGGAGGTAACCCCTGGACA
Organism: uncultured Desulfobacterales bacterium; assembly: GCA_964522695.1. Classification (GTDB taxonomy): domain Bacteria; phylum Desulfobacterota; class Desulfobaccia; order Desulfobaccales; family 0-14-0-80-60-11; genus VGSQ01. The sequence goes on from CAZFWX010000156.1 coordinate 885, forward strand.
GTAATGGTCGTGGAACTTAATGGCCTGGATCACGTATGCGGGCGCGCCCACCGCCGCCGCATTGCCGATGGTAATGATTCTGAATTCATTGCCACCGAAGACCTTCTGGGCCACCTTGGCCTCGAATTCGCTTTGGTGGGCCATAAGATAATCATAGCCGATGTTTTCCACGGCCTGAATTTCGAACAACTGGGATGCGGGCAGGGAAACAAAGTGCGGAAATTGGGCGCACGAGGCGGCATTGACCTGCAAATAGGCGCACTTGCCGGACGCGGGATCATAAACGGCAAACCACAAAGGCGCCGAATAGATCGACTGGATGGCGATGAGAGTGTTGCCGCCCACGGAGGTCCGGGTGATTTCCGCCAAGCCATCCAGGGCCGCCTCGGTGGAGGAGCCGTTGACTTCGGCGTAGCCCGCGTTGGTGAGCGCGATCAGCTCCTTTTTCCCGGGATGGGTCTGGCTGCCCATCATGGCCAGGGCCTGGGTGGCAGCCCTTTTCCCCACTATTTCCCAGGGCGACTGGCTACACGACGGGTGCCCCGACGTCCCGGCGTTCGCCGTTAATCCCAGGCAGAGCCAGGATAGTAACAAAAACAGCAATCCCACTTTGAATTTGATGTTGCTTTTGGCCTTCTCGATGACAGTCGCCATTTTCTCCTCCTCCTTTATTTTTTGAACCTGTCCCAAATCTTGTGGAAATCAAGAGGCGCCGGATTTTGTTCCCTATTCAGTTTCTCGGGCATATCCTGGCTGGGTCCCGAGAAGCCTTTGACAAGCGCCTGAGATCCTGTTAGAAAACACACGGGAACCCATGACCCATAAGGTCGCGTTTCCTGGAGAGGGCGGCCGTCTTCCTGACAGAGGGGGGCCGCCCTCTGGCGTACTGGAATCCGCTATGGTTCTCTCTTAGGCAAAAAAAAGCCACCAAGACCCAGCTTGGGCTGGCCGGCCTTCGTGGCGCAATCGTCGGGTTTTCGGGGGCGAAGCTAATGTGTTGGGGTTCAATCCCCTTACTGCTCACGTCCCAAGAGCTAAGGCTTCAGAACACAGTCAGATCTTGTTCTCCGGGCGCGGTCCCAGCCGGGGGCCTGAAGTCACTTTTCCACCAGGATGATTTTATGATTCACCAGGTTCAGCCGGTGGATATCAGCCTTGATGATCTTCTGCTCGCCAAAAATACTGATTAAACGCAGACTATCGCCGTCGGGTTCGATGATGTCCACTTCCGGCAGCAGCAGTTCCTCCTGGCCGTTTTTCAGAATATAAGCCGCGGCTTCACACATTTTTCATCAACTCCTTTAATCGTCCGGTAATGGCCTTCTCCACCAGGTGGGGCAGGGGTTCGGCGGTGCATCCCACAATTTCCACATTACTGCGGGACAGGGGCAGAAGAATCTTCAAAGCCGGGGAGGAAGCCACCGCCTCGGCAATCCGGGGCGACACTTCCCCCTCCATGGCGTTGGCCAGGATGATGGAAAGACTCCCCATGATCACGTCCGCCTTGGACAGGTTTAAGATAATGGCGTTTTCTCCCGTGGCCCCCCGGTTGGCCCGGGCTCGCATCATCTGGACCGTGGCCACGGCGTTGGTCCCCAGGGCGATGACCTCATGCTCCTCCTGGTAAACTTCTTTCAGGCGTTTGATCAGGACCGGGCCAATGCCGCCGCCCAGACCGTCGACCACGCAAATGCGCAACTTTTCCTCCCTGCCTCCACGGTTGGCTGGCGTCCGCAAAAAAAAACACGAAAACCAGGCGTCTTGGGCGCCCCAGCCTTCGTGGCTTCATGTAGACTTATGTGCGGGTTGGCGAGTTCGTTGAAGGGGCTCATTCCCCTTCCGTTATGGCCATATATAATCGGGCCGGACTGCTTTTGTCAAGCGGTTTTCGGAGGCTGTCTTCATTGACTTCCCACGAATTCAGGGATATATTTTAATATATTATAGGGAAAGGAGGGAGGTAAAATGTGCTGTCACAATAAAGACAAACATGAGCATGAGCACACCCATGAGGCCCAGTCTCATCGCCATGACGGGCATGAGCACAGCCACGAGGCTACGACTCATAGCCACGAGCATACCCATGACGACGGGCACCATCACCACGGGCACACCTGCTGCCATTAACGGAAAGCCGCAATTCTGCTAAAGAATTAAGCCACGAAGGCCTCTTCTGGTCTGAAGACCAGCAAAAGAGCGTTTGTGGCTTTCCTTTTTTTAGAGATCAGTTCTGCCCGGTTAACTGACGAAAAAAGCCCCCAACCCCTTGGGAATCCGTTAGAAGGATTAAACGTAACCTGTCAAACAGACAACGGTTTCCGGACCATGGCCCACTGTGACACAATCCTCCATGATCTGCTCAAGCTGATCCCGGGACGGCATGTTTCCCGGCTGGAACAGCACCGGGCGTCCGGCCCGCACCTTCAGCCGTCGGCATCAAAGGGCGCACCTCATCTGCATGCAGGCAACCTCCCGGGGCAGTTTGCGGGACGGGGTGCGAGCCCAAAAAGGCCCGGATCACCAACCTCCGCCGCCCGGGGTGGCCCTGTCGCCCGCGCCACCTTTGCCCAGGCCCACAGCCGGCGGCCCGTCAACACCGCCCTGGGGCTGGTTTGTTAGGAAACCGTTCAACTCACCCGCGCCGAAGCCCGAGAGTGTCCCCAGCTTTTGCGTCCCATGGTTTACCGGTGATCCGAACCCAATAAAGTTTAAGTGTTTTTCACTTCCCCCCCTTACCTGGCGGCCAAGACCATCGCCCACATCTACCCGAAAGGTTGACAGATCGAAATCTTTTTCCGCTTCATCGAGCAGAACCTGAAGATCAAGGCCTTTATCGGCAACCCTGAAAACGCCGAGACGAGCCAAAGTTAGGCGGCCCTCTGCGGCTGGGGCAACGGCGTGTGTGAGTGGGGAAAACCAAAAAACCCGTATGCCTGACAAATTTGCAGAATCTGACATACACAACTAGTTCTCGATTCCTCAGGTCAGCCGTCTACTCCGGCATCAGAGCACGGCTTCGAGGAAGAGAAAGCTCGGGTGGTGGACCCGCAGCTGCACGAAGTGACGGCGGGGCTGGAGGGAGAGTTTCACACAGCAGAGGTGGGAGGATTAAGGCGACTTCCCAACCTATGGAATAAACTGGTCGGGACGCCCGGATTTGAACCGGGGACCTCCTGCGCCCAAGGCAGGCACGCTAACCAGACTGCGCCACGTCCCGACATGAATTAAGCTGGCTTCTCAACTTTTTGCTCCCTGGCCAGGATCTCTTTTAAGGCGGCCAGGGCCTTGGCCCGGTGGCTGATGCGGTTTTTCACGGCCAGCCCCACTTCGGCCATGGTGGCCCCGTATTCCGGCAGCCAGAAGACCGGGTCGTAGCCGAAGCCGCTTGCACCCCTTGGTTCCCGGGCGATTTCCCCCGGGCACTCCCCCCGGGTCCTGATGAGCCGGCCGCCGGGCCAGGCCAGGGCGATTTCGCAGACAAAGCGGGCTTGGCGCGCCCCGTCCGGCACCTCCTGCATTTCATCCAGAAGCTTGCGCCAGTTGTCCTCGTCCGTGGGGGCCAGGGGCGCAGTGCGGTCCCCGGCGTACCGGGCCGAATGCACGCCGGGGCGGCCGCCCAGGGCCGCCACTTCCAGCCCCGAGTCGTCGGCCAGGGCCGGGAGCCCCGTGAGTCTGGCCACTTCCTGCGCCTTGAACGCGGCATTGTCCGCGAAGGTCTCGCCCTCTTCGGGAATCTCCGGCAACAGGGGGAAATCGGCCAGGCTCAGGAGCGAGACACCCACGTCCTTTAGCATTTCCGCCAGTTCCCGCACCTTGCCGACATTGCGGGTGGCCATCACCAGGGTAAGGGGAGCCACGGGGCTAAAGCCTCCTCCTGTAAACGGGCCACCTGACCTGCGCCCTCCGTGGCCAGGGCCAGCATCTCCGGCACCAGGGCGGGGGCGAAGGGGCCGGCCTCGCCGCTGGCCTGGACCTCCACCAGATTCCCCGTGCCCGTGACGACAAAGTTGGCGTCCACCGCGGCCTGGGAGTCTTCTTCGTAGTCCAGGTCCAAAAGCAGTCGGCCATCCACCACCCCCAGGCTGACGGCCGCCACCCGGTCGTTCACCGGCAGGGCCGCCAAAATCCCTTGGCGGCGCCAGGGCTCTAAAGCCAGGCACAGGGCCACGAAGGCCCCGGTGATGGCCGCGCAACGGGTGCCGCCGTCGGCCTGGAGGACGTCGCAGTCCAAAATGACGGTGCGCGGCCCCAGGCCGGCCAGGTCCACCACGGCGCGCAGGGAGCGCCCGATCAGGCGCTGAATCTCCTGGCTGCGGCCCCGCACCCGCCCCGGGCCTTCCCGGGTCTGGCGGGTGTGGGTGGAGCGGGGCAGCATGCCGTATTCCGCGGTCACCCAGCCGCCGCCGCTTGACAGGCGAAAAGGCGGCACCTGGTCCAGGACCGAAGCCGCGCACAGCACCTGGGTGCGGCCCCAGGAGACCAGAGCCGAGCCGTCGGCGAACTCCAAATAATTGGGCTGGATCACGATGGGCCTGAGCTCGTTTGGCTCCCGCCCGCGGTGGCGGCGCATGGCGAAGCTTACTCCTCCAGGCTGCGGCGCACCGTGTCCATGACCATGGCGAAGGTGTCCGGAAAGGCGGTGGGGGACAGGCGCCCCACCTCGATGAACTTCACCACGATCTCCTTGGCCACCTTGAGGATGGCCTCGTCCTTGGGGGACAGCGCGGCGGCTCCCTGGTCTCGGCCCACGGCAACCCCTCCCGGCAAAGGAATTTTTGATGTATGATGTTTGCGGGGGGAGGGCAAGGGTGATGATCCCCCTGCCCTCCCCCCGCACCCCCCACCCAACCCGCTTATTAGGGCCGGAGCAGTCGGAGCATACCCCCCGACTGCTCCGGCCCTAGCAAAAAT
>CAZFWX010000157.1:0-5533 GCA_964522695.1 uncultured Desulfobacterales bacterium
CCATCTTGTCCCATAAAGACCACCCGGGTGCAGGCGCCGGCCGGTTGCAGGGGCGTGAACCACACGATCAGGGCGGCCAAAAGACCGGAAAGGGTTTGACGGATGCGTTGCATGGGAACCTCCTGCAGAGATTGGTGTTTAGGCCAGCCTGAGCCTAGTGAGTTTGGTTTATAGTCTCCGGGGCTTCCCTCCCCTGTCAAGGAGATCAGCCGGGAAAAGATGCCGAAGCTTTCACACTTCCACTGTCTGGCCCAGGGCCGGGATGGTGACCTGCCGGTACCCCAGTTCCCCCTTCAGGTGGTCGGCCAGTACCTCGGCGGCCTGCGGTTCGCCGTGGACGATAAAGATCTGCCCGGGGCGCCGCCGCAAGGCTTTGACCCAATTAAGCAGGCCCATCTGGTCGGCATGGCCGCTGAAGCCGTTCAACGTCACCACTTCGGCCTCCACCTGGTATTCCATACCGAAGATGCGCACCACCGGGATATGCTCCACCAGGCGGCGGCCCAGGGTGTGGGGGGCCTGCCAGCCGACGATGAGTATCGTGTTGTTGGGATTTTCGATGTTGTTTTTCAGATGGTGCTGGATGCGCCCGGCTTCGGCCATGCCCGAGGCGCTGATGATGACGCAGGGCCCCGGTCTGCCGTGCAGGCGCTTCGATTCCTCCACGTCCCTGATGTAGATGAGCTTTTTAAAGCCGAAGATATCCCCGTCCGGGTCCTCGTGGCGCAGGTAGTTCTGGGTCTCGTCGTCGAAATAGGCGGTGTGCTGGCGGAAGACGTCGGTGGCGTTCACCGCCAGGGGGCTGTCCACGTACACGGGGATGGGGGGCAGGTCGCCCTCATGGAAGGCCTTGTTCAGGAGATAGACCAGCAGTTGTGTGCGCTCCACGGCAAAGCAGGGGATGATAACCTTGCCGCCCCGGGCCGCGGTGCGCCGGATCACCTCCAGGACCGCGTTTTCCGAATCCTCCATGGGGGGGTGGAGGCGGCTGCCGTAGGTGCTTTCCAGAATCAGGATATCAGCGCCGTCCGGCACCGCGGGATCGCGCAGGAGGGGGGCGTCAGGCCGGCCCAGATCACCGGAGAAGATCAGGCGCCGCCCCGGATTGGCGCCGTCCTCCTGAATATCCAGGGCGACGAGGGCGGAACCCAGCAGGTGGCCGGCGTCATACAGGGTCAGGGTGACGCCCGGCGCCAGGGGATACGGCTTTTTATAGGCCACGCCCTTGAAATACTTGAGCGACCGTTCTGCGTCCGCCTTGGTGTAAATGGGCTCCACCGGCGGTTCGCCCCGCAGGCGGCGCTTGCGGTTGACGTACTCCACGTCTTCCTCCTGGATGTGGCCGCTGTCCAGGAGCATGGCCCGGCAGAGGTCCAGCGTGGCCGGGGTGCAGTGAATTTTGCCCCGGAAACCCCGTTTCACCAGGTTGGGGATATTGCCCGAATGGTCGATGTGGGCATGGGACAGGACCACCGCGTCCACCGCGGCCGGGTCGAAGGGGAACTCCCGGTTGCGCTGCCGGGCCTCGTCCCGCTTGCCCTGATAGAGGCCGCAGTCCAGCAGGATTTTCCGGCCGTTGACCGAGATGAGATGTTGGGAGCCGGTAACTGTCTGGGCTGCGCCGAAAAAGCCGATCCGCATGGCTGGTCCTCACTGGAAGTTGATGGGCACGCGGCCAGGGCAGGGACACATCGCCCTCTTGGCGCCCCTGACCTGCTGCACTGTACCATAAGAAGGGAGCAGTTTCCAAACCGGGATGGGGCTGATCTCCATGCGGATGATGGCATCATCATACAGTGCATTGAAGTTTCATCAATCATTTGATATTGTTAGACTTGCTCTAGCATAACGTTCAGCTCAAAGGTGAAACCTGTGCGGAAAAGCTGCTTCTTGATCCTCATGGCGGCTCTCGCGGGCCAATTCTGGGGAGCGCCGGCCGGTTCGGCGCATCCCCTGGACAAATATGACAAACTCATCTATATCAACCAGCTCAAGCAGTGGGGCGTGGTTTACGAGCGGGGCAAGAAGGTCCGGGAATTTCCCGTCATGACCGGCGACGACGAGAAGACCACCAATCCGGGCACCTATCTTATCAGACAAAAAGTTATTGACTATTATTCCCGCACCTACCAGACTCCCATGCCGTATTCTCTGTTTTTTGATATGAAACACAGAAAGGCCATTCATGAGGGGGAAGTGCCGCCGCCGGAAGAAAAAAAGGAATATTCCACCCATGGCTGCATCCACGTGGAACAGCCGCACATGGAATGGCTCTATAACTGGGCCGAAGTGGGCAGAACGGTGGTAGTGGTGCACGGTTGGCGAAGTGAGGATTAAATGGAAAATGCCAGTGGCGGGATGGGTTGCATTTTTCCGCCCTACTGACTGCCATAGTTGCACAGGTGAGGACACCTGTGCCACCTATGGTTTTCTTGAATAAGAAAGATAATTGTACATATCGCAACATGACGCGGTAAACTACCACGAAAAATGTAGGGTGCGCATTGCGTACCAGGATAACTGACAATTTCCTTGAATTTCTTTTCCATGACCATCCTGACAACCACTGTCCTGACCAAAAGAGTTCCCTGACATGACCAAGCCGGACCTTAAGGCCGCGGCCCCGCCCCTGGCCAAGGGCGCGGAAGTGGATCTGGTCATCGACAAACTGGCCTTCGGCGGGAAGGCCCTGGGCCGGGTGGATGGCTGCGTGGTGTTTGTGGAACAGGCCGTGCCCGGCCAGAAGGTGCGGGCGGTCATCACCCGGAAGAAAAAGCAGTTCGCCGAAGGCCGGGTGGTGCAGGTGCTGGAGGACTCTCCCGCCGCGGCGGCGCCCTTCTGCCGCCATTTCGGCGTCTGCGGCGGCTGCCAGTGGCAAAACCTGGTCTACCCGGAGCAACTCCGCTGGAAGCGGCTGCACGTGGAGGAATGCCTGGACCATCTGGCGGGAGTGAAACCCCGGGAAATCCTGCCGCCGGTGGCCTCTCCCATCGAGCGCTACTACCGCAACAAAATGGAGTTCACCTTCGCGCCCCGGGCCTGGCTGCCGGCCGGGGAATACGTGCCCGGGGCCGAACCCGCGGGCTGCGCTCTGGGTCTGCACGTGCGGGGCTATTTCCACCGGGTCTTCGACTTAAGCGAGTGCTTTCTGCAGTCCCCTCAGACCGGCTCCTTAGTGGCGTGGGTGCGCGACTGGTGCCGGCAAAGCGGGCTGCCCGCTTATACCACCAAGGATCATCGGGGCTTCTGGCGCTTCCTGGTCATCCGGGAGGGCAAGTGCACCGACCAGACTCTGGTGCATCTCATCACTTCGGAGCAGGGCGACTCCGCCGCGGTGGAAGCCTTGGGCGCGGCGCTAAGGGGACAGTTTCCCGCCATCACCAGCTTCGTGCACTCGGTGAGCGGCAAGAAGGCCCAGGTGGCCGTGGCTGAGACGAGCCGCATCCTCTGGGGGCCGGGCCATATTGAGGAGCGGCTGGGGGACCTCACCCTCAGGGTCTCGGTCAACGCCTTTTTGCAGACCAACACCCTGGCCGCGGAGGGGCTGTACGCCGCGGTTGCCCGTCTTGGTGAATTCACTGGTACGGAAACCGTCTGGGACCTGTACTGCGGCGCGGGCTCCATCGCCCTGTGGCTCGCCCCCCAGGTGCGGCGGGTGGTGGGTTTTGAGCTCGTCCCCGAGGCCGTGGCCGATGCCTATGTGAATTGCGATCTGAACGGCATCGACAACTGCCGCTTCGTGGCCGGAGACCTGAAGGACCAAATCCGGATGGCCAGTGGCGGCCCCAAAGGCGAGGACCGCCCCGACGTGGTGGTCACCGATCCCCCCCGGTCCGGCCTCCACCCCCAGGTGATAGACGCCTTGAAGGAGCTTGCCCCCGGGCGGATCATCACGGTCTCCTGCAATCCCGCCACCCTGGCCCGGGATTTGGCCTTGCTGGCGGACGCCTACGAGGTCAGGTCCATCCAGCCCTTCGATCTCTTTCCCCATACCGCGCACATCGAATGCGTGGCCCTCCTCAACCGGCGGCAATCTCTGCCGGGCTGACGGTTGATCCCCCCTGACCCCGGCAGAAAAAACCGTTTGCAGGAAAAATACTGCGGTTTTGCTTTTCAACGCGGGTTATCTTATAATTGCCCAAGCCGTTTTCTTCGGGGGAGCAGCACCTCTCATCCTTACTGTGTGATTGTTGGAAAAGTCTTTTCAGGCAGGGCGGTTACCTGCCGGTGTCTGGGGTGCGGACCGGTGCGGGCAGGGAGGCCAGTTCGAAAGAATCTGTTTCACGTCAACACGGATCACCGTAAACGAGCCGATATTCGTCCTGGGGGGAGCAGTCAAGAGCATGCCTGAGGAAAATCAACCCTGCACACCCTGCCCGGCCGCCCCGAAAAGGCCGGTATCCCTTTTCTCAGCCACTATCATTGTCATCGCCAACATGATCGGCACCGGCATCTTCACCACGCTGGGCCTCCAGTTGGCCGGGGTGCAGTCCGTCTTTGCCGTGCTCCTGCTCTGGGTGGTGGGGGGCGTGGGCGCCTTCTGCGGGGCCCTGTGCTACGGGGAGCTGGGGGCTCTCATGCCCCGGTCCGGCGGCGAATACACCTATCTTTCCCAGATCTATCATCCCGCGGTGGGTTTTCTGTCGGCCTGGGTTTCTCTGGTGGCGGGTTTCGCCGCGCCCATCGCCATGGCGGCCCTGGCCCTGGGGAAATATGCCGGCGCGCTCTTCCCGGGGCTTGATAACTCGTTCCTGGCAGTCTCGATTATTGTGCTCCTTTCCTTGGTGCATCTGACCCATGTCCGGTTCGGCGTTCAGTTTCAGAACATCTTTACGGTGGGAAAAGTTGTTTTAATTATCGTCTTTATTGTCTGCGGCTTCCTGATGGCCAAGCCCCAGCCGATCAACCTGGCTCCCTCTGCCAACGATTGGGGCTCAGTCTTCAGTTCCGGTTTCGCCGTCTCTTTGGTGTATGTCTTTTTTGCGTATTCAGGGTGGAATTCGGCGTCCTATATTGCCGGGGAGATTCAACAGACCGAAAAGAATCTGCCCCTGGCGTTGTTTATGGGCACCGGGGTCGTTGCTTTGGGTTACGTGCTGCTTAACTATATCTTTCTTTACACCGTGCCGGCGGGTGAGTTGGCCGGCAAAATTGAAGTGGGGTTTTTGTCGGCCCAGGCCATCTTCGGGCCCAGCGGCGGCGCCGTCATGACCCTGCTGATCTGCCTGGCCCTGATCTCCAGCTTGAGTTCCCTGATCATGGTGGGCCCCCGGGTGATGCAGGCCATGAGCGAGGACCTGGGGATTTTCCCTCTCCTGGCCAGAAGGAATGTGGGAGGCGCACCGGTTTTCGCGGTGCTGTTGCAATCAGGGGTGGCCATCGCGCTCACCCTGACGGCCACCTTTGATGCGGTGTTGACCTACGTGGGATTCACCCTGGCCCTGTTCGCTTCCCTGGCCGTGGCCGGGGTGTTTGTGCTGCGCCTGAAAAATCCTGATCAGCCCCGGCCCTTCAAGACCTGGGGATACCCGGT
>CAZFWX010000158.1:0-5449 GCA_964522695.1 uncultured Desulfobacterales bacterium
TTTTTTTGTTGTGGGGGAGGGGGCTAAGGGGCGAGCCCCTTACCCCCTCCCCCCACAAAATTCCTCTACCCCAGCCGCCGGTGGCTGAGGCAGGGGAGCTGCTGGCGCAGGGCCGTGAGACGTTTGTGGTCCAGGAGGCCGTAGATGACGCCTTCGCCGTCCGGGGCCTGGGCCATGACGGTGCCCCAGGGGTCGATGATGAGGGCGCGGCCGTAGCTGGACCGTCCCGGCGCGTGGACGCCGTATTGGGCCGGGGCGATGACGTAGGCCAGGTTTTCGATGGCCCGGGCCCGGAGCAGCGTCTCCCAGTGGTCCCGGCCGGTTTCCCGGGTGAAGGCCGCGGGCACGAAATAGAGATTGACGCCCTTGTCCACCAGGGCCCGGAACAGTTCCGGGAAACGCAGGTCATAGCAGATGGTCAGCCCCGCGGTGAACGGCGTTTTGGGCAGAAAGACGCTGACCACTTCGGACCCGGCCTGGACGTGCCGGGACTCCTGGAACACGGGGCCGCCGGGGATATTGACTTCAAAGAGATGGATCTTGCGGTAGGCCGCCAGGAGTTCGCCCCCTGGCCCCAAAAGGAGGCTGGTGTTGTAGGGTCGCCGGCCGGGATGGGTGAGCTCGGGAAAAGAGCCCAACAGCAAAAAGACGCCCAGGTTGCGGGCCAATTCCCGGAAGCCCGTGACCAAAGGGCCGTCCAGGGGCTGGGCCGAGGGCGGGGTCTCCCCTTCCGGCCCCACCCAGGCGAAGTGTTCCGGCAGGGCCACCAGGTAAGCCCCGTGGTGCGCCGCCTCCTGAATGAACTCCCGGGCTCGGCCGACGTTGGCTGCCATGTCCGGGGTGGAAGTCATCTGCACTGCCGCTGCCCACATATTTTCCCTTCCCCCTTGTGCCGTGCGCTGTCCGGGTTTGGCCTCCCGGTATCTAATCCAGCTCTAGGGTATTCACCAATTCCTTGAGACTCATCCCTGCATAGGGCGACGGGACCGGGGCCTCGGCCAGGCGCCGCACCAGGTCCTGCAGGGAGGGCGTTCCGGCCAGCCGAGCGGCCAGGGCTTCCCCCTGGGTTTGCCTGAGGTCATGGAGCACCTGACCCACCGTCATCTGATCCAAAGGCATGGCCGGCAGATAGCTGCATGAGCCTTCCGGTGCAGACGGCGTCACTTCCAGCACCAGGTTATTGTCCTTGAGCATTTCCGCCACTCCCGCGGCCAGCGAGCCGTTGCCGCCCAGCAGTCGCTCCAGGTCATCCCCGGTGAGGAGAGGCTGCTGCTTCTCGAAGCGGGCGGCCACCTGGATAAGCACGGCCAGGGCCAGGTGCTCGTCCACGGGCAGGTCAGGCGCCTCAGGCCGCTTTAGCTGCAAAAGCAGCCAGTCCCGGTTCTGGTAGGCGAAGGCCACTTCGTTGCCGTACAGCACCACCAGCCAGCTCCAGAACATCCAGATAACCAGGAACAGCAGGTGGTAAAGCGCGCCGTAAATGGCGTTGTAGTAGGTGGCCATGCCCTGGAACCAGGCGAAAATGGTGTGGGCCAGCTGCCAGAGGCTGCCGCCCACCACGCCTCCCAGGAGCGCGGCCCGGAACCTCACCCGGACATTGGGCATGACCAGGTAGATGAAAGTGAAGGCCACCCACAGGAGCCCCAGGGAGAAGAGCCAGATGGTGGCGGAATAAAAGATTTTGGGCAGGAGATCGAAGAGAAAACGGCGGATGTCGGGCTGGCTTAAAAGGCCGCTGGACAGGGAAATGGCCACGGCCATGAGCACCGGGAAAATCAGGAAGATGCTCAGGTAATCGCTGAATTTGCGGTGCCAGGGCCGGGTTTGGGGCACCTGCCAGGTGCAGTTGAAGGCCCTTTCCACGTTGCTCATGAGCACCACCAGGGCCGCCAGCAGAAAGACCACGCCGAATACTCCCAGGGACGTTACCTGGGTGGTTTCTATGTATTCGATGATCTGGTTGGCAAATTCCTGAGAACCGGGGGACAGGCGGTCCATGAGCTGGGAGGCCAGCAGGCGCTGCAGCCCCAGGCCCTTGAAGATGGCGAAAAACAATGCCAGCAACGGGATGAGGGCCAGGATGGTGGCGTAGGCCAAAGTGGAGGCCTGGAGCCAGGCCCGGTTGCGCAGCAGTCCCTGCGCGGCCAAAAGAATGACTCTCAGCAACCGTCGCGGCAAACCCGCGAGCCCTGCGGCCTCGCCTTCCCAGAGGGAGGAGCAGAAAAATTCCCGGATGCCGGCAAACACCGATTTCACGGGCGATTCCTTGGCGGCATTAGCGCGCCTGTTCCAGCTCTTTGTAGCGCAGATCCTGGGGGTCCACTTCAACGCTTACGGCCTTGCCGGTATTCTGGCCAAACCGGGCGAAAGCGGCATACAGAAGCGGCGTCACCGCGGCCCTGAGGTCCTGCGACGTGCCGCTGCTCCTGGCCTCCCCCACCCACAGGGTGCGGCGCTGCCCCGTTTCCCGGAACGGCCGGGCCTCAAAGACGTTGATAAGCAGCCAACGGTCATACCAGGTTTCGGCGCGGGTGGGATAGGTGACGAACCCCGGCCACAGGAAAAACGACGGGCCCCAGTAGCCGCCGCCCACCCCGAAGCCCACGTTTCCGCCATAATTGGGGTAGGCCAAAGTCGTCCGGGCGGCTGCGCCGCTGCCGTAGGTGAAGGCCAGGACGTAGGCGGCCTGGTCCAGGGGCGCCAGGCGGTAGCCCCGCTGGTCCAGGAGCCGCTCGGCCTTGGCCTTGATCTCCTGCTCCAGCAGCGGGTTTTGGGCCTCTTGATTTCCCAGCACGCAAAAGGTCGCGCCCGGCGGCCAGACCGCGGCGGCCTGGCCCTCCGTGTAGCCATTGACCTGCACCGGGTAGCGCGCCCCGGCGCAACCTGCCGATGCCAAGATGCTGACGATGAGGGCCGCAAGCAGGATTTTTCGCATAGGTCTGTCTCAAGGGGCCGGTCAGACAAGTTCGGCCAGTTTGGGCCTGACCTGCGCCAGAGGCGGCAGCTTAGGCGGGGGCGGCAACTGGTCGTTGGTCAGGGCCCGCTTTTTAAACCGCATGCGCGTGGACAGCTCTTCCCGTTCCTCGCACATCAGTCCCCCGCACATGGCCACCCCGCCTCCCTCCATGGCCTCGATCTGGGCGGCGATGAGTCCAAAGTCAAAGGAGAGATTAAATTTGTCCACGTCTTCGTTCAAGAGCCTGAGATTGGCGAGAATCTTGGCGTAATCCGCCGCCAAGTCGGCATGGGTTTGGGCCAGCTCCTGGTAAATGTCATAAATCAGGTGCAAATGACGCCGGCGGGCGGTGAAGCCCCGGCGGGATCTGCCGGAAATGAGTCTGGCCCGCTCCGCCTCGTTCAGTTGCCGGTATTCTTCGTACGCGGGCCAGGGGGAGAGGGCCAGCAGTTCCATCACCCGGCTGATCACGTTTTCACTGCCCAGGGCCTGATAGAGGGCCAAGAATTTCTGGCGCGCGGCGGCAAATTTTTTCTGGTAGGCCATGACCTCCTCCTCCAGAAATTTGGTCTCCTCTTCCAGTTCCACCCGCGCCGCGAAGTAATTGTCCACGATCTCTTTTTTGATCTGGACTTTGATGGCCTCCAGCGCCCGGTCCATGTCATCCATGTGCGGTTACCTCTCCTCGCCCCCCCCGGATTCCTTGGGCTGGCCAGCGGCCGGCAGTTGGGACAGGGGCATCTCCAGTTCCTCGCCCTCGCCCATCTCCAGGGTCACGGTCTGGCGGATCAGGTTGTAGCGGATGATCTTGCCTTCGCCTTCGGGCAGGTTGATCCGTTTGCCCACCCGGGGCAGGTGCCGCCTGATTTCCTGATAAGAGGAATATTCGTAGGTGAGGCAGCACATGAGCCGGCCGCACACCCCGGAGATCTTGTTGGGATTGAGGCTTAACTGCTGCTCCTTGGCCATGCGCACGCTCACGGGCTCGAAATCCTTGAGGAAACCGGCGCAGCACAGGGTCTGGCCGCAGATGCCGAGCCCCCCCACCATGCGGGCCCGGTGGCGCACGCCGATCTGGCGCAGTTCGATGCGGGTGCGGAACTCCTGCACCAGGTCCTTGACCAATTCCCGGAAATCAACCCGGCCGGGCGCAGTAAAGAAGAAGATGATCTTGCTGGCGTCAAAGAGGCAGGCCACCCGCACCAGGTGAATGGGGAGCTGCCGGGCGGCGATGCGCTCCTGGCAAAAGGCGTGGGCCTGGCGTTCCAGGTCCCGGTTTTTCTGGACCTGGGCCAGGTCCTCCAGGGTGGCCAGGCGCACCACCGGCTGGCAGCGGCAGGAAATCTCTTTCAGGTCCCCGTCCCGGAAGACCTCGAGGACGGTGCCCAATTCCTGGCCCTCTTCCGTCTGCACCACCACTTGGTCGCCGGCGGCCACATTATCGGGCGCCTGGGCCGATTGGCAGCAGCGCTGGCCCGTTTCCAGGCGTATCTTAATGAGGTTCATGGCAATTGCGCTTTTTTCAGGTTTAACCCCAAAACATCCATGGTTAGTTCAGGATTGAGATTGCCCCGCAACTGGCGCTGGGCCGCGGCGATGGCGGCCAGGCCGGCAAACCAGGCCTTGGGCGAACCCTGGCGGCAGGCCGGTTCCAGGGCAGGCAGGGCGTCCTGGTGGGCCAGCAGGGCCGCCGGCGCGCCCTCGCGCAGGAGCAGTAAATCGCGATACCACAGGGCGGCCAGCCTGAGAAAGGTGTCAGCCTCGGCCGCATTCTTGGTCAGGCGCTGGGCCCAGTCCAGGATGGCGGAGAGGGAGCCCTGGGGCAACCGGGCCAGATCGTCCAGCACCTGCCCGCGCTGGCGGGCCAGGTCTGCCGGGTCCAGGGCCAGGGCCCTTCCTAAGGAGCCGCCGCTCAGTGAGGCCAGAAGCGCCGCCTCGGAGGGCGCCCGTCCCCGGCGGGCCAGCTCCTCCCGGATGAGGCCGGTGGGCAAGGGCGCGAAGGCCACCTTCTGGCAGCGGGACACCACCGTGGGAAACAGGTCCGCCTCGACGCCGGCGGTGAGAATCAGCAGGTGCTGCGCCGGCGGTTCTTCCAGGGTTTTCAAAAGAGCATTGGCCGCAGCGTCATTGAGCGCCTCCGCGGGTCTGATCAGAGCCACCCGCCAGCCGCCGCCCAGGGGCGGATACGCAGTGAGGCGGCGCAGTTCCCGGATCTGGTCGATCTTGATCTGGGGCTGCCGGCCTTCGGACGTGGGAAAAATCTCCAGAAAATCGGGGTCCGTCCCCGCGGCCAGGCGGGCGCACGCGGGGCACTGGCCGCAGGCGTCGCCGTCTTCGGTTAAGGCCTGGCAATTCAAAGCCCCGGCCAATGCCCGGGCCGTGGTGGCCTTGCCCACCCCCTCCGGTCCCAGGAAGAGATAGGCATGGGCCAGCCGGCCCTTGAGCCGGGCGGTCCTGAGATAATTCAGAGCCCGGGCCTGGCCCAGGATGTCC
>CAZFWX010000159.1:0-5431 GCA_964522695.1 uncultured Desulfobacterales bacterium
AAAAACCGTTAAGGGGTTGGGGGAGGGAGCTTGAGGGAGGGGGCAGGGGGTGCGCCCCCTGGCCCCCTCCCTCAATAATATGCGTCATCCATGGCCTTAGAACGCCTCCACAAATTCCTGGCCCGGTCCGGGGTGGCTTCCCGCCGCCGGGCCGAGGAGCTCATCGCCGCAGGCCTGGTGGAGGTGAACGGCCGGGTGGTCACTGCCCTGGGCGTGAAAATCGACCCGGCCCAGGACCGGGTGCGGGTGGAGGGCCGCACCGTGCGTCCGGCCCCAGTGGTGGTGATCATGCTGCACAAGCCTGCGGGCTGCGTCTCCACCACCGCGGACCCCCAGGGCCGGCGCATGGTCACCGACCTGGTGGGGCCGCAGTTCGGGCGGCTTTATCCCGTGGGCCGTCTGGATTATGACGCCACGGGGCTTTTACTCCTCACCAATGACGGGGAGCTGGCCAACCGCCTCATGCACCCCCGTTACCAGGTGCCCCGCACCTATCGCGTCACCGTGGCCGGGGGGTTGACGGGCGAAACCCTGGCCCGCCTGGAAGCAGGCGTGGTCCTGGACGGCCGGGCCGTGCCGGCCCAGGCGGCGGTGGTCAAAAGGGGCGAAGGCAAGACCGTGCTGGATCTCACCGTGCGGGAGGGCCGCTACCACCTGGTGAAACGGTTGCTCAGCAAAGTGGGCCATAATGTGCTGAAATTGAAGCGCCTGGCCCTGGGCCCCCTCAAACTGGGGACGCTGCCCCGGGGCGCCTGGCGGGAGCTCACCGCCAGGGAAGCCGCGGCTTTGAAGCGTTTGGTGTGAGTGTGGAGGGATGGGAGGGTGTCGCGTCTCTGCGATGCCTTAAAATCTCTGGTTCCCCTGCTCCCCCTCCCCCGGTGGGAGGGAGTTGGGGGGAGGGGGATACTTGGTTGCCACCCCCCTGAGGCTCCAATCCCACCCCAGCCCTCCCCCATCAAGGGGGAGTGAGAAAATATTTCGCTGCTTTTGTAAGGTATGCCGGAGACGCGATAATAAAAAAATGATCTGTATTCTTTCGTCCCCTTCTTCAAGTGGACTTTTTTCATAAAGGATCATATGCCCGACTTGCCGCGGTTTCCTCATGGGGATCCATGGACCCCGACCCACGGACTTGATTTCCCGCCTCCCCCTCCACCGCCCCGATCGTGGCGTCTGCACCTGGTCCTTTTTTTCGCCACCATCCTCACCACCATCATCGCCGGTGCGCTTTTAGCGGGCGTCAATCCTTTCGAGACCCCCGCTCAGCTTTACCGGGGCATCCCCTTTTCCTTTACCTTGCTTCTCATCCTGGGCGCCCATGAAATGGGGCATTACCTGGCTTCCCGCCATCACCGTCTGGATGTAACGCTGCCTTACTTCTTGCCAGCGCCGCCTTTTCCTTTTATTATCGGCACCTTCGGGGCCTTCATCCGCATCCGCTCCCCTATCCGGGACAAGCGCGCCCTCCTGGACGTGGGCTGCACCGGACCCCTGGTGGGGGTGGCGGTATCCATCCCCGTCCTGGCCGCGGGCTTGAGCCTGTCCACCATCGCCACCATCAGCCCGGAGGGCAGCGCCGGCAACCTGGTCCTGGGCGAACCCCTCCTGTTCCGGCTGATCAGCTGGCTGGTCATCGGCCCCCTGCCTGATAACCAGGGCATCGTCATGCATCCGGTGGCCTTCGCCGGCTGGGTTGGTCTTCTCGTCACCTCTCTCAATCTTTTGCCGGTGGGCCAGTTGGACGGCGGCCACGTGGCCTATGCCATGTTTCCCGCCTACCATAGATACATCTCCCTGGGCTGCCTGGCCTTGCTGGTGATCACCGGCCTCACCGCTTGGTACGGCTGGCTCCTGTGGGCCGGGCTGCTGGCCTTCCTGGGCCTGCGCCACCCGCCGCCGTACATGGACTGGGTGCCTCTGGACCGCCGGCGCAAGCTTTTGGGAACACTGACCATCCTGGTCTTTGTCCTGACCTTCACCCCCAAACCCTTCGACTTAGGCTGATGAAAAGGAAGAAAGGAGTTTTTTCCATGAAAACCTGGCGGAACATCCTGATTCTGAGCCTGGCGCTGCTGCTGGCCGCGCCGGCGCTGGGTGGCGTCATCGGCAAGGACGACCAGGAAATCAAGGCTGCGGCCGATCCCATCCTGGACAATCTCCTGGCCGGTATGAACGAAGGCAATTATCAGCAATATGCCCGGGACTTTGACGACACCTTGAAAGATGCCATCCCGGAAAAGAAATTTTCCCAAACCCGCACCCAGATTCTGGAAAAATTGGGGAAATATCAGTCCCGCAGTTACCTGGGGGCCTTAAAGCAGGGCAACATGAGCGTGGTGCTGTGGAAAGGCAGATTCGAAAAAAGCGACAGCGACGTCCTCATCAAGCTGGTGGTTTCCAAGCGCCAGGACAAGATTGTGGTGACCGGGCTATGGTTCCAGTAAAATAATCACCGGGGGAATGGCCGGAGTGCGGTTGCCGGGGCCCTCACTCAAGACTCAATCTAAACTCATGTATCAATTCTGTCCCCATTGCGGCGGCCGTCTGGAATACCGCCTCCTCAAGCCCCGGGAGCCCCAGCGCCTGGTGTGCACGGCTTGCGGCTTCGTCTTTTATCTCGACCCCAAGCTGGCCACCCTGGCCCTCATTCCGTATGAGGGGGGCATCGTCCTGGTGCGCCGTAGCATCGAACCTGGCTATGGCCTCTGGGTCCTGCCCGGCGGCTTCGTGGATCTGGGCGAGACCGTGACCGAAGCGGTGGTACGGGAGACACGGGAGGAAACGGGCCTCACGGTGCAGGTGGAGCAGCTTTTCAACGTCTATTCCTACCGCTCCTCCCAGACCGTGCTGGTGGCCTACCTGACCCGCTACCTGGAGGGCGTGCTGACCCCGGGCGACGAAGAGCTGGAGGCCCGCATCTTCACCCAAAAGGACATCCCCTGGCAGGAGATCGCCTTTAGTTCCAGCCGGGACGCGCTGAAGGAATACCTTAACCTCACGCGCTGAGCCAGGAGTTGCAACTATGCGTTGCCAGAAGTGTGGCGCCCAAGAAAAAAATTGGGCTCAGGAATATTGCCGACAGTGCGGCGCGTTATTCGGCGGAGCAATCCTGGTAGACGTGATTGCCGGGGCCGGATGCATTAGTTTGGGGATCTTCCTGTTCTTTAACCGGTCGGAAGTTGTCGGTCCGTTATTATTCTCTACAGTTGGAGTATCAATTTTCCTAAGATTATTTGGCAAACTGAGAAAAGCCAGCCAGCTTAGAAATGCCGGGAACAACAAGGCCGGCAATTAATCTTACCACTCCTGCAAGGCTAGCAAAGGTTTGTGTAGGGGGGCGCTTCCCACCAGAAGCAGAAGTATTTTTCCTAACCTATGGATGAGCTTCGGGTCATGGACACCTGTCACCAACTATGCCTGCGCCTCCCTCTCCCCGGTCAGGAGAGAGGGCCGGAATGAGGGGGGAAACATGGACGCGCACCGCCAGCAGCTTTTGCAATTACTGAAGGAAAAGTCCTTCCGTTACAGTCCCGACGCGCCCTTCAAACTCGCCTCCGGCCGGCTCAGCCCCTATTACGTGGACTGCCGGCCCGTGACCCACAGCGCCCAGGGCCTGGCCCTGATGGGGGAGATTATTTTCGACCTCATTAAAGACCTGGACATCCAGGCCGTGGGCGGGCTCACCATGGGGGCCGATCCCCTGGCCCACGCCGCGGCCCTGGTGAGCTGGCAGAAAGGCAGGCCCATCGACGCCTTCTCCGTGCGCAAATTCACCAAGGCCCACGGCACCGGCGGGCGGGTGGTGGGCCCCGTGCGGCCCGGGGACCGGGTGGTCATCGTCGAAGACGTCATTACCACGGGGGGCTCGGCCCGGGAGGCCATCGAGGCGGCCCGGGACTACGGCCTGGAGGTCGTCATGGTGCTGGTGCTGGTGGACCGCCAGGAAGGCGGGCGGGAGGCCATCGAGGCCCTGGGGCCCCGGGTGGAGACGGTGTTTACCATCGGACAATTAAAGGGGCAGGATTAGCAGGCGGCCGAATCCTCATCTCCACCGGCCGTGCAGGGGTTGCCGCAAAATTTTCGGTGCGCAGCGATCTCCGCACAAAGAACCATCTTAGTACAAGGGCATTGTCATGGTAATGGTGAAGGTCCCCCCGCCCAGATTGAAACTCGCCCCCTGCTGTGCCGCGGTAAGTTCAAGAACCACCCCGTGCTCGTTTTGCGCCACAAAGCCTTTTATTCCCCCCACCACGGCCACGCCGGCGCCGGCCTCGGCGTAGGTGCCTGTAATATCCCTGAGTCTCTTAAGGTTATAGACCTTGCCGTGGGCCGTTACCTTGGAGAAGCCGGCGCCGATCAGACCCAGGCCCTCCACCTTAATAGGGTAGCTCTTCCCCTTGTAAGTGAACCACCCACGCCCCCAACTAAACGTGGCCCCCACCCCTACCGAAGTTCCTTCAAAGGAGATGCGGCCCACCGGGTAAAGCGGCTTTTTAGCAGCGTGCAGCGGCATCGCCGCCGCGCATAAACACAATATGGCCATAATCCATATCCGTCTTATCTTTTCCCTTCTCACCTCTGATTCCTCTCTTCAATTAAGATACTCTTCATTGATTTTAGGGGAGTTCCTTTTGCTGGGCAACCGGAAACCCGTTTTATCCCGGTTCTCTTGGAAATTTACCTGATCTCTTAGTTAATCTATTGATATCACCTAAAGATACTGTTTTTAGTCCCGGCAGGCCCTCAAAAAAGATTTTCCCGGCGCAACCCGGAGATCGGTTTCCCTCATTTCCTTTTCCTTGCACCCGGGATAGATTTCTGGCAAAAAGTTTAGAGCATTCGTGCAAATTTGATAGGGGAGGCCATCATGAGTAAATTCCTGTTCGTTTTAACCCGCGGGCCAGAGGATCCCACCCGGGCCGTGCGCTGCTTCCAGTTCGCCAAGATCGCCGCGGACAAGGGCCATGAAGTGACGGTCTTTCTGGTGGACGACGCCGTCTACTTCACCAACCTCGCCCTGGCCGAGCGCATCAAGGCTCCCACCGGCGACGAACTCATGGGCTATTGGAAATTCCTGGTGGAAAAAGGCGCATCCATGCTGGTCTGCAAGCCCTGCGCCGAAACGAGACTGGTGGCCGAAGACGACCTGCCGCCTGGCTGCAAAATCGGCACCGGCGCGACCCTCATCGACCTGGCTGTCGAAGCCAAGGTCTTCAGCTTTTAAGGGATGGAGGCCCCGCAAAAATCGGGGTGGCAGTACCGGTTGTCCCCGGGCCTGGTGCTGTGCAGCCGGTTGGACCCGGCCGGAGTGGCGCCGGCGGAAAGAAGGCTCCAGGTGGGGAGCCAGGATGCCTTCCCCCCCCGCCCCCCCCACCCCCGCCGCTGTGGGGATCTGCTGCGGGGAGCTTTTGGCGCCACAACCGCGCCCAGC
>CAZFWX010000160.1:0-5418 GCA_964522695.1 uncultured Desulfobacterales bacterium
TTTTTTCGTGGCTCCCCGGGACGGACTCGAACCGCCGACCAAGTGGTTAACAGCCACCCGCTCTACCTGCTGAGCTACCGGGGAATAAGATGGGGACTGAGGAGCGGGAAATCGAGTTTTTGCAGGTGCACGGCTACTCCGGTCCTACGCGCCCCTCGAGCATCATTTGATAATGTAGCATATCATCGGGGTGACGCAACCCTTTCTTTTATGAATTTTTATGCCCCGAGGCTCCGCCTTGTCAGCCGCGGGGTGAGCAGCCGCCTTCTCCGTAAGGGCAGGTATCCCTCACCTGCCATCCCCCACCAAGATATACGGGGCCCAGAAGAGGGGATGCGCCAGAGGCGCCTGCACCCCCTGACCCAGGGTCAGGCTGGCGCCGCTGCCGATCATTGCTCGTTTGGCGTCGGCCAGGGCCGCCGCCCGCTCCTGATTCTTCAGCCTGCCGTAAAAATCCCTCATCAGGCGCATGGCGCTGTCGCTTTCCACGCTCCACAGGGTGACCACCAACGATTCCGCACCGGCGTACATGAAGCTGCGGGTCAGGCCGGCAAAGCCCTCCCCCCGGTCTGCCGGCGCGGAACTGCGGCCCGTGTTGCAGGCGGACAGCACCACCAGGCGGGCTTTCAGGTCCAACCCCAGAATTTCCCCCATTTCCAAGAGGCCGTCATTGTCCGGATCGCCCACAAAACTCAGGGCCAGGGCGGGCTGAAGGCCGGGCCGGAATTCCCCCGCCATCAGTCCATGGGTGGCGAAGAGCAAAGTGCGGTAAGAGGCCAGGGGCAGTTTCTTGAGGTTATGTTCGGTGGCCCGCCTCTGCAGATACAGGTCCTCCTCCCGGCCACCCATGGCCTGCGCGGCCTCACGGGCCTCCTTCGCGGTCTCCGGCAGGCGGGACAATGTCCCGCCGCGCCAGGCCCCCCCGCGGCGCAGCATTTCCAGCCGGGCCTGCCGGGTGGCCGTGACCGCAGCAGGGGAGCCGTTTTCTTCCTCGAAAATCGGGTCGGCAAAGGCCACCAGGGCGGATTGCTGGGCGGGCGAGGTCTTGGCCAAGGTGCGCAGCGAGCGCAGGACCGACACGGAGGGCACATAGGACAGGGTTTGTTCCTTCACCCAGAAAGGGGCGCCGGCAAGAGCCTCTGCCCCATTTTCGGTTTTGACGCCGCCCGGGGAAACGGGACGGGTCACCAGCGCCTCAAAGGGCAGCTGGTACAGCAGATCATCGGGAGCCAGGAAGACCAAGCGCTTGCCGTTCAGAATCCCCGCCACCGGGCCAACGAGCCCCTGGTAGAGGGCGTGCGCCCGGGCCAGGTCAAAGGCGCCCAACGCGGCCTGGATTTCCTGGGCCTTTTCCTGCTTGAACACCTTGAGCGGCCTCTGAATCATGTCCATGCAGCTGCCCACCGCCTCCCGCAGGGCCTGTCGGCCCAGGCGCAGGACCCGCAGTTCCACCCGCTGCTTATCCAGGGCCCACAGTGCGGTGCGGTTGGGGGTGACAAAATACCCGAGCACCGCTTCGTCCGGGCGCAATAATCCCTGTATTTCCTGAAACGTCAAGGTCCTTGGGTTTTTCAGGTCGGCATACCGGGGAAATTTCCGCCTAATCTCCCCCTGAATCTGCTGGGAATCTGCCAGAGCCTGGGCCATCTCCTTCTCCAGGGCCGCTTCCTGGCCGGGGGGGCGCTGAGCCTGGGGCAATTCCCGGAACCGGACAAACTGCCGCCGGACCCCCTCCAGCCGCAGGCGCATTTCCCGTTCCTTTATCAGCAGGCGCCCCAACTCCGGGTCTTGCCCGGAGGCGGCGAAGGCCTGGGTGGCCCGCACCTCGCTGATCATCTCCGTGAACAGGCGGGCCCGGGCCTCCTCGGCGCGCTGGAACGCCTCCTCCCGGTATTCCGGCCGGGGGTCTTTCTGATACAGCTCCAGGAGCAGATCGATGTAGTCGCGATAAAGCTCCCCAAACTGGTTGAGAAAGGCCTGGCGCGTCTCCCGGGGCGTCACTCCCAGGTGGGCGTACAGCCCCTGGAGCAGGGTCATGGCCTCCCGGAAGTCGGCCAGGGCCTTGGCGGCTGCGCCGGACTGCCGGTGGCATCGGGCGCGCACATAGAGGGCCTGCAGACGGCTGCGGATATCACCCATGGCCTGGGCCAGGCGCAGTCCTTCCTCCACCGCTTGCAAGGCCGCGGCCACCTGTCCCTGACGGAACAGGGCCTCCCCCTGGTTGATCCGGGCCGTGGCCAACAGGCGCGGGTCGTTCAGCTGCTGCGCCAGCTTGCCGGCGGTAACCAGGGGCTCCAGGGCCTGGGCGTACTCCTTTTGCATCAGGTAGAGCAGGCCGGTGGTATTCAGGGCCAAGGCCTGGCCATGGAGATCGCCGATGTGGCGCTGAATGAGCAACGACTGGCGCTGGGCCGCAAAAGCCTGGTCCCATTTGCCCTGGGCCAGGAGGTTGGCCGCCACCTTTTCTTTAATGCGGCTCACCGTGCCCTGGTCGCCCTTATACAATTCCAGGGCCTTGTCATACTGCTCCTGGGCCCGGTCAAATTCGCCCAACTGGTAATAGAGGTCCCCGAGAGCCATCGGGGCCAGCCGGGAATCCTTTTCCGCCAGCCAGCGGAAATGGGTGAGGGCCTCCTCATACCGGCCCAGGGCCAGGTGAATGCGCCCGGCCTGGTGCCGCACCTGCATCTGCACCCCCGGCTGATCAGGGTGGCTTTTGGCCAGTTCCTCGTATAGGGCCAGGGCCTCCTGAAACCGAGCCCTGTCATACAGGCTTTCCGCTTTTTGGAGGAGGGCCTGCAGGCCGGCGGGTTCCTCTACCATCTCCACCACCAGATCGTCCAGCCAGACGGCGCCGGTGTCCGCCAGAATAAAGCGCAGGTCGATATAGTCATTGTGGCCGATGTTGATGGAGGCGCTGCAAGACGTCCAGTCATAGGTGCCCCGGGGCAGGTCCTGCACCCTTTTGACCCAGGCCGCGTCCACAGTAAAAAACGCTCCCCCTTTCAGATTTTCGGCCCGGGCGTAAAAGGAAAGCCGGTACACGGTGTTGGGCTTGAGATTCGTGATGCGCTGGGAGGTGGTCGTGAAAACGTGGGGTTGGGCCGGGGAATAATTGGTGATGCGCAGGGATTTTTCCCCGGAATGGCGCTGGTCGGCGTCGATCTTCATGAAGGCCCGGGCGTTCATGCTGTTCCACCAGACGCCGAAACGGCTTTTCCCCTGGGCGGACTCATAGTGCCCCGTGCCCCAGGGGTAAGCCAGCCCCTCTTCAAAGCCGCCGTTCACCAAAAGGTTGCCGGAGGCGGGGCGGACCAGGGCCGCGGCCCGGGCTTTTTCCCCGGCCCACTTGCAGGCCCGGGCCTGGGCAAAGGCCTGCTGAAATTGCTCCGTCTGGCCCAGGGCCATGAACAGGGCTGCCATGTTATTGAGAATTTCGCACTCATCGGGGCCGCGCCCCTGTTCCCGGGCCTTTTGCAGGGCCCTCTGGTACTCGGCCAGGGCCTCCGGATAGCGGCCGGCATTGAAGTGCCGGTCTCCCTGGCGGATCAGATTGACGATGCCGGACCAAGGGCCGCTGGCAGCGCCTTGCACGCCCGGCTGGGCCGTCGTCTGGGCTGCAACCGGCCCGCCGATGAGCAGGAAACTCAGAGCCATTGTGAAGAGGAGAAGCATCGCCGCGCTCCGGGAGGGAAGTATCAGGCAGATGGGGTATTTCATCACAAAAAGTAATCGATGAACAGGCCTCCCGGGTCTAAAGTTACCGAAGCGGTGAAGCGCTGCCATTCCCGGGCCGAAAGGTCGGCAGGAGCCGGGCCGTCGGGAGTGGGCCAGGCGGCGTCGGCCCGCAGGACGCGGCCCCGGGTGCGTTCCTGGAGGCGGGCGTACAATGGCGGGGCCGGGATCCGCCAATGTTTGCTGTTATTGGCGAAATCCTGGTTTACCGGGATGGCGGCCACCAGCATGGGTGAGTCCATGTCCTCGAGACCTCCTTCCTTCAGGGGGCATTGTGGCTGCCGTGATGCCCCACTTTGTAATAAACGGTGCGCCGCAACAAGTCTGCGACATTAAACTCCGTGAGCGTCAGCCAGGATTTCCAGCTGCCGATCTGGGCGTCGGCGGCGAAGAGCAGCACCGGGCCGTGGTCGCCCAATTCAAAGGCCAGCACCAGGCTCGTATTTTTGGTGGCGCTGTCCAACTGCAGCCCCAGTTGCGCCACGGACAGGAGCCAGTCATGATCGATGCGCTGCCAGGCGTTGGGTTCGGCCCGGCTGGCGGCCGCAGCCATGGCTTCCGCCGTTTTCTCCTGGAACGCGGCCAGGGTGGCCCCGAGAGCCGGGCCCCCGAAGAAGCCCAGCAATTCCTCCACCCCTTGCCCATAAGCCCGGGACTGGGGATCCTGGACATGGGCCATGCAAGCCAGGGCCAGGTGTCTGGCCTGGAGTTTCTGCTGATTCTGCCGTTTCAGGATCCTGGCCAAAGGATTGGCGGGGGTTTCCGTCCAACCCAGCCAGGTTTCGCCCATTTCCATGGGATCAAAGATATCCCGGGCGTCGGCAATGCCGGAAACATGATCCCGGTGCTCATGGGTCACCACCAGGGCCTGGAGAGCCCCTTGCGTCTCAGCCTGAATGTTTTCGGCTATCTGACGGATTATCTCCTTGCCGCCGGGGGTGCCGCTTAATTCGCCGCTGTCGATGAGGATATGACTGGGCTTGGGTGTACCGGCAAATGAGCGGAAAACAGTCGCCGATGCCCTGGCGGTACATACGGATCCGCACCCGGCGGCCCTGAGGGACTTGGTTGGGCGACAGTTTTCGCCATTTAGCCGTCCTCCCCTTCGGCATGCAGAATGGCCAACCGGTGCGCCAGGCCGTTAAGGGGACTGGCGCCGAAGTACACCATGGCCAGGGGTTGCTCCAGCCTGGCCTGGAAAGTCCGCTGGCGCTCCAGCCGCAAAGAATTCAGGATATTCTTGTTCACGTGGTATCTGACCCGGGCGCTGCGCTGATCGGCGATGATGGTGCAGCCGCCGCTGAACACCAGGGGAGGCCCGCCCCCTGAAGATTCGCCCGGCGCCCGCCGCTCCTGGATCAAAGAGAGCAAAATCTGGGGCGGCCGGGGCGCCTGATCGGGCCCCTGCCGGCCGGAGACGCGCAGGGCATGCACCTCGAAATGCTCCTCCCCGGCGGCAAGATCAAGGCCCAGGGCTCCCATGAGCCTCTGGCGCTTTTCCGGGGAGAGGCTCTGGAAGTGATTTTAAGATCGCCATGGCCATGATGCGCCATTCCCGGGTGCGCAAGAACATGTCCCAACGGGATTTTTTTCTGTAAAAACTGGCATCCCCATGCCTAATAATCTCAAGGGCTTGGACAGAAGCACTTGAATTGGTTTACATAATAAAAGCGAAAATTTCGC
>CAZFWX010000161.1:0-4825 GCA_964522695.1 uncultured Desulfobacterales bacterium
TCGGTTTAACCGCCGTGCGCCTTAAAATCGGGGGGATGTTGGCTGGTATTTTGTTAAAGGGGATGGTGGGGGGAGGGCCGGGGGAACCAGTTCCCCCGCCCTCCCCCCACACCCCCTCCCAACCCCCTGTAGTGGGGGCCGGTGGTGGTGGAGTATTCGCTCTGACTTCCCCGCCCCTATAAAAGCATTATGGGATTGGGGGAGGGGGTAAGGGGCTCGCCCCTTAGCCCCCTCCCCCATATCACATTACACAA
This sequence comes from uncultured Desulfobacterales bacterium, assembly GCA_964522695.1. Taxonomy (GTDB): domain Bacteria; phylum Desulfobacterota; class Desulfobaccia; order Desulfobaccales; family 0-14-0-80-60-11; genus VGSQ01. The sequence goes on from CAZFWX010000161.1 coordinate 255, forward strand.
GGACCGCAGCATGGCAGCGTGGGAGGCCGCGTATTTGGCGGCTCATCGTCAAGGAATCTTAGAACAGCGGATGCAGGCGGCGTATGACGTCCTGAGCCAATGCACCCTGTGCCCGCACCGCTGCCTGGTGGACCGGCACGCAGGGGAACTGGGCGTCTGCCGCACCGGGGATGAGCCGGTGGTGTCGTCCTATAATGTCCATTGGGGCGAGGAGGACCCCCTGGTGGGTAGCCGGGGCTCGGGCACCATCTTTTTCACGCACTGCAATCTGTTTTGCATTTTCTGTCAGAACTGGGAGATCAGCCACGGCGGCGAAGGCGAGGAGATCACCGCCCGGGACCTGGCCGGCATCATGGTGCACTTGCAGAAGCAGGGGTGCCACAATATTAATTTCGTGACCCCCAGCCATCAGGTCTACCAGATTCTGGCGGCCCTGCCGCAAGCCATCGCCTGGGGCCTGAACGCGCCCCTGGTGTACAACACCGGCGGCTACGATGCGGTGGAGACCCTGCAACTGCTGGACGGCATCGTGGACATCTACATGCCGGATTTTAAGTTCTGGGACCCGGCCGTGGCGGCCCAGCTATGCCAGGCGCCGGATTACCCCGAAAAGGCCCGGGCCGCGCTCAAAGAGATGCACCGCCAGGTGGGCGACCTGGTGATGGATGAGCAGGGGGTGGCCCGCCGGGGGCTCTTGGTGCGGCATTTGGTGCTCCCCGACGGGTTGGCCGGCACCAAAGAGGTCATGGAATTTTTGGCCCAAGAAATTTCGCCCCACACCTACGTCAACGTCATGGCCCAGTACCGCCCCTGCGGTCAGGCCTTCGACCACCCCTCCCTAAGCCGCCACCTCAGTTCCCGGGAATTTCAGGAGGCCCAGCAGATGGCCCGCCAGGCCGGCCTCACCCGCCTGGACCGCCGGGAAAAACTTTTCCGCTGGCTTTAGACGTCCATGGGCGAAACCATTTACGCCATCGGCGACATCCACGGCTGCCGGGACCACCTGGCACGGCTCCTGGACCGGGTGCAGCCGGACCTGGAGCGAGACCGCCTGGTCTTTGTGGGGGATTACATTGACCGGGGCCCCCATTCCCGGGGAGTGGTGGATTACATTTTAGGCTTGCAAAAAAACCATCCGCCTGAAAATATTATATGTCTTAAGGGCAACCACGAAGTCATGCTCTTCGATTTCCTGGCGGGGCGGGAACGGGAGCTCTTTCTCTTTAACGGCGGGCGTTCCACCCTCCTGGAATACTGGGGGAACCTCTGGGAGCCGGGGGCGGAGTCGGAGCTTTCCCTGCCGCCGGTCCATGCCGCCTTTTTCGAGGGCCTGCAACGGTATTTTGAGACCCCGGATTATATCTTTGTGCACGGCGGCTTGCGGCCCGGGGCGCCCCTGGCCCTCCAAGAGGATGAGGACCTTTTCTGGATCAGGGGGGAGTTCATCGCCTCGTTTGAGGATTTCGGCAAACGGGTTATTTTCGGCCACACGCCTTTCCGGCGGCCCCTGGTCATGCCCAACAAGATCGGCATCGACACGGGCGCGGTGTACGGCAATCTCCTGACGTGCCTTATGTTGCCGGAAGAAATTTTTTATTTTGCCAGTTCAGACTCTGTCCGGGGGCCTGAAACGGGGCCTTGAAGGTTTGAGAGCAAATCCGGGGGAGGACCGGGGGTGAAGGCACAGGTGAACGCGTCTGCGCCTGCGGCCTTGCCTGCATTCCCGGCAAATTTGGAAAAATGTATGCCGTGGACGGGCCCTATGATCAATAGGGCTCCCCGTCAACGGTTTTGAGGAGTCAAGCATATGTTGCGTGCAGTCCGCCTGAAATTTCTGTTGCTCTTCCTTCTCACCGTTGTTTCCGTCCTCTTCATCCTGCCGTCTCTTCCCGGCGTCAACCTGCCCGACTGGTGGCAGAAGTACGTGAGCCGGGGCCTCAACCTGGGGCTGGACCTCAAAGGGGGCATGCATCTGGTCCTGGAAGTGGACCTGAAAACGGTCATCAGCAACGCCCTTAACCGTTCGGCCACGGAAATGAAAGAGTTGGCGGAGAAGCGGGGCCTGGCCGTCAAAATCGGCGAGGTGGCCGGCGAGGAGCTGCCCGTTACCCTGGTGGGCGCAGGCGAACAGAGCGCTTTTCTCAAGTTTGTCAAGGATGAGTTCCCCACTCTGGAGGTGCAGGGCGCCCCGGCCCGCCAGGACGGCAACCTGGTCTTCCGGCTGCGCCTGAAATCGGACGAAATCAATGACTTGAAGGAAAAAACCCTGTCCCAGAGCCTGGAGGTGATGCGCAACCGCATCGACCAGTTCGGCGTCACCGAGCCCATCATCGTGCGCCAGGGGGCTGAGCAGATCGTGGTGCAGCTGCCCGGCATCCAGGATCCCCAGCGGGCCCTGGACCTCATCGGCCAGACGGCGCAGCTGGAATTTAAGCTGGTGGACGACCAGACTTCGCTTAACCTGACCGATCTCATTGACCAGGCCCTGAAAGATAAAAGGCTTAAGCCAGGCTTCACCCGGGAGGAATTGAACAAAGCCCTGGCCGACAAGCTGCCCGCGGACACGGAAATCTACATGGAGGACCGCATTGACCGGGAAACGGGCCGCCGCCAGAAGGTGCCGCTGCTGCTTAAGAAAAAGGTGCTCTTGAGCGGCGACGCCATCAAAAACGCCGCGGTGCGCATCGGCGACTACAACGAGCCCTATGTCTCCGTGGATTTCAACCGCCGGGGCGCCGAGCAGTTTGGCCGCATCACCGGGGAAAACGTCAAACGCCGCATGGCCATCATCCTGGACGGCATCGTGCGCTCCGCGCCGGTGATCCAGGAGCGCATCGGCGGCGGCAAGGCCCAGATCACCGGCTCCTACACCTCGGACGAGGCCCATGACCTAGCCATCGTGCTGCGGGCCGGGGCGCTGCCCGCCAGCGTCAAAATCGTCCAGAACATCACCGTGGGTCCCACCCTGGGCCAGGACTCCATCCGCAAGGGGTTCATTTCCGGCCTGTTGGGGACGCTCCTGGTGGTGGGATTCATGATCTTCTACTACCGGTTCTCCGGCGTGGTGGCCAACTACGCCATGATACTGAACGTCATCATGCTCCTGGGGGCCTTATCCCTCCTGGGCGCCACCCTGACCCTGCCCGGCATCGCCGGCATCATTCTCAGTATCGGCATGGCGGTGGATTCCAACGTGCTCATCTACGAGCGCATGCGGGAGGAATTCGACGCCGGCAAGCCCCTGAAGGCGGGCATTGACGGCGGCTACGACAAGGCCTTCTGGACCATCATCGACTCCCACGTCACCACGCTCATCACCGCGTTGGTGCTTTTCCTGTTCGGCACCGGCCCCATTAAGGGCTTTGCCGTCACCCTGAGCCTGGGCGTCACCCTAAACCTCTTCACCGCCCTGTTCGGCACCCGGGTGGTCTATGACTGGCTCATCCTGAAACGCTGGCTGAAAAAACTCAGCTTCTTCCAATTCTTTGGAAAACCCAACCTGGACTTCATCGGTCCCCGCAGGTACGCCTTCATCATCTCCGGCTTCCTCTCCGCCTTGGGCCTCTTCGCCTTCGTCCAACTGGGCTTCATGGGCAAGGGCAACCTGGGCGTGGAGTTTTCCGGCGGCGCCATGGTGCAGCTCAGCGCGGCCCAGAAGTTCACCGTGGAAGAAGTGCGGTCCGCCCTGAACAAGGAAGGTTGGGGCCACGCGGAAATCCAGCCCGTGGAGGGCGGGCTCATGGTGAAGCTCAAAAAATCTGAAGAATCGGTGGGCCAGATGGCGGACCACCTCACCCGCATCCTCAACCAGGCTCTGCCCCAGAATAAATTCACCGTGTCGGGGACCTCGGAGATCGGCGCATCCATTAGCCAGGACCTGCGCAAGTGGGCCGTCATCGCCATCATCCTCTCTCTCATCGGCATTATCGTTTACATCGCCCTGCGCTTTGAGTTCATTTTCGGCGTGGGCGCCACCGTGGCCACCTTCCACGACGTCCTGGCCGTGCTGGCCGTCTTCTATTTCCTGGACAAGGAGATCACCCTGCTGGTGGTCACGGCCTTGCTCACCCTGGCGGGCTACTCTCTCACCGATACGGTGGTGGTTTTTGACCGCATCCGGGAAAACCTGGCCCGGCGCCGGGGCAACATGGCAGAGATCATCAACCTCAGCGTCAACGAGGTGCTGTCCCGCACCATCGTCACCAGCACCACCGTCTTCCTGGTGGTGCTGGCCCTGTACTTCTTCGGTGGTGTGGTGTTGGAAGACTTCGCCTTGGCCATGCTCCTGGGCGTGATCGTGGGCACCTACTCCTCCATCTTCGTGGCCAGCCCCATTGTTTACGCCTTCCGCAAAGATGTCAAACGAGTGGAAGTGAAGCGGGAAAAGGTCATCGAACTGGAGGCGCAGAAACAGCGGCGCCAGGAAAAGAAGGCCGCGCCCAAGAAGAAGGGCGGGAAGAAGTAGCGGGAAGGGGAAGGGATGATCTTGGGGGGGGGGGGGGGGGGGGGGGGGGGGCGCGGGGCGCCCCCCCCCCCCCCCCCCCCCCCCCCCCCCCCCGCACCCCCGCCCG
>CAZFWX010000161.1:4835-5387 GCA_964522695.1 uncultured Desulfobacterales bacterium
GGGGCCAGGGAGCATGGCCCCCTGCCCCTCCACCAAACCCCCTCCCCTACCCCGAGAATGGGTTAATAACTCGTTCCCCAGCTCCCGCGGGGGAACAGCGGTGCCCGCCAGGCTCCGCCTGGCACCTTTGCATGGTTACAGGCTTGATTGAAATATGAGCGAAGCGGAGCTCCGCAAGCAATGGGTTCCCAAGCAGGAGCTTTGGAACCAGAACACTGATAATAGTCCATTCTGCGGAATCTGAAGGGGTGGGTTTGAAACCCGCCCTTGCGCCTATACCGCCCTGTGCCTGAGGCATTTCCGAGGTAAGGCATGACGGCCAGGGGAAAGAATCCGTCTTAGCGAGGCATCCGGTGGCACAGGTGTCCTCACCTGTGCTCTTTTAAATGTAATTTGGCTGATATCTCGCCTGAATGGCGCGGCCGCTTAATCAACCAAGAGCAGCCATCGTGAAGACCCCTGCCGATCCCTCCATTTCCCTGAAACCCAAAGCCCTGGTCCTCTACGGCTACGGCCTCAACTGCGACCATGAGACGCAGTTCGCCCTCAATC
>CAZFWX010000162.1:0-5373 GCA_964522695.1 uncultured Desulfobacterales bacterium
AGCGGGCAGATAGGAGAATATTTGTGGGGGGAGGGGGGTGCGCCCCCTGGCCCCCTCCCTCAATTCTATTCCTTCACCACCTCACCCGCACGGCCCGCAGCAGGAGCAGGGTTTGCCCGCCTTCAAAGTCTCGTACCCCTCCCTAAACAGATAGCCCGCCACCACCAGGCCCATGGCCGGATCCGCCTGCCACAGGCCGAACCAGTAATTGAGCCCCAGGCCGATGAGGAGCGCCAGGGAAAGGAAGGCGCAGGCCAGGGTCTGCTTGGAGTCGGCCACCACGCTGACGCTGCCCAGGGCTTTGCCGGTGCGGTATTTGTAGAGGAACAGCGCGGGCATGATGACCACGGACACCCCGGCGATGATGAGGCCCAGCAGGGTAGGGGAGGGGGGTTCCTGAAAGTAGAGTTTCCCCGCGGACTCATACAAGACGTAGGCCCCCAGGACAAAGAAGGTGATGCCGATGAGGCGGGCGGCCCGCTGCTCCACGTGGGCTTCCCGTTCCGGGGGCAGATCGGCCACCCGGGTGAAGCGCCAGATGATCACCAGGCCCGAGAGCGACTCCACCAGGCTGTCCAGGCCGAACCCCACCAGGGCGATGCTGCCGGCCAGAGTTCCGGCAATGAGAGAGGCCGCAGCCTCCAGGACGTTGTAGCCCACGGTGAGATAGGCCAGCCAGAGGGCGCGTTGCGGTAAATTGGCAGTGGTCATTTAGGAAAGAATATATCCGAAAAGAAATATGAGGGCGAAAGGCTTGGACAAGTTTTTGCTCCCCCCCTTGACGGGGAGGGCGGGGGTGGGGAGAAATCTCAAAGAGCAAGTCAAGCTTATCCCCCTATCCCCAGCCTCCTCCCGCCAGGGGGGGAGTTTATCTGGGACGCGAGGCTAGGCCTTTTTCCCCGCGCCCATCCCGAAGATAAAATTCTTAAGGCGCTCGAAATAGGTCTTGCCGCCCACCAGATAGGTGTCGTTGTGGTGGGCCCCCGGGATGATATAGAGCTCCTTGGGCTCCGGCGCGGCTTCATAAACCCGGCGGCCCATGTCCACGGGGATGATCTCGTCCTGGTCGCCGTGCACCACCATCACCGGCACCTTGACGTAGCCCACCTTGCCGAGGTTGTCGTAGGGGACCTTGGGCCGCCAGTCGAACATGAAGGGCGCGAAAAGCCGGGCCATCTCCTTGGAATTGGTGAATGGGGATTCCAGGATGAGGCAGCGGCAGGCCTCTTTGACCGTCATGTCCGTGGCCAGGGCGGTGCCCAGTGAGCGGCCGAAGTTAATAATGTCCGTGCCGGGAATCTTCCGGGTGACGGTGAGGTAGCCCCAGGCCGCGGCCGCGTCCTTGTACGTGCCCTCCCGGCTGATGCGTCCGGCGGAGCGGCCGTATTCCCGGTAGTCAAAAATAAAAATCTGGACTCCCGCCAGGTCCCAGAGAAATTTCATGTTTTCCAGGCGGTGGCTGATGTTGCCGCCATTGCCGTGATACCACAGCAGGGTGGGCGCGCCCTCCCTGGGCACCCACCAGCCGTGCAGCATGACCCCGTCTTCCGCCGGGAAGAAGACCTCTTCATAGGGCATGCCCCAGTCCGCGGGCGTGCCCACCAACTCCGGATCCGGAAAAAAGACGATATTCTTCTCGGAAAATTCCCAGAACATGGCAAGTTCCTGTAATGGTAATTGGGGGGAGGGCGGGAGAGCTCGCTCCCCCGGTCCTTCCCCCAGAGAATTATCCCACAAAAAAACCCGCAATGTAGCGCAGGGCCAGGCCGGAGATGACGAGCCCCAGACCCAGGCGGAGGTTGAGGCCGGAGACATATTTCTGCAAACGGGCGCCGATGTACATGCCCGCGAAGCCGCCTGCCCCGAAGAGGGCTCCCAGGAGCAGATCCGGGGCCACGGCCTGACCAGGACAGAAGGGGACCAGGCAGTAGTAGATGCCCACGCCCACCACGGAGGTGAGCAGCGTGCCAAACAGCGCCGCGCCGGCGATGGTGTAAATGGGCAATTGGAAGATGGCCGCCAGAAAGGGCGCGATGATGGCGCCGCCGCCGATGCCGTAGGTGCCGCCGATGAGCCCCACCACCAGGGCCAGCGCAAACAGGGCCGGGGCATTGAAAGAGAAGGTTTCCCCCAGGAAGGTGTAGGACACGCGCCGCCAGGTCCAGGCCGCAGTGCGCACCCGGGCGACCTCCGGCAGGGCTTCTCCGGCGTGGTAGCCTGACTCTTTCAGGACCTGGCTCAGGCGCTGCTGCACCCTGGCTTCGAACTCCTGGATACTGGCTTTTTTCTGCTTGGCCCGGGCGGTCTGGTCATAGAGGAGCCGGCCGCCGATATAAAGAAGCACGCAGCCCACGAAAAGTTTGAAGTGCCGGGGGTCGGGCAGCCAATAGATGCGGATCAGGGCGCCGAAGAGGAGGCCCGGCAGGGTGCCCAGTATGGTCACCCAGGCCACCGGCCAGTTCATGCGGCCCTCCCGGAAATAGCGGTAGACGCCGCTGGGGATGGCCACGATGTTGAATACCAGGTTGGTGGGGCTCACCGCCGGGCTGGTGAAATTGAGGATGCTCACCTGAAAAGGCAAAAGGAGAAAGGCCCCGGACACCCCACCCATGGAGGTGAAGGTGGAGACCACCAGGGCGATGAGGGGCGGGACAAGGGGATTGACTTCCACCCCCGAGACCGGAAAAACCATGATACACCACCTTATGTGAAAACATTCTCAATTGTAGGACAGGGGAGGGAATTTTGTCAAAAGAAAGATTTTATGGATAGAGGACCTCAACCCAGAAAAAGACCTGGCCATGAAACGGTAAAAAGAAAGGCGGGCTGTCTGGCCCGCCTTTGACTTTCTGAAGTATTGCCAACCTGATAGTCCGGGGGCCAATCAGTGTTTGGTGGCTTCACCCATGCTGATATCCTCCAGGCCCGATTCCTTCGCCACTTGGGCCAGGACAGCCAGCTTCACCGCCTGGACCTTGCGGTAGACCTCGGCCGGAGGCTTGACCTCACCCTCGATGGTGAGCAGGTGTTTTTCCAGAGAAATGCCGAAAAGGCGCTCGTTTTCCTGGAGGTAGGGCAGGATGAGCTGCCAGTCGGCGTCGGTCAACGGCACCAGTTCACCGCCGTTTAGTTGGTCGGGCCCTACCTGATTGTAAGGGTCCCGGATGTAGATGGCCCCGCCGGACGCCAGGGAGAAGAGATTGGCGCCGGGATAGGGCGCGGCCTGCTCTTTGATGCGGCCCCGGTGCTCGAACTCCAGACCGTTGACGATGACAAAGCCGCCGCCGTTCAGGGGGTCGCCGGCCATAAAGGATTCGGCCAAAAAATCCAGGGCGGTGCCGTTGATGACCACCCGGGGGCGGCCCACCGCATTGATAAGCGGCCGGCCCGCGGCGTTGCCCATGACGTAGACCTCGCCGCCCTTGGCGCCGTACATGAAGGTCTGGCCCACGTCGCCGAAAACCACCAGCTTGCCGCTCTTCATGATCTGGCCCAACTGATCCTGGGCGTTGCCGTGCACCCGGATGGTCATGCCGTCGATGCCGGAGGCCAGGTAATCTCCGGAACTGCCGTAGACGTCGATTTCCACCTCGCCGGTGCCCAGGCCGAAGCCGCAGCCCGTGAAGCGCTGGCCCCGCAACCCGTAAATGATGAATTTGCGCCAGCCCAGTGCATACGCCTGGCACTGGAGCCGGGCGTCGCAGTCGTCCCCCTCGGGGGGGAAGCCCGCAGCATTGATGATCAGCACCGCGTCCGGCTTATGGGGCGCCACCAGCGAGTCCCGGCTGTCCCAGTCGATCAGGCGGTAGCGGCTGGGATGCTTCTTTCCCATCCTGGGCATCTGGCCGAAAAGGTCGTTCAGCGCGTCCATGGCCAGGCGCACCAGGTGGCTGCGCTTTTTGTCGCCCGGATCAAAGCGCCGGTCCAGAAAGAGGGTGAAGGCGTTGATGGCCGATTCTTTGAGGCGGTCATCCTCCTGCGTCAGCCGGCTGGCGATCTGCAGATGCTCAATGAAACGGGAGTAAGGCCATTGGGGCAGGCGGCCTTTGATCCACTGGAACAGCCGCTGGCCGCTCACGTCCTCCAGGTCTTTACGGATGAGGGGCGCCAGCTGGGTGAACCGGTCCTCAACGATCTCCAACACCGTTCCCTCCCAGCCCTTCTGGTACCAGGGGACGGTTTTGGTCTGGCCGAACTTGTCCTGGCAGGTGAGCACCCGGCGACCGTTTTCGGGCTCCAGCGTAAAGATGAAGGAGCCGCCGTCGGTGTGGCTGCCGCCCCGGGCGTTCCAGTAGAGGTCGGCCACCGGGCAGATGCGCGGGTCCTCTGCGGCCATGGAGGCCAGGGTGGCGTCGATGGCCTGCTTTTCGGAGCAGACCAGGCCCACCTGGACTTCGCCTTCGTGCAACGCGAAGACCTGGGGGCGCAGCATGGAGGTGTCGGTGATGCCGATGAGCTGGAACTTTTTGGTCTCGGGTTCGGTGCGGGCGATGATGAAGAACCAGGGGCCGTCGGGCGAACCGTGAATGTTGGCCGTCTGGATCTGCCGGTAAATCTTTTGCTTGGCGGGCGGCAACAGATCAAAGTCCCGCTCCGTGGTGGGGGCCAGGCCTTCGATGACGTACTCCAACGGGTAGCCGTGGTGGCGCTTCCACAGGTCGAAGAGCAAGACGGCCACCTCGGTGTCGGTGAGGAACTGGGGATAATAGTGGCGTTGGGCCAGGTATTCGCTCACCGCGAAGTAGTTGGCGAAATCGCCGTTGTGCACCAGGGCCACGTTCATCGCGGCGAAGGGGTGCGCGCCGCCGGGGTGCCAGACCCGGCCCCGGGTGGGATAGCGCTGGTGGGCGATCCAGATGTGGGCCTTGAAGTCCAGAAGGTTATAGTACAGCGCCGCCTCCTCGGCGTAGCCCACGATTTTCAGAATCATGAGGTTGCGCCCCTGGGAGAGCACGAAGGCCTTTTTGTCGCCTAGGGAGGCGTAAAACTCCTGGTTGATGCGGTAACAGTTCTGGGAGACGAACTCGTCCTCCACCTGGGCCCAGGGCAGCTCGTAGAGCCGGTGTTTGTGCACGAAGTACTGCAGCACTTCGGGCTTGACCCGGACGAAGTAGCGCCAGACCTCGGGGGGCTGGACCTCCAGATGCGGCAGGTCCCGCCAGTCGGCCATGGTGGGGACCCGGGCGGCGTGGTCCACCCGGAAGACGTTGGTGATGAACTGGCTTTCCACTTGGCGCCGTGCTTCGGGGTCGAGATACGCCACCTGGATGAGGTAGTCATCGTCCAGGATCTGCTGGGAGACGCCCAAAGAGTCGGCATCCAGGCCCACCGCGGCGATGCCGCCGCCCTTGCCGTTGCCCCGGTTGTGCATCT
>CAZFWX010000163.1:0-5361 GCA_964522695.1 uncultured Desulfobacterales bacterium
CTCCGACCCCAGCGTCCCGAACGCTGTGCTCTACCAGGCTGAGCCACGTCCCGACATCTTAAATTTACTCAAAAGCCCCGGACCGGGCAAGGGAAAAGTGTTCTGACCCGGCAGATGTGCCCTCCCCGTTGATGGGGCGGGCCAGGTGGATGTGAGACCATGATGGATTACACAGGGCGAGCCTTTTCCCCCTCCCCCCAGCCCCCTCCCACCGGGGGGAGGGGGAGAATATGCGGTATTTTGGAATTCCTGGCTCTGCGCCGGGGGATTTGTGGTTTTTTTATCTTGCTGCACGCTTTGATGGTTATCTGGGGCTGCAAGCCGCCGGTAGCCGAAATCGCCTATGGCGGTCCGGACACCGGCCCGGCCTATGGTGATCTTTTTATTGATGGCTCCATCGGCGACGCCAGCACACTCCTGCCGCCCCTGGCCTCGGACAGCGCTTCCCACAGCGTGGCCGGCCATGTGTATAACGGCCTGGTGAAATATGACGGCGACCTGAACCTGGTGGGGGACCTGGCCGAAAGCTGGGACATCTCTCCGGACGGCCTCACCATCACCTTCAAATTGCGTCGGGGGGTCACCTGGCATGACGGTGCGCCTTTCACTGCGCACGACGCCCTGTTCACCTATCAGATGATGGTGGACCCCAAGACGCCCACGGCATATTCCGGGGACTATCAGCAGGTGAAAGAGGCCCGGGTCCTGGATGATTACACCTTTCAGGTGACCTACCCCAAGCCCTTCGCCCCGGCCCTGGGGAGTTGGAATCTGTCCATGTTGCCCCGGCACCTTTTACAGGGTCAGGACGTCACCAAGTCTCCCCTGGGCCGCCACCCCATCGGCACCGGGCCTTTCCGCTTCCAGGAATGGCGGGCCGGGTCCCTTATAGCCCTCACCGCCAATCCTACCTATTTCGAGGGCCGGCCCTATATGAACGGCTATCTGTACCGGGTCATCCCCGATGCCGCGGCCATGTTCATGGAACTGAAAGCCGGCAATCTGGACCGCATGGGCCTCAATCCCCTGCAATATATGCGGCAGACGGAGTATCCCAAGTTTCAGCGGTTGTTCGAGAAGTACAAGTATGTGTCCCTCTCGTACGTGTATCTGGGCTACAACCTGGAGGATGAGCGCTTCAAGGACAAGCGGGTGCGTCAGGCCCTGACCCACGCCATCAACCGGCAGGAGATCATCAAGGGCGTGCTCATGGGGCTGGGCCAGGAGGCCACGGGGCCGTATAAGCCGGGCACCTGGTTTTACAATCCCAACGTCCCCCGCTTTCCCTTCAACCAGGCCCGGGCCCGGGAACTTCTGGCCCAGGCGGGCTGGCGGCCCAACGCCGACGGCATCCTGGAGAAGGACGGCCGCCCCTTCGCCTTCACCATCCTCACCAACCAGGGGAACGTCATCCGGGAGCTGGCGGCCCAGATCATTCAGCGGCGCCTGGCCGAGGTGGGCATCGATGTCAAGATTCGCCCCGTGGAATGGGCCGCGTTCTTGAAGGAATTCATCGACAAGGGGCGGTTCGAGGCGGTGATTCTGGGTTGGGGTATCGGCCAGGACCCGGATCTCTTTGACATCTGGCATTCATCCAAGACCAAGCCCGGGGAACTCAACTTCATCCACTATAGCAACCCGGAGGTAGATGCCCTTTTAGAAGCAGGCCGCCACACCTTCGACCAGGAGAAGCGCAAGCAGGCCTACTTCCGCATGCAGGAGATCATCGCCGAGGACCAGCCTTACACCTTCCTGTTCGTCCCCGACGCCCTGCCCGCCATCTCCAAACGCTTCCGGGGCGTCAAACCCGCGCCTGCAGGCATCGACTACAATTTTGAACGCTGGTACGTCCCCAAGGCCGAACAGAAATACACCATTTCGCCGTATTGAGGGTTGATGTGGGGGAGGGGGCTAAGGGGTCGCAGACCCCTTCCCCCTTTCTCACACTCCCTCCCCCAACCCCTTCACGCCTTTTTTGGGCTGGCGCAGTCAGGGCAAATGCCCAGTCTGCTCCAACCCTAATATGCGGGTTGGGAGGGGGGTGTGGGGGGAGGGCAGGGAGATCATCTCCCTGGCCCTCCCCCCACAATGCTCTTCTGAACCTCACCCCTCGGCCAGGCGGCGGATGATTTCCGGGATGGTGTTGGCGGCCAGGTAGGAGAGCGACCCGCCGCCCAGGACCACCTGGAGGGGGATGCCGCACTCGTCGGCCACGAACATCATGAGATCGCAGATTTCGAAGAAGGCCGGTTCGGTGAGCCCCAGGGAGCCGTAATCGTCGGCGTGGGTATCGAAGCCGTAGTACCAGACCAGAAGATCGGGGCGGAAGGCGGGAATGCGGGGCAGTTGCCGGCGCACCGCGTCCACGTAGGCGGCGTTGGGGTCGGACTGGTGGCCCAGGCGGTAGACGTCCACGTCCACCTTGGAGCCGTCGGGGGATTGGGAGTCGCTGCCGCAGAAGCAGACGTGCAGGACCTCCGGGTCATTTTGCACCAATTGGCGGGTGCCGTCGCCGTGGTGGGCGTCGGTGTCATAGATGGCGAAACGCCGCCAGGGGCTGACCTCCCGGACCCGGGTGAGAGCGATGACCACGTCGTTGAAACAGCAGGCCCCCCAGAATTGGCGGTAGCCGGCATGATGGCCGCCCGCGCCGATGAAGCAGAAAGCCCGGTGGATCTCCCCTGTGGCCAGGGCCTCCATGGCCGCAACCACGCCGCCCACGGACTCGTAGGCGGTGCCGCAGAGGCTGTCCCGGGCCACGAGGGCCGGCATATCCGGGGCGTGCACCTTGCGGATGAGTTCTTCCGAGGCCCGGGGGGACTCGAAGAGGCGCACGTTGGGCCGCGTCAAAAGCTCGTCCAGGGCCTCGGGGAAATCCCGCAGGCGGTTGCCCACGGTGAGATAGCTCTTGCGGCTGAAGGACGGGTGATAATAAACGCCTACCTGCTTCATAGTCCCCCAATTCCTCACTTTTACTTTAGCAGCGCAGGCTGTCGGCCTGGGAAAAATATCGCAGGCAAGATGCTTGCGCCACCGTAAATTCTTCGGGTAGGGAAGGGGGGAGACCAAAGGCGCCCCCCTGGCCCTCCCCCCACATTCACTTCACTTCCCTGGCCCGGATGCCTGGGCTTCCAGGAAGATGCGCTCCCACTGATCATAGCGGGGGTAGTACAGATAAAAGAGCACCAGGGAAGCGAACATGAGTGCATAGAAGTGCAAGGCCACGCGGCACAGGAAAAAGAGGACCAGGCCCAGCATGGCCGGGATTTCGGCCAGGGCGAAGCAGGCGATGGCGATGGCCGGCAGGCTTTGGGGATTTTTGGCCGCCACCCGGCTGTTCAGGAACTTGATGATCAGAAAAATGAGCGCGGCCACGCTCAGGAAGATGTAAAAGAGCATGGAGGAGATATGCTCCGGTATGGGCCGCTCCAGGGGAGTCAGAATGTAGCCCCGTTTTATTACCTCCACCAGGATTGCATAGATGAAAACCGAGGCGATCATGGCCAGGCCGACGAAGTTGATGGCCAGGTATCTCTTTTTTAACTCGAACAGGGCGATATCTTGTTCGGTGAAAGCCATGCTTCCTCCTGTCATTGCTTTGATGGCGAACCCAGATAGAAGAGAACGCCCCGATCCAACGGGATGGCCGAAATTGAAGGGTTTTTTTGGCCGAAGGTCAGGAGCCAGTTTTGCAGTTGCATTACCAGGACGGCTTTTTCCGCTGGAGATTTCGCTTCCGGGGCAAACTTTTCATACCCTATTGGTGCCCAACCACTATAGCCGTTCACCGTTGGCACCCCGGTCAACATCTGGGCCCACATGGCATCAATCCAATAGGTCTCTTTGGAGAGATAGCTTGGACCAGGGAAATGGGCGTAGAAGAAGGCGGTGGCGTCTCTAGGAACCTGGGCTGCCAAAGCGGCCACCCGCTGGCGGTCTGCCAGCTTGTCGTAGAAGGGCGGTGACTGAACTTGTTCGGCTATGATCAGCAGCGTGCAGAGGAGGACCAGACCGTGACGCGTCTTAAAACGTTCCAGGGTGGCGACCAGCCCCAGGCTCAAGGGGATCAGTAATAAGAGGGCGATGCGAGTCATGGCCCGAATGGCCGAGGCTCCGGGTACAAACCGGTGGATCAGGCGCCAGGGGGACCATCCCAGCCAGTAGAGAGAAATGCCGAAGATGAGCAGAAAACTAAGACCCGCCACCCGGCCCCAGGGGCTGCGGCGTAATTGCCAGAGGCCTGCCAGGCAGAGGACGGTCGTGAAAAGACCTAAACCGATCTTATGTTCGTGCTCCAAAGGCAGGGTGGAGAAATTAAGAAAGGGGCGGGTCCAGGCATAGAGCCAGTTTTCCGATCCTAAATTGAGCCAGGATTTCAGCCGGGGAAGAGCATTCTTCACTTCCCACCAAGGGCGTCCGCCGAATTCCTGGTTCACCTGGATATAGTGGAGGCCCATCCAGACCAGGGGGATGCAGGAGACCGCCAGGGCGGCCAGACCCACGCGCCAGTGGCGGCGCAAGACTTGACTCAAGGATTTCCGGCAAAAGGGAATCAAAAGGGCCAGGATCAGGCTGACGCCCAGGCCGAAGCCCAAAAACCAGCCTAAGTAGAAGCCGGCGTAAACCTGGAGCACCAAAGAGGCAAAAAAGAGGAGCACCCACGCTCCCCGGCCGCGAGCCGGCGTGCTCTGGTCTTTATCTTCGGCCTGGATGAGCCTCACCAGGGCAAAAAGGGCCAACAGGGAGAAGAACTGCGGCAGGAGTTGCTGGTGGCTGAATTGAGCCACCCTCATGCCGGCATAGGCAAACAGGAAGCTCCCGGCTAGGGAGGGCAGCAGGGAAAATTTGAGGCCCCGCCGGAACAACAACAACGCCGTGAGAAAGTTTAAAGCCAGGATCGTTACCATCCAACCCTGGAAGGCCGAGTCATAGGGCAGTCCCAGAAGCCGGTAGAACCAATAGATGGGTGCTGAGCCCAGCAGGATGTCGCTGTAGGCGGCGACGTTGCGCGCCGGATAGAAAAAGGGTGGGTCCCAGAATGATCTGTGCAATGGATCACGCCAGAGCCAGCGGTAACTATGTTCCAGGATGTAGTTATTAAGGCGGCTGTCGCCCGGGTCGTTCTGGGTAAGGGCAAACCCCGAGAGCACCATGGGGTGAAAGACAATCAGGGTTCCCACCGCCAGAAAAATAAGGACAAACACCCATTGCCACCGCCCCCGCCCGAGTGTGGAAGGACGGTCTCCAGCTAACCCCAAAGCATAGCCTCCTGGCCTTTGACAGCACCTGCAGGGAATAGACCGGGCATCACTCCCCGAAGCGCTCCCCCACCTTAGGCTGCTTGGCGGCAATGAACTCCGG
>CAZFWX010000164.1:0-5359 GCA_964522695.1 uncultured Desulfobacterales bacterium
AACCCGGCCGGCTTCCCCGGCGGAGGTGCAGGACTGGTATGCCCAGCGCACGGACCTCCGGGGCCGCTACCGGGTCATGGAATCTCTGGACGGCACCAGCCACGGACTGGTAAGGGGGACGACGATCCCCAGGGCCTCCGACGATTTTGCCGGCCGTCAGGGTATGCGCTATCACTATTCTCCTTATCTCTTCGAAGCCATGATGCACCTGGTGACCTTCTACATCGTCATGCGGGACCCGGACGAGCCGCGTACCATGATCCCCCGGAAGGTCACGGAACTGCGGTTCGGCCGTCCGTCCGTCCCCGGCGAAGTGGTCACCCTGGAAGGGCGTCTGCGACTCCAGGAGGAACGGGGCCACACCTGGGATGTCCAGGCCCGGAGCGCCGATGGAGAAATCCTCATGCAGGCCCAGGGCCTGACCATGAGCTGGTTTTCGGACTAGTCGCGCCTGATGCTTCTGGTCCCCTGTAAATCTACAGAAATCCTGTAGGGCGGGCGTCCCGCCCGCCGTTTTCGTGCGCACAGGTGAAAAGCCTGGACCATCAAATCAACTGAGAGCGGGCCGGACCCGCTGCATGAGGAGTTCTGGTCATTGTCTGGTGTGGATGTCATTCCGGTACGCAGCCGGGGAGAGATGCGGGCCTTTATCGACCTTCCCTGGACCATCTATCAGGGGGACGCCAACTGGATCCCCCCTCTCAAACCCAGCCTGGCCCGGTTGCTGGAACCCAAAGAACATCCCTACTGGCAACAGGCCCGGCGGGAGCTTTACCTGGCCCGCCGCGGCTCCGAAGTGGTGGGACGCATCGCCGCCATCGTCGATGATCAGTACAACCAGTATCAGCAGGAAAAGATGGGCGCCTGGGGTTTTTTTGAATGCCGGCAGGACCCCGAAACCGCGGCCGCGCTCTTTGCCACCGCCGAAGGTTGGGTGCGCCAGCAGGGCATGGAGTTTTTTCGCGGCCCCCTGAACCCCTCCCTCAACTATGAAGCCGGACTGCTCATCCAGGGCTTCGCGTCCCCCGCCACCCTGATGATGACCTACAATCCGCCTTACTATCCCGAATTGGTGCACTTTTGCGGCTTCCGCAAAGAGAAGGATTTGCTGGCCTATCACTTCCCGGTGGATTACCATCCGCCGGAGTGGGCCATCAGCGTGGGGCAGCGTCTGCTGGAAAAGGAAGACGTGGCCATCCGCCCCATGGACCCCAAGCGCTTCGAAGAGGAAGTACGCCTCCTTACGGAAATCTACAACGAATCCTGGGCCCGCAACTGGGGCTTCGTGCCCATCACCCTGGCGGAAAGCCGGGACATGGTGAAGGAACTGCTGCCCGTGGCGGAACTGGACCTCACCTTCTTCGTCCTCTACCGGGGCGAACCCGTGGGCGTCTGCATCATCATCCCCGACATCAACCCTCTGCTGCGGCGCTTCAACGGCAAACTGGGCTTAAGCGCCCTCATCAAGAAGCACCTTTTCTGGTCGGAAATCTCCGGTCTGCGGGGCCTCATCTTCGGCATCAAAGAACAGTACCGCCAGATGGGCCTGCCCCTGGTGGTTTTTTATCACCTCTTTAAGGTGGTGGAGCGCAACCAGCAATACCGCTACGTGGAACTGGGCTGGAACCTGGAAGACAACGACGCCATTAACCGCCTGTATGAGGATGGAGGCTTGCGTCCCCACAAGCGCTACCGCATTTACCGAAAGGACCTGGATTAGCGACTGAGACGTCACCGACCCCGAAACCCTCATGTCCCAAAATCACGAGCATTTCGGCGAACTTGTCTGGGCCCTGGCCCGCACTGATTTCAAGCTGCGTTTCCACGGCTCCATCCTGGGCTATGTCTGGGCCTTGCTCAAGCCCCTGTCCCTGTTCCTCATCCTCAATTTCGTCTTTTCCAGCCTCTTTAACCCCATGAGCACGGGGACCCATCATTACTCCCTGCAGCTCCTTTCCTCCCTCATGCTCTTCGGCTTCTTCACCGACGGCACCATGGCCGGGCTATTGTCCCTGGTCAACAAATCCACCCTGGTGACCAAGATCTTCGTGCCCCGCTGGATCATCATCGTCGCCTCCACCGTCCAGACCAGCCTGGTCTTTGCCATCAATCTTTTTATCATCTCCCTGTTTTTCCTCTGGTACGGCGTGTGGCCCGGACTCGCCGGCATCCTGACTTTCGCCTTTTACATCGTCCTGACTTACATTCTCATCCTGGCCTTTTCTTTCACCGCCGCCCCCATTTTCGTGCAATTCCGGGACCTGGTGCAGGTTTGGGAGGTGACCGTCTCGGCCCTTTTTTACGCCACTCCGGTCATTTACCCCCTGACCATCTTTCCGCCCAAGTACCATGCGGTGGTCCTGGCCAACCCCATGGCCTTTATCGTCCACCATACCAAGCTGGCCTTGACCGAAGGCCAGTTCGCCTCGTGGCAGACCAACGCCCTGTTCGCCGCCCTGGTTTTACTCGTTTTGGGCTTCAGCCTGCTGATC
Organism: uncultured Desulfobacterales bacterium; assembly: GCA_964522695.1. Taxonomy (GTDB): domain Bacteria; phylum Desulfobacterota; class Desulfobaccia; order Desulfobaccales; family 0-14-0-80-60-11; genus VGSQ01. The sequence goes on from CAZFWX010000164.1 coordinate 2,493, forward strand.
TACCGGCGCCTGGAACCCAAGGTGGCGGAGAATCTATGAGTTTGTGGGGGGAGGGCCAGGGGGGCGCGCCCCCTGCCCCCTCCCTCAAAAGACTACACCCGAGGAGGCCCCCATGGATCTCATCCACCGGCCCCGGCGGCTGCGGCGCACCGAAGGTCTGCGGCGTATGGTGCGGGAGACGCAGCTTTCCCCCGCCGATTTCATCTACCCCCTGTTCGCGGCGCCGGGCAAGGGCGTGCACCAGGAGGTGGCGGCCATGCCCGGGGTCTTCCGCCTCTCTCCGGAGTTGCTGGTGAAAGAAGCCGCTGCCGCCCTGAAGCTCGGGGTGCCCGCGGTCCTGCTCTTCGGCCTCCCCCGGGCCAAGGACGATACCGGCAGCGAGGCCGCCTCCCCCAAGGGCACGGTGCAGCAGGCCGTGCGTCTCCTCAAAAAAGAGCTGCCCGACCTCACGGTCATCACCGACGTCTGCCTCTGCGCCTATACCAGCCACGGCCACTGCGGCGTTTTGGAGCGCGGCCAGGTGGACAACGACGCCACGTTGGAGCTTTTGGCCCAGGTGGCCGTGTCCCACGCCGAAGCCGGGGCTGATCTCGTGGCCCCCTCGGACATGATGGACGGCCGGGTGGGCGCCATCCGGGACTCCCTGGACGAGCGGGGCTTCGAGATGGTGGCCATCTTATCCTACGCCGTCAAATACGCCTCGGCCTTCTACGGACCGTTTCGCGAGGCTGCGGCCTCGGCTCCGTCCTTCGGCGACCGCCGGGGCTACCAGATGGACCCGGCCAACGTGCGGGAGGCCATGCGGGAAGCGGCCCTGGACGTGGAGGAAGGCGCGGACTTGCTCATGGTCAAGCCCGCCCTCCCCTACCTGGACGTCATCGCCCAGCTGGCCTCCGAGTTCGACCTGCCCATCGCCGCGTATCAGGTGAGCGGCGAATTCGCCATGATCAAGGCTGCGGCCGCCAACGGCTGGGTGGACGGCAACGCCGTCATGCTGGAGTCCCTCACCGCCATCAAGCGGGCCGGCGCGGACCTCATCCTCACCTACTTCGCCAAGGACGCTGCGGCTTTGCTGTAAGGGATAGAGATGAGAGAAGTATTTGAGGGGGTGGCTAAGGGGCTCCACAGGCTGGAAAGCCTGTGCCACCGGCTCCTTACACCCCCCTCGCACTCTTGCCCCAATCTCTAAAGGTGAAAGCCGTGGAGGGCGGGCACTGCCCACCAACTCTTCTGCAGCGGAGCCGTAGGGCGGGAAAGCGATGCGCATCCCGCCTTTAGAGTCAAGAGGAGACGTCTCGCCTTATCAAAGGTGAGCAGGGGCGTAGTATGCTCCCGGCACGAATACTCTCGCAACGCCGGACAGGGCGGCTTAGCTTGACATCCCCCGGCAAACTGGACCCAACCAGAAAAACCCCAGGCGGCACAGGTGTCCTCACCTGTGCAGTCCCAGACTTGTCAAGGCAAAGGGTATAATCATCCAAGGGGTTCAAAATGGACAAGACCGAAGCCCGGCAGGTGCTGGAAGATTTTTTGGGGGAATTAAAGCAGAAATCCTACGCAGAACTGCAGGCCTTTCTCAGCAACCCCGCCTGCATCGAACGCCGGGGACCCAGCGGCATCACCTACCAGATCGAATATGAAGCCGTCTGGGACTTTCGAGAAGGCGGCGACCTGCGCCTCATCGCCTCCATCGACGACGGGGGCTTTATGAGTTCACTCCTGCCGATGACCTCCGGGTTCCTTATTAGCAGCAATGGCCAAATCTTGGCTTAGTCTTGCCGCCAGTTTTGGGGGGCGGTAAAAATACCATCTGCCAGGAAAGCAAGAAGCAGGGCGCGCCATGCAGAGAAAACACGGAATAAATATCCGGCAGTGGGGCCTGGCTCTGGCTATAGTTTTGGCTCTCGTGTGGCCTGCGGCCGCGGCCCCGCAGTATCAGTATCATGACCTGGGGACTCTGCCTGGCCTCGATTCCAGTTGCGCCTATGCTATCAATAATAAAGGCCAGGTTGTCGGCTTTGCCGAGGGCCAGGGCGGCTCCCGGAGAAGGGCCTTTCTAAAAAATCCGGGAGAAAAGATGCAAGACCTGGGCGCCTTGCCGGGGGATGAAAATGGCAAGTACCTGGCCACAGCCATTAATGACAATGGGGTGATCGTGGGCAATTGTGAGCCAATTCCCCAGCAGGCCTTTATAAAGTACCCCGGGCGGTCCATGGAGGCGCTCTTGCCCGGCAAGGCCAGCGTTGCCACCTCCATTAATAACCTCGACTGGGTGGTGGGCGCCACCGCCCCCCCCTTTTCTTGTTATGTAAAGAAACCTGGGGAGCAAGTAGTATGGATTCCAAATCCCCATGGCTTGAATATTTCGGTCTCGAACATCAACGACCATGGCTGGATTGTGGGTCATTTATCTTCCAGGGACAACTGGCGGCTCCTTTCCTGGCTGCTGAAGCCGGGGCAGGAGCTGGAATATCTGCCCCCGTTGCCTGGGGGAAATGCCACCGGAGGTTTGAGCCTTAACAATCAGGGCCAAATTGCGGGGAATTCCACGGGCGCCGGTTTTAAGGGGGAGCATGCCTTTCTGAAGAACCCGGGGCAGGCCCCGGAGGATTTGGGAACCTTGGGTGGTGACCAATCCCAATCTGCCGGCAGACGTTCCCTAAATTCCCAGGGCCAGGTGGTGGGCTGGTCACAGAATGCCAAGGGGGAATGGCGCGCCTTTCTCAAAAACCCGGGTGAGGCCATGCAGGATCTCAATGTCCTGACGGTGAATCTTCCCCGGCGAATTTCCCTGGAGTGGGCCGGCGCCATCAATGATAACGGCTGGATTGTGGGGGAAACCAGCGGCAAGTTTCGGCATGCCTATC
>CAZFWX010000165.1:0-5077 GCA_964522695.1 uncultured Desulfobacterales bacterium
GGTGACCTGAAAGCTTACCTTGGTCCCCCAGAGATGCTGTTTGGCCACTTTTTGGCTGTGCGCGGTATAGCCCTGCAATCCTAGCCGCTTGAGGGCATCCCACAGCGAGTCAGGCTCCAACCCCAGATCCAAAAAGGCCCCCAGGGTCATATCGCCGCTGAGGCCCGAAAAGCAATCGAAATACAGGATCTGGTCAGCTGGCCGCCGCGGCGGGTTCGACATGTACCTCCACCTCCTTAATCGCTCTTAAGTCGGCGTTGCGGATAATAAACAGCAGGTTATGATATCTGATCCGTTCGCCGTTGTGAGGAAGATCTCCCGCCTGTTTGATGAGAAAACCGCCCAGGGTGTGGTAATTTCCCGACGGCAGATTCAGGCCTAAATTTTCGTTCAAAGCTTCGATCTCCATGCGGGCGTTGACCAGATAGACTCCTTCCCGGAGTTTTTTGAACTGGCTGATGTCTATGGCAAACTCATCTTCAATCTCGCCCACCACCTCTTCCAAAAGGTCTTCCAGAGTGATAATGCCCACGGCCCCGCCATATTCATCCACCACCACTACCATGTGGATGCCCAACTGCTGCATCTCCACCAGAAGTTGATCGGCCCGTTTGCTTTCCGGGGCGTAGCGCGCCGGATGGATGAATTTTTTGATGCTCTGCGAGGTATCCATCTCTCCCAGGAGGTCAAAGCTGTGCAGGACGCCGATAATGTTGTCAATGCGCCGGCGGTATACGGGCATTCGGGAGAACCGGCCTCGCCTGAATTCATCCAGGGCTTGGGAGACGAGGTACGTTTCGGGGATGGCCACCACTTCAATGAGCGGAATCATGGCCTCGCGGACCGTAGTCTGGCTGAAATGCAGGATCCGCTGGATGATGGTCCTCTCTTCGGTCTCCAAATCCACCTCATCTCCGCCGGCTTTTACTACCATCTGGAGTTCTTCCCGGGTCACAAACGGCACCAGACTGGTCCCCCGGGAACCGGTCAACCAGAGCACCAGACGGCTGAACCAGGCAAAGATCCCGGTGATGGGAGAGAGGATCTGGGAAGCCGGCCAGATAAAAAAGCTTACCTTTTGCGCCATCCGGGTGGGCCTGAGGCGGGCGATGGACTTGGGCAGGATTTCCGCAAAGAGGAGGATCAACGGGGGCAGGAGGAGCATCGCGGCAACCTCCCCGGAGGGGCCGTACATATCAATCAGCAGTGCCGAGATCAGGACGGTGTTGACGGTCTCCGCCAGATTGGAGCCCAGGAGCGTGGTGGCGAAGAGTTTTTCCGGGAACCGCAGTAGTTTTTGGGCCAGCAGGGCCCCCCGGTGGCCATTTTCAGCCAGGTGCTGCAACTGCCGGTGGTTGGCGGAAACCAGAGCGATTTCCGAACCGGTGAAAAACCCTTCCAAAAACAAGAGGATCAGAAATATCCCAAGGTAGGCCAGGATAATCATGAATCTTCCAGCGCGAGAAGTAATTCCAGAATCCGGGTGCCTTTCATATGGACTACTTCAAATTTCAGATTTTCATAAACGACGCTGTCGCCTTCGTGCGGCAGTTCACCAAAAAGATTGATCACCAGGCCGCCCAGGGTGTCAAATTCATCCGCCGGCAGCGCCAGACCCAGCGTTTCGTTGAGTTCGTCCAGGGGGAGCCAGCCTTTGGCCAGATAGATTCCAGGAGCCATCTGCTGTAGAAGCCGGTCGGCCTGCTCGAATTCCTCTTCGAATTCCCCAAAAAGTTCCACCAGCAGGTCTTCCACCGACACCAGTCCGGTGAGACTGCCGTACTCATCCACCACCAGGGCTAATCGTATTTTCCGCGCCTGCAGTTCACCCAGCAGGTCAAACGCCCGTTTATTCTCCGGGACGAAATAAGGCGGCCGGAGCAGTTCTTTCAAACAGGATTGTTCGCAGGCGTCGCCGGGAGCCAGGTTCAACAAATCTTTGGCATGCAGAATGCCCAGGATGTCCTCCTGGTCCTTGCCGTAGATCGGCACCCGGGAAAACCTGGCCTGTTTGACGGCTTTGATCAGGTCGGCTGCCTTCAGGTTCAGAGGCAGACAAAAGATGTCCGGTCGGGGGACCATAACCTGTCCCACCGTCGTCTCGCCCAAACTCATCAGGTTGATGATGAGCTCTTTTTCTATGGGGGCAATCAGTCCACCCTTGTGGCTGTCTTCCACCATGCGGATAAAATCGTCCTCCCGGACTAAATGGGTCTTTGGTTTCGGTTTGATTCCCAGCATCGACATCAGAAAGCGGCTGAGGCTCAACAACACGACCCGGAACGGGGTTAGCAGCGGCATCACCATGGCCAGGGGCGGGGCGATCAGGCGGGCCCACCGCTCCGGGTAGCGCAAAGCCAAAGATTTTGGGATAATCTCGCCGAGCAGCAGCAGGGCCGGAGCCATAACCGCCATGGCAACCCATCGTCCCCGGTCTTCCCAGAGGCTCAGGGAAAGGGAAGTGGCCAGAACTGTGGCAATGATGATGGCCACCTCATTGCCGATGATGATGGAAGTTAACAGACGTTGGGGGCGGGACAAAAGGTGGTCAATGCGGGCCCCGGCCTGAGGGTGACGGTGTTTGAGTTTGAGGCGTGCCAGCGGACTCAAGGAGAACAGGGAGGTTTCAGCCGAAGCAAAAAACCCGTAGCAACCCAGCAGCACTATCAGAGCTGCCCATTTCCACCAGAGTTGAGCATTGAGAACGGAAAGAAGAGAATCTATGGGGTTGTCATCCTCACCAAAATAGATGTGTGGGGGTCAACACCCCCACTCAAAAACCCAGGTTTACGAGGGCAACGAGGCCAACGGTCGAGAAGGCTTGGTCCTGATCCGGGAGGCGGATTTCTTAGTATCCTCCCAGGCCGGGGGGCGAACCAGAGCTATCTGGAGCACCTCGTCCATATTCTGTACCGGCAGAAATTTCAGACGGCGCTTGATATGTTTCGGGATTTCGATCAGGTCCTTTTTATTGGCCTCCGGAATAATGACCTTTTTCATCCGGGCCCGCAGAGCCGCCAGGGCTTTCTCCTTGAGCCCGCCGATGGGCAGCACTTTGCCGCGCAAGGTGATCTCACCCGTCATGGCCACATCTTTGCGCACCGGAATCTGGGTCAAGGCCGAAATCAGGGCGGTGGCCATGGTGACCCCGGCGGAGGGGCCGTCTTTGGGAATGGCTCCCGCCGGGACGTGCAGATGGATATCCAATTTTTCGTAGAAGTCTTCCGGTAGATTAAAGATATGCGATCTGGTCCGACTGTAGCTCATGGCCGCCTGGGCCGATTCTTTCATGACCTCGCCCAAGTGCCCGGTCAAGGTGAGCTGGCCTTTGCCCTTCATCAAACTGGCCTCCACGTACAACACTTCCCCGCCGAATTCCGTCCAGGCGAGGCCGGTGGCCACTCCGGTCTCATCTTTTTCCTGTTCGGCTTCGGGAAGATAACGGGGAGGTCCCAGATAACGGTGCAAATTCGCCCGGGTGATGGTGAACGGGCCTTTTTCCTCTTCGGCGATCCGGCGGGCCACCTTCCGGCAGAGGCTGCCAATTTCCCGTTCCAGGTTGCGTAATCCCGCCTCCTGGGTGTAATGACTGATGAGTTCCCGCAAGGTATTGGGGGCGATGGTCAGGTCCGCCGTTTTCAGGCCGTTTTCCTGAAGCTGCCGGGGCAGCAGGTATTTTTGGGCGATTTCCAGCTTTTCTTCTTCGGTATAGCCGGCCAGCCGAATGATTTCCATCCGGTCCAGCAGGGCCGAAGGGATGGGATCCACCAGATTGGCCGTAAGAATAAACATGACCCTGGACAGGTCAAAGGGAACATTCAGGTAATGGTCGCTAAAGGCCGAATTCTGTTCCGGATCCAGGACCTCCAACAGGGCTGCGGCCGGGTCGCCCCGAAAGTCCTGGCCAATCTTGTCAATTTCGTCCATCATGAAGATCGGATTATTAACCCCGGCATTTTTCAGTCCCTGAATGATGCGGCCGGGCAGGGCGCCGATGTAAGTGCGGCGGTGGCCGCGGATCTCGGCTTCATCCCGAATGCCCCCCAGGGATATGCGGGTGAATTTCCGGCCCATGGCCCGGGCGATGGATTTTCCCAGTGATGTCTTGCCCACGCCTGGAGGACCCACAAAACAGAGGATGGGCCCTTTCATCTTTTTGTTAAGCTTGCGTACACTCAGGTATTCCAAAATCCGGTCTTTGACTTTTTCCAGGTCATAATGGTCCGCATCCAAAACGGCCTTGGCCTCTTTTAACTCCAGCTTATCCCGGGTGTTCTTGGACCAGGGAACTTCCACCAGCCAGTCCAGATAGGTGCGCACCATTGTGGCCTCGGCCGCGTCCGGATGCATCTGCTCCAGACGGGTGAGCTGCATGACGGCCTCTTCCTCCACCGCCTTGGGCATACGGGCCTTGGCGATCTTCTCCTGGTATTCTTCGATTTCATCAGGACGCTCGTCGTAGTCCCCTAATTCCTTTTTTATGGCGAATACAATTCCACCTTTTGCTGTGCCATCAAGTTTAGTAAGTGCAATACCACTCACGCCTATTGCGTTATTAAACATCTCTGCCTGTCTCAGTGCGTTCTGTCCCGTTGTAGCATCCACAACAAGTAGGATCTCGTGTGGAGCACCCGGGATAGCTTTTTCAATGACCCTCTTCATCTTTTTAATCTCTTCCATTAGAGGAGTCTTTGTATGAAGTCTGCCTGCAGTATCTATGATGACAACATCTATACCTCTGTGTTTTGCAGCAGCAATTGCATCAAAGGCTACGGCAGCAGGATCTGAACCACTTTGGTGTTTTACAAAGTCAGCATTTGCCCTTTTTGCCCATATCTCCAATTGTTCAATACCTGCAGCCCTAAATGTGTCTCCTGCTGCGAGTAATACAGTAAGACCTTTTGAGTGGAACCTGCTCGCAATTTTCCCAATCGTAGTTGTTTTACCAACTCCGTTTACACCAACAGCAAGTATAACAAATGGACGATTTTCAGATGGAACGAGTGGATGTGGATGATTAAGAATTGATACCATCTCTTTTTTCAGTACTTCTTTAAGTGATGTAGCATCATTTACC
>CAZFWX010000166.1:0-5048 GCA_964522695.1 uncultured Desulfobacterales bacterium
CCCCCCCGCCCCCCCCCCCCCCCCCCCCCCCCCCCCCCCCCCCCCCCCCCCCCCACGTCACAACATCACCCCTCCGTGAGCTTCTGCCCGATCTCCCGGGCGGCGGCCATCATGGCCGGGCTCAGTTCGTAGGGGGGCCGGCCCGTGAGGTCCGCTTCAATGATCTTGTCATCAAAGGGGAGGTAGCCCAGCACCGGCAGGTCCGGCAGATGTTGGTGCAGGAATTCCATATCCTTGGGGTTGCGCACCTTGTTGCCCACGATGGCCACCTTTTGGAGTCCCAGGTCCTTGGCTAGTTGCATGACGTGATGGGCCGTCTCCACGCTGCGGCGGCCCGGTTCCACGACCACAATGAGGCGGTCCACGCCTTTGGTGGTGGCCCGGCCCAGGTGTTCGATGCCGGCCTCCATATCCATGACCACCACGTCGTCCCGCAAGAGCACCAGGTGGGTCACCAGGGTTTTCAAAAGCACGCTTTCCGGGCAGATACACCCCGCGCCGCCCTTCTTTACGCCGCCCATGACGATGAGCTTGACGCCGTCCACCTCCCGGGAAAATTTCTCCGGGATGTCGTCCACTTTAGGGTTCAATTTGAAGAACCCTCCCATTTTGCCGGGCGTGGACTCGGTGCGTTCGGCGATCATCTGCTTCATTTCGCTCAACGGCACGATGCTTGCGGGGTCTGGCACGCCCAGGGCCAAGGCCAGGTTGGCGTCGGGGTCGGCGTCCACGGCCAGGACCTTCTTGCCCTGGTCCCGGAAATATTTGATGAGCAGCGCCGCCAGGGTGGTCTTGCCCACCCCGCCTTTGCCGCTGATGGCGATCTTCATACGGGGAGCCTCCGAAAAGTGTACTAGGCGAAAGATGGGCCCTTTGGCCCTTCCTTCCCCTGTTAGCCTATCATATATACTCTTTCTGGGGGGAGAAAGAGGGGAGATTTTCTTCAGGGGCGCCGTTCAGGTATTTCCCTGACGCCCTTTGATGACCTCCAAGCTGTGCTGGTTAAGAGAAAATGGAGGAATTTTCCAGACATGATGCGTACCGTGGAATCCCTGTCACCCGAAGTTGAGGGCCGCATCCGGGCGCGGCTGGCGGCCAACCCTTACGTCAATTTCATGGGCATTGAGGTGCCTGAATTGGGGCAGGGTTTTGCCCGCTTCTCACTCACAGTCAGGCCCGAGTTTCTCAATTCCCAGGGCTTTCTCCAGGGAGGTGTGGTGGCCGCCCTGGCGGACGAGGCCGTGGCCTACGCCCTCTTCAGCCTGGTGCCGGCGGACAGGAAGATCAGCACCGTGGAAATGAAGATCAATTTTCTGGGCGCGGTGACCGACGGAGTAGTGGAGGCCCGGGCCCGCATCGCCAAACGGGGCCGCACCATCTCCCTGGGCGAGGTGGAGGTGACCCAGAAAAGCCGCCTCATCGCCAAGGGCCTGTGCACCTATATTTTGCTGACGCCGCCGGTGGGCTGAGAGAAACAGGGGACCGGAGCTGCCGCCCTTGCTCGTGACTATCTTGCAGGGCTTTTGCCCCGGCGCAGCGCCTCGATGAGGGCCGGTCCCTGGGCGAAGGATTCCAGGTGGTAGGCGGCCTTGAGACCGGGGTTGCGGAAGGCGATCAGGGGCACGCCGGCGTTGGCCGCGAATTCTTCATCCACCTGGGAATCGCCGATATAGATGACCTGGTCCGGCGTCAGACCGAAATGCTCCAGGATGCGCCAGAAGGACTCGGGGTGGGGCTTGGGGCGGCTCACGTCCAGGGCGCACACCACCAGATCGAACTGGTCCGCCAGACGGTGCTGTTCCAGGACCGCGTGGGTGGTGGTGGTGCGGTTGGTGGCCAGCGCGGTCTTGAAGGCGGGGCGCAGGTAATGCAGAAATTCCCGCAGGTGCGGCTCTTCCCGCATCAGGGGGATGAAAGGCTGGTAATCCAGGGTGCGGCAATATTCCAACACTGCATCGAAGTCGCCAAAATCTTGAAAGATATGCTCCAGGGACTCCCGGAAGGTATGGCTGTGGACATAGTCCGTGGCCTCCTCTGTCAGCCGGGGCTGGGAAAACCGGTCCAGGATGGCATTGTAAAAGGCGATATTGGCCTGCCGGGAATCGAACAGCACGCCGTCGCAATCGAAGCCTACCAGTTTGAGCACGTTACACTTTCCAGAGGCTTAAGGGCCTTTACGCCTGAAAGGTCGCCCTGAAGCAAGAAAAGGCAGGAGGGATATGCTGTCCCGCCCGCCGCTCGGGTCCGCACAGGCTGGAAAGCCTGTGCCACCAATAAAAGAGCGCCTTTCAGACCTGAACGAGTAAAAGATACTGGTTTCCAAAAGACTTGTCAACGGCGGGAGGATTGTGAAGGGGCGGCGGTCCGACTTAGACGCCGGCGGCGGCCAGGGCCTGGAGGATGCCTTCCGGAACCAGGGACAAAGGCAACACCCGCTGCACCGCGCCGCGTTTGATGGCCTCCCTGGGCATGCCGAAGACCACGCAACTGGCCTCGTCCTGGGCAATAGTGTGGGCGCCCTTTTCTCTCATGGCTAACAGACCGTCGGCGCCATCCGCGCCCATGCCGGTGAGGATCACGCCCACAGCATTGCTGCCGGCGCTCTCCGCCACGGACCGGAACAGCACGTCGGCGCTGGGGCGCTGGTGGTGGATGGGCGGGCCGTCTTTCACCTGCACATGGTAGCGGTCGCCGGAACGCCGCAGGAGCAAGTGGAAATTGCCCGGCGCAAGCAAGGCCCGGCCGGTGACCACCGAATCGCCGTTTTGGGCTTCTTTGACCTCCAGGGCCGCCAACTGATCCAGGCGTTCGGCGAAGGCACTGGTGAACTTGGGGGGCATGTGCTGCACAATCACCATTCCCGGGGTATTGGCGGGCAGGCGTACCAGGACCTCTTTGATGGCTTCGGTGCCGCCGGTGGAGGCGCAAAGGGCGATGACTTTCTGGGTCGTCTGCGCGAGCGGAGGGAGCCTGGCCGGAGGCGGAGCCCCGGTTGCCCCCGCAGCGGGCCTCTTTAAGGTGACGCGGGCGGCGCTGCGGATCTTGGCCAAGAGTTGCTGGCTCAGATCCCTCACCGTGAAGGCCCCGCCGCTTTTTCCCAATACATCCACGGCGCCCGACTCCAGGGCTTCCAGGGCCATCCGGCCTCCCTGGGGCGTAAGGGACGAGACGATGATCACCGGCAGCGGGTGATAGTGCATCAGCTTCTTAAGAAAAGTGAGCCCGTCCATGCGGGGCATTTCCACGTCCAGGGTGATGACGTCGGGCTGAAGCTGCACGATCTTGTCCCGGGCGACGTAGGGATCGGGAGCCGTACCTGCCACTTCCAGGTCCGGCGCCTGAGAGATGAAGTCGACAAACATCTGGCGCACCACGGCGGAATCGTCGACAATCAGGACCCTGGTCTTCTTCATGAACCCCGCCTTGTCTCCTTCCTTCTGAAAAACAAAGGAAATTCTTTGCGCTGTTTTGCCGAAAGGCTTCAGGCCGGGGAGGCGGACTGGTTCGCTTGGGGCTGCCGCCTCCCGTGCTGAGAAGCATGAACCCGGGGAGCCATCTCCACGAAGAGCTCCAGACCAAAGTCCGATACCTCCAGAAAAAGCCGGCTGGGTGACTCCGGTAAACCAAGGCCCGGCAATTCCACGTGCTCCAGCGTGGGAGGGAGGAGTTGAAAGGCCACAGAAGCCCCGCTGCTTCTCAAAAAGACGCCGGCGACCATATTGGCCAGTTCCCGGACCACATCGTCCAGCATCTCCTGGGAAAGCTGGTCCGGGAAGGCGCCCAGGAAATTCGCTCCCATGTACCGGGCCAGGCCCAATGGCACGGTGAGGCCCACTGAAAAAGCCTTGGGGCCGGTTACCGGGACCCGGGCCCGGAGGCCCGTCCCCGTAAAATACGGCTCCGTCTCCTCCGGAGACTCAGGCAGGAGAAAGAACATGGTTTCCAGAACCTCAAAAGTCGCAGCCCGCAAGGTCTTGAGCATGATGAAGGCTTGCCTCCCCCATAATTTTCCCCAGCATGGCCCGGATGGCTTCGGGCCGGAAAGGCTTCTGGATATACCCCCTGACGCCTTGTTGTAAGAGGGGCTCCAAGATATCCGGACGTCCCTCGGTGGAGATGAGGACCACGGGGATATGTGCCTGGCGGGTATCGGCCTGCAAGGCTTTGACCAGGGCGGCGCCGTCCATGACCGGCATGTTCAGGTCGGAAAGAATGAGATCAATCCGATGGCTGGCGAGGATTTCCAGGGCTTCGCGGCCGTGGGCCCCTTCAAAGGATTCCCCCATCTTGAATCCCGAAAAGACCAGGATCTTGCGGATGAGGGTCCGCATGATGGCTGAATCGTCAACAATGAGCACGTTGTAAGGCATGTTTGGTTCCCGCCAAGCCGAAAAGGGCCTGGGCTTCCTGCCAGGTCTCGGAAAAAGACAGCAAAATTCGCTCCAGGTCCCGTTCCCGCAGGTGGAAATGGCGCAGCACCTCGGGATAGCCGGTATAGGCCAGGCCGTCGGCCCCCAGGTCCCGGCCGAACATGAGGACGAGGATGTCGGCCAGGTGGATGAGCATCACCAGGTCGTCGCCCCGGCCTTCGGCTTTGTCCAGGTGATGATGGGTGATGACCAGGCGCAAACGGTCGGGAAAATCCCAGATACGCGCCATTTCTCCGCCCATGCTGGAGTGGTCGATGCCCAGCACTTCCCGTTCGGCATCCTGGAAGGTGACTTTCTTGGTCTCCACCACCTGGATGATGGTGGAAAATTTCTGTTCCACAAAGAGAGACAGAACCACTTTGCCGATATCATGCAGCAGGCCGGCGGTGAACCCCATGGCCCCCTCGGACACCTGGATATCCCGGGAGAGTAAATCGGCCATGATGGCGCAGCTCACGGAATGGCGCCAGAGCCCCTGGCTCTCCGTGTAATAGCCGGGGGTGCGGCAATTCAGGAAACGGGTGGCGCCGCTGGCGATGATGATCTTTAGCAATTCCTGGGTGCCCAAGAGCAGCAGGGCCTGGTTCAGGGAGTGGATTTCCCGGCGCAGGCCAAAAT
>CAZFWX010000167.1:0-5044 GCA_964522695.1 uncultured Desulfobacterales bacterium
CCGCGCGGAGAACATTATCTAACTCGACTTGAGAGAGGGGGCCAGGGGGCGCGGACACCTGCCCCCCTCCCTCAAACTCCCTCCCCCAACCCCTTATTTCGCGGGTTGGGGGGTGTGAGGGGAGGGCAGGGAGGTCACCTCCCTTGGCCCTCCCCCCACAAATTTACATGCCTTCCAGCTTAGGCAACACGTATCTGTGGGGTTGAATCTTCTCCCTCACGTCCTCCCGCAGCCGCTCCAGGTCAGGCGCGGGCAAGGAGGTTTCGGGCGTCAGGAGCAGGAGGTCGGCCTCTTTCTGGCTGTAGGAGGTTTGCCCGGAGAGAATCCCCCGGCTCTTGTAGTGAATCTCCTGGTGGTGCCAGCCCGAATCGTCCACAACGATGGCGTAGCAGAACCCCCCGTACACGGTCTCCAAAATCCTGGCTTGGGAAACGGGGACGTCGGTGATGAGGCTGACGCTGCCCGCCTTTAAGTCCGCATCGCCGTATTGCCCGGCAACGAGCAGGGCCAGGTCCTGGATTACCAGTTCCCGTTTGGCCAGGGGCAGTTTCAGCCGGGTGGTGACGAAATCCAGCACCACCCGCTGGTTGGCGGCATCGGTCTCCGAAAAATGCTGGAAATTCAAATCGCCGTGGGAGTGTATCCAGCCGTTGATCACCAGATCCGGGGGCAGGGAGTCTTGATACGCGGCGATATTCTCCGGGCCCAGGTTGGCGTGTTGCTGTAAATTCCGGTCGTTTACGGGCAGGCCGATATCGACGATATTCTCGGGAGCCTCCCGCCGGCCCAGGGTGTAGCCGTACCATTCGAAGCTGTCTTTGTGAACCTGGCGCACCAGCTCATTGACGGCAAAGGCCTTGGCCTTGGCGTAACCCGTCAGCCTGACGGCCTCGGGCAGTTGCGCCAGGGGCACTTCCTGAATCTCCCGGCGTCTCAGGTCCGCCAGGCTTTTAAACCTCATGGCAGCCTCGCCTGCACGTAATCCTGGTCCACCACGAAGTCGCCCCGGTACTCCCCAGGCAACCGGAACATGTCCTCATGGAGGACCCGGTGCAGGATGCTGACCAGCCCTCGGGCGCCGGTGCCCTCCTGTTCGGCCCGCCGGGCCACCAGGGTGAGGGCCTCGTCGGTGAAAGACAGGCCGATGTCCCAGGCGCGAAAATCGTCCACATAGGCCTTGAGCGGGCTGCCTTCGCTGGTGCTCATGATGTCTTTCAGCTCCTGGGTGGAGAGCAGGTTGTAGACCACCCGCACGGGGAAGCGGCCCATGAGCTGCCGTTTCATGCCGAAGGAAACGAAGTCTTCGGTGAGCAGGTAATCCTGCCAGTCGCCATCCACGTCCACTCCGCGCTGGCCCAGCCTTTTCTTGACCACCTCCTCCAGGTTCTCGTAGACGCCCCCGGCGATGAACAGCACGTGTTTGGTGGACAGGGAGATGCGGTCGCCGCCCACATCAAAGGTGTTCTCCACGCCCTCCACCATCTTCAGGAGCCCCTTTTGCACCCCCTTGCCGGAGACATCCCGGAAGGTCGTGGCTTCGGAGGCGATTTTGTCGATCTCATCCAGATAGACCATGCCCATCTGAGCCAGCAGGGGGTTGCCGCCTGCCGACACCAGCAAATCCATGAGGATATCCGTGACATTTTGGCCCACGTAGCCCACTTCGCTGAATTTGGTGAGGTCCACCACCATGAAGGGCACCCCCACCAGGGCGGAGGCGATTTCACTGGTGTAAGTCTTGCCGCAGCCCGTGGGCCCCACGATCATGATGTTGGCCTTGGGGGTCCGGGTCTGCCGCAGGACCTTCTCCAGCTCAGCCTCGCTTTCCACTGCCGCGTCCTTGAGCGCCGCGCCCAGCCGCCGGTAATGGAAGGCAATGGCCGTGGCCATGGTTTTCTTGCCTGCGTCCTGGCCGATGATGAAGCGGTCCAGGTCGGCCTTGAGCTCCACCGGGGTTTTCTTAAATTCGACGATTTGCCGCACCAGGTCATTGACCTGGCGCTCACGCCGCAAATCCAGCTTCTCTTTCACCCGAGGGCGGTGTATGCGTGACCGTTCGTCATACATGAGGATTATCTCTTAGCCACATCAGCGAGTTACCCGCTTGGCGTTTCGGTCTGGGCCATCTCTTCCCACAGCAGGGCCAGCAGATGAAACCTGGCCAGTTTTTCCGGAGCAACGGCGGGATTGCGTTCGTACAGCGGCCGGCAGGCCAGAATTTCCGAGGGCGAGCAGGCGTGGGCGAGGTAGGGATTGCCGACCTTGGCCATGATGGCCATGATGAGGCCGTACTTTTCCCGGGCGGCCAGGGCGAACAGCGGCTGCTCCAGATGTTCCTTCCCCCTGGGATAGCGGTCTTTCGCGGGTGGATCGGGAGGGTTGACGGCAACTTCATCTATCATTTCCAGGAACCCAGCATCCAGCCCATACTTTTCCACAACCGCAGATACGGTCACAAACAACGGTCTCTCAAAGGGTAGCCGGGCGCGCTGCTCACGGCGCAGGCGCTGCAATTGAGCCGCCAGGTTTTTCTCAGAGGCGCGCATTTTTGACTTCCACCTTCCCCGAAGCGATCCTGGGGTCATCCGGTTCCACCCGGTGATCCTCAAAATCCACCAGACGCTCCTGGCGGGGCAGCCGGTCCAGGCTGTGGTAGCCGTTGCGGCGCCGGTAATTATACCCGTAAAACAAGGCGTTGAGTCCTTCTTCCAAGGCGGCCACGGCCCCGGCCGGGGTGAACTCTGCGGGCGGCTGGAAATTGGGCAGGCAAATATGCTGCCCCGCGGCATGCCGCCGCAGGAGGGGATGCTTGTATTTTTCCAGGACCACGGGCTTTAAGCGTCTGGAAGTGTAAACGGCCACGCGGCAGTCGGGAAAGATATACACGCGGCCGAAATAATCCTTGAGCGCGTACTCTCCGGTGCGTTTATAGAGGCAATAATCCCGGCTTGCGCCCATGCGGGTGAAGCCCACGCCGCCGATTTCCAGAGCCCCCCTGTCCTGGAGATGGAGCAGCAGCGCCGATTCCCGCGCGTCCGCGCCCTGAAATCGCTCCCGCTCCTTGATCCTCCGGGCCAGGCGCGCCTTTTCGTCGGCGACGATTTTGTTCTGCAGCAGCCGCCGCAGCCAGCGGTGCACCCGGTCCATGCCCATGATCCCTTCCTCCAGGACCGCCGGGTGGGCCGGGTATTGCTCCAACTGGCCCAGCATATTTCCGAAAAACCCGGCATCGGCCAGCCGGCCGTTGCCATCGGCATCATCCGCAGAGAAGTCTATCTCTTGATAAATGAGGGCGAGCATCTCCTGGCGGCTGATTGACTTCTTTGGGGCGAGGGGATTCTTTCGCCTGAGGAAATGCGGCATGACCTCAAGAACGATGGCCTTCAGGGTGGAATCCGGGGAACTCTGGGCATGGTCAGGAGGGAAGCCCAGTTTTTTCCCCAGCAACTCTTCCCGGAGGCGGGCGTGGACCTGGGGGTGCAGTTTCTCAAAGGCGGCAACCAGGGAAGAAAGGCTCAGGGTCTTGATGAAGCGCTGGCCGTTGACGACGATCAACTGGTTTGGCGCGGCCGGGCCGTGATGACCCGCGGGCGTCTCCAGACCCTGGATTTCCTGGGCGATGGAGGGATCAAGCAACAGGGGCAGGTAGAGGAAGTCGCCAGCCACCAACACTTCCAGGTTGGAGTTGAGTAACTGCTGCAAAGGCTCCTTCCTTCCTAGCCCCCTCCCTCCTGAGGCTTGATGGCCCTGACCGCCACATAGAGGTAGACTTCGCCGGCCGGAGTCTCTTCCGCCACCCCGAAGGCCAACGCGGGGCGGTCCAAATCGCCGCCCTGGGCCAGCAGCTTGCCGCCGTCCAACTGGCGCTGAATGTCTTCCAGCACCTGCAATTCCTCAATGCTCCAATCCTGGCGGGCCAACATGCGCTGGCACAGATCCCACAGGGACTTGTCCTCATAAGTTCCCGGCTCATGCACCTCAATCAGGCCTTCCCCGGCCTGGCCCGGGATGATCTCCACCACCAGGGGAAGAGGCTGAGTTACGGGGACTGGCCGGGTGGACTTTTCTCGCTCAAGTTCCATAGGTGCGGGTGACTCCTGGCGGTGAGTTTGCCTCTATCCCCTGCCCCGGGGTCATGGCGGAGACAGCGGCAAAGTCCGGATGCCGGTCTGGAAGTGGGTCTCCCCTCACCTCTTCCGGGAACCATCTTGCCGCCGCCCGTGGCCATATCTTGAATATCGGCGGAAAAATTTCATCTGTCAAGAGGGGGAAGGACTGGAGCCGGGTGGTCTCCTGGCAGCCCCAGACCATCTCCGCCAGTTCCTTATGAGCCTGCGGCTCTCCCCCAGGACAGGAATAACCCGGTGGTGCAGGCTTTCCGGCCTTCTCGGACACCCAGGGGCGGGTGTCCTACATAAATTTTCGTCACAAGAAAGGCGGGGTTGACGGGTGCAGAAATCGGAGAAATGGGCCCAGACGGCCCCCGGCGGCTCTATCCCCGTGATTCGTCTAATCTTTATGCGGCCAGGGTTCAGTGTTGCTGCCGGTGACGAAGTGGCAAAAGCGGTCCCATTCCACTTCCTTGTGGGTGACGGGGCACTTGAGCTTCATCTTGCGTTCGCTGACGTCCACCACCAGCCAGTCGCCGCCCCGGGGCCCGCCGTCGATGGTGATCTTCTGGCCCGCCTTCAGGGGATAGGGCCGGAAAATGAGCACCTCATAGTCCGCGGTTTCCGCAGCCGGACCGCCGAAACCGCAGGTTTTTTCCTTGGTCATGGCCATATTCCTTATGGGGTCAGGGCGCGCCGCACTCCGCGGGGCTCCCCTGCAGTTTCTCCAGTGCATGGGGCAGGGCGGGCAGGATGGAGATGAGACTTTCCCGGGCGCCCTTGGGGCTGCCGGGCAGATTGACGATGAGGGTGGCGCCCCGGGTCACCGCCACCCCCCGGGACAGCATGGCATGGGGCGTCTTGGCCAACCCGGCGGCGCGCATGGCCTCAGGCAGGCCCGGCACCAGGCGGTGGGCCACGGCCAGGGTGGCTTC
>CAZFWX010000168.1:0-4927 GCA_964522695.1 uncultured Desulfobacterales bacterium
TGAACTACGCCCAGGGCATCATGCACATCGGGCAGCGGGACATCGCCTGGTACCGTATCGGCAAAGCCGCGGTGGAAAAGGGCTTCTCCCTGAAACACATCGGCACCATCCTGCACGCCAAGTTCCACCAGGACTTCGGCGCCATCTTCGATAAGTGCCAGATCAAGATCTACACCGAGAAGGACAAGGTGGACGAGATCACCGCCATCGCCCGCAAGGTCTATAAAGAGCGTGACGCCCGCGTCGAAGGCATGACCGACGAAACCACCGAGACCTACTACTCCTGCACTCTGTGCCAGTCGTTCGCTCCCAACCACGTCTGCGTCATTTCCCCGGAACGGACCGGTCTGTGCGGCGCTTACAACTGGATGGACTGCAAAGCCAGTAACGAAATCAACCCCACCGGGCCCAACCAGCCCATCGCCAAGGGGGAAACCTTGGATCCCAAACTGGGCAACTGGGCCGGAGTCAATGATTTCGTCTTTAAGGCTTCCCGCCAGGCGGTGTCCTCGTACAACTTCTACAGCCTGGTCTATGACCCCATGACCACCTGCGGCTGCTGCGAGGCCATCAGCGCCGTTCTGCCCATGTGCAACGGCATCATGACGGTGAACCGGGACTACACCGGGGAAACCCCCTGCGGTATGAAGTTTA
Source organism: uncultured Desulfobacterales bacterium (assembly GCA_964522695.1). Classification (GTDB taxonomy): domain Bacteria; phylum Desulfobacterota; class Desulfobaccia; order Desulfobaccales; family 0-14-0-80-60-11; genus VGSQ01. The sequence continues at coordinate 655 of CAZFWX010000168.1, forward strand.
CCACGCTGGCCGGTGTTATCGGCGGCGGCCAGGTGACCCCGGGCTTCGTGGGTCACAGCAAGTTCAACGTCACCCAGAGGAAGTTCATCGCCGGCGACGGCGGCCTGGCCCGGGTGGTGTGGATGCCCAAAATCCTCAAAGAAGAGCTCCGGGAGCGGCTGCTCAAACGGGGCGAGGAAATTGGCATTCCGGACTTCATCGATCGCATCGCCGACGAGTCCGTGGGCGTCACCGAAGATGAAATCCTGACCTTCCTGACGGAGAAGGACCATCCGGCTTTGAAGATGGATCCCATTATCGGCTAACCTCTACGGGCCAGGGGGATGTCCCCCTGGCCCTTTTTCCGGCCTTGAATCCGGGTCGGGCCGGGAGAATTTTCCCGATTCGGAAGAGGCCCACTGCCATGGAGAAGGAGAGGAACAATGGCTTTAACCGGCATTGAAATCTTTAAAATGCTCCCCAAAACCAACTGCAAGGAGTGTGGCTTCCCCACCTGTCTGGCCTTCGCCATGGCCCTGGCCAGCGGCAAGGCGGAGTTGGGCGCCTGCCCCTATGTTTCAGATGAAGTCAAAGAAAAACTGGCTGAAGCTTCAGCCCCGCCCATCCGCCCCGTGAAATTGGGGCCGGCCGATGCGGTCAAGGTCATCGGTGGCGAAACTGTGCAGTTCCGTCATGAGAAAACCTTCTTTAACCCCACCATCATCGCCGGCCGCCTCCACACCGGCATGTCCGACGCCGAGGTGGACGCCCAGCTGAAGCAGTTTATGGCCCTGCAGTTTGAGCGGGTGGGCTTGAATCTCCGCCCCGAGATGTTCGTAATCGTGGACAAGGACGGGGATGCCGCAAAATTTGCGGCCCTGGTCAAGAAGGTCATGGATGGCAGCGACGCCCTCATCCTGCTGCGCAGCGAAAAGGTGGATGTCCTCAAAGCGGGCGCCGAAGTGGCCAAGGCGCGCCGGCCCATTCTGGCCCCGGCCACTCCGGAAAACGTCGACGCCATGGGTGCTTTGGCCAAAGAGATGGATCTGCCTGTGGTGGCCCGGGCCGAGGGTTATGACGCCCTGGCGGAACTTACCACCAAGCTCACCGGCATGGGCGTCAAGGACATTATCCTCAATTCCGCGCCCAAAACCGTCAAACAGATGCTGCAGGACAACGTCGCCTTCCGGCGGGCCGCCCTGGTACCCAAGTTCCGCCCCTTCGGCTTCCCGGTCATCAACAACGTTTCTTTGTTAAGCGACGACCTCAAGCAGCAGGTGATCTACGCGGCCCTGGGCATCGCCAAGTACGCCGGCATCGTGGTGCTCTCGGATCTGGCGCCCCACGCGGTCTTCCCCCTGCTGCTGCAGCGGTTGAATATCTACACCGACCCGCAGAAGCCCATGATCGTCACCCAGGGCATCTACCCCATCAACAACCCGGACGAGAATTCGCCCATCGCCATCACCACCAATTTTGCTCTCACTTACTTCATCGTCAGTGGTGAAATCGAGGGTAGCAAAGTTCCCACCTGGTTGCTGATCAAAGACACCGAGGGACTGTCGGTCATGACAGCCTGGGCCGCCGGCAAATTCTCGGGCGACGATGTGGGCATGTTCGTCAAGAAATGCGGCATCGCCGACAAGGCCAAGACCCGCTCCCTTATCATTCCGGGGTATGCGGCGGCTATCAGCGGCGACCTAGAAGAAGAACTGCCTGATTGGAAGATCCTCATCGGCCCCCGGGAGGCTTCCCATATCCCGGCTTTCCTGAAAAACCTGTAAGCAGGCAGCCGCAGGCGCCGGCAGAGGGCTGGCACCCAGCCCTCTGCCCATCAAATTAGCACAAGAAGGGGACCACCTGATGAGTCAGAAATTCTACCGCATCGGCGAAAATCTGAATGTGGTGACCAAGATCTACGGTCAGGCGATGAAAGATCGCGACCCCAAGCCTCTCCAGAAAATCGCTGAAGAAGAAGCCGCCAAAGGGGTGGACTTCATCGACGTCAATATCGGCCCGGCCCGCAAGGGCGGCGAAGAACTCATGGAGTGGATCGTCAAGATCGTCCAGGAGGTGGTGCCCAACATCCCCCTGGCCCTGGACACCTCCAATATCGCTGCCATGGAGGCAGGGCTCAAGGTCCACAAGGGCAAGGCCCTCATCAACTCCATCATGGCCCGCACCGAGCGCATGGATAAAATGATGCCCCTGGTGCGCAAATACGACGCCGACATGATCGGCCTCTTGTGGGGCCCCGAGGGCATGCCCCGGGATGAGCACGAGCGCGGCATGCTCACCGCTGAAATCCTGGCCAAGGCTGCGGAATACGACATTCCCAACGAGGCCATCTGGTTTGACCCCATCATTGCGCCTTTGAACATTCAGCAGCCGCAACTCATCTCCGCCATGGAATACATGGCTATGCTCCAGGATATGGCGCCGGGCGCCAAGTCCACCTGCGGCCTGTCCAACTCGTCCAACGGCGTGCCCGACGAACTGCGGCCCATCATCAACCGCACCTACGTCATCATGCTGCAAAGAAACGGCATGGTTTCCGCCATCGTGGACGCCTTCGATGACGAACTGCGGGACGTGGTGGACGGCAAAAAACCCGAGGCCGTGAAGATCGTCTACGACATCATGGACGGCAAATCCGTGGACATCGGCTCCCTGTCCAAGGACCTGCAGAACTACGCCAAGACTGCCCGGGTCATCATGGGCCAGGTGCTGTTCTCCGATTCCTGGCTGGAAATTTAAGGGAAATTGCCATTTGACAAAAAAGAGGTGGGGGAAAAGTTCCCCCACCTTTTTGTTTTGCAGTCAAGAGGCGCCCCGGGTTGTCAGCCGGGGCGGCCCGAAAAGACCGCCCGCCTGCGATGTTCCTGAGCTGTCCGCTCTCTCTTCCTGGTTCCCAAGCTCCCGCTTGGGAACCAGGATTGGTTTTAGTTCAGGATCTTCCCGAAATCCCCCAGGAATTTCTGCAAAGCCTCCTGATGCCGCTCCTGCATCTCCGCCGGAGAGGTGAAGCGGATTTTGAGAAATTGATTCCTATACGCAGTGAGATAAAGTTCGGAAATCAAAGGCCCAGGGTGGCTGATCTGGGGGCCAGGCAGGCGCTCATAGGTGAAGTGGGCCCACAGCATGTTTAGCCGGCCGGACTGGGTGGTTAAGGCAAATTTCCCTTCCTCGGTCTTTTGGACGGATTTATACACCTTCTGTTTTTCCAGGGCGAAAATGTCCTGAACCGCGCCGTTAAAGGCCTTTTGCACGTCCGGAGAATCAAGGCCGGTCCCCAGGTTTTTTCTGCCTAAATCATAGACATAGATGTCGGCCCAGACCGGCGCGCCCGCTAGGCCGTAACGCACGGCCACACCCAGGTCAGCCCGGCCCTGCTTGGCATAATCCACGTTGCCCCGGTAAGTCAGCGCTCCCAGGCGGGCCGGGAAGGAGATGCCGGTGGCGGAGTGCTGATACGTCGCCGGGGCGGTCCCCTGGGAGAAACCGGGAGTGGGCGGAATTGCCAGGAAGAGAAGCAGAATCAAGAAACGGCAGAACATGGGGTCTTTCCCTCCAAAAGAAAGTAATGCCAGCAGCCCGGCTGGAGGCCAGCTTTCTCCAGGCTACCTCAGTTTTTTCGGGAGGAAAAGCAATTTTCTTTAAGGGGCGGGGGAGCCGCCGGCCCTGTTCACCTGCCCCAGGGCCAGGGCCGCAGCTTCTTGGGGGGTGTCACACTTTTGCAGCCCCGGCAGGTCAAAGCTGGCGGCCAGGGCGATGACGGGCTTGCCCAGCTTGAGAGCGATGGCCGCCTCGGCTATGGTGCCATAGCCGCCGTCGATGGCGATGACCGCGTCAGCCGCGTGGGCGATCAAAATATTCCGGGCATGCCCCAGATTGGTGGGGAAACTGTAGGTGAGATACGGATTGGCCTGGCTGCGGTCCGGGCCGGGCAGAAGGCCGATGACCACCCCGCCGGCCTCAGCCGCCCCCTGGGCCGCCGCGGCCATGACCCCGCCCAGGCCGCCGCAGATGAGCACAGCATTGGCCCGGGCCAGCTCCCAGCCCACTTCCCGGGCCAGGGCCGCAGTTTCAGGGCTCGCCGCGCCGCCGCCGATGACCGCCATGTAAATGGGCATGGCGCCAACTCCTGAATTTTCCAATTCATAAATTCGCTGACATCTTGGCCAGCGCACTTGGCCGAAGCAGGGCTTCGGTCCCCAACGGCGTTTCCACGCAGGAGCTTGGGAACGAGGGTTGGAAGGCCAGTTCAGATATGAATTTGAGGGGGGCTAAGGGC
>CAZFWX010000169.1:0-4825 GCA_964522695.1 uncultured Desulfobacterales bacterium
GGAGATTGCCGGGGTTTATTACCCCGACGAGGAGCGCCCGGAGCTCAAAGCCTCCCTCCATGAATTGGTGGGCCTCTACCGGCGGGTTGGGGACCGCCTGGAGGCGTGGCTCGAAACTGCGCCTTTAAAGCCCTTCCGGGAGGTGGAGCTCAAAACGGTGCTCAAGTACCATGACATCTACCGGCAGGTTACCGGCCACCCCTGGTATCTTTTCATGAAACGCCACCACCTGGACCGGGCGGCGCGCTGGGCCTGGGTTGCCGCCAATCTGGCCAATCCCTGGTACTGGGGCTGGCGGGCCAGCTACGCCGGCGGCAAAGAAGCCCTGGCCCGCCTTTTCCTGGCCAAGGTGGCCAGCCTGGTGGGCGAAGAGGCGATCCTGCTGTACGGCCGGCAGAAGAAATGAATGGGAACGGCAAAGCCCCGGGGCGGGGGCGCAGGCTTCGCCTTAACCCGGCAACAGAAGATCTTTCAGGAAGCGGTAGCTAAACTGCAGCAGGGCGAAATCATCTTCCCTTAAATCTGCCAGGGTGTTTTCATCCACCTCCTGTTCATGGGCCTGGCGGAAAGTAGGCTCGGTAATCATCTCCCGAAATCGGTCGAGATCATAGGCGATGGCGGCGAAAAGATTTTGCTTCGCCCCATCAATGGGGGCGGATTCCGGCATACCCTGGCGCAGCAGGATTTCCAGCCATCCCCGGCGTCCCTGGTCATACTCGACAAATCCCTGGTTGGCCATCCAGGACTCCAGCGTCCATTGCACGTCGCTGTCGAACCCCCGGCAATACTCCAGCCTGCGGCAAAAATAATAATCCACGACGCCTTGCTCCGTGAGCTGGCTGCCCATGGTGACGGGAAAGAGCCGGCAGGCCGCGGGCCGATGGGCATATACCGTGCAGCCGCCGGCCTCCAGGAAAGGACAGCCGCTCTTTGCGGCCCGGAAGGCGTCTATGAAGATCAGCGGCAAATTTGAGCTCTCCTCTATCTCAAGACGGGTGTAGCGCCTCAGAATTTCCCCGGTGCCAATCCCTAAAGACTGCTTCAGACGCAAGATGTCGTAAGGACTTAAAACGATGGTGGGCAGGCGGCAGCATTGATTGAAACAGGCCAGCCCGGCATGGCAATGGAAAGAAAAGGTGCTGTCCAGAGATAAAATTTCCGGGTCCGCCTGCCGGGAAAGAGACACCCGCTCATCCTGGGTCATGGATGCAGCCGCCTGAAGGGAAGGATTTTCAGAGACACAACCGGTCTCCCATTCAAAGAATAATAAAAAACCCTTTATAAGAACAAGGGGTTTAATTTTCGCAGTGCCCCTGCGTGGACTCATTTCGAACTGACTTGTTCCCTGGAACGATTCAGGTGATGCCTATTCACTCCTCTTGAGGAAAGAATTTCCGGCAGACGCATATCGTCAGAAAATTTCCTCCAGCAGACTCTGGAACCTCTCGCCCTGCCGCAAATCGGCGCGTTCCAAGGTCCCCACCTGCCGTCCTTCGTTAAAAACGAGCACCTGATCTCCCAGGCGGCGGGCCTGGCTCAGGCTATGGGAGACCGCCAGGATGGTATAGCGCTCTTTCAGGGTCAGCAACAGTTCCTCGATTTTTTGGGAGGAGCGGAAGTCCAGGGAGGCGGTGGGTTCATCCAAAAGGAGCACCTCCGGTTCCAGGGCCAGGACCCGGGCCAGGCAGAGGCGCTGTTGCTGGCCGCCGGACAGGGTGGCCGCCGGAGCGTGAAGACGGTCCTGCACTTCTTCCCAGAGGTGCACCTGCCGCAAAGCCCATTTTACTCTCTCAGGTATGTCTTTCTTGCTCAGACCCAAAACCAGCTTCAGGGGCAGGGAGACATTCTTCTCCACACTGGCCGGCAGGATGTTGGGAGTTTGAAAGACCATGCCCACCCGGCGCCGAAGTTCGATAACCGGAAGGTCATCCTGATAGATATCCACCCAGCGGGTACCGAGGTTCAGGCGCAGGGAGCCCTGGGTCCGGCATTCCGGGAAGCATTCGTTGAGGCGGTTGAAGGACCGGAGCAAAGTAGTTTTCCCCGCCCCGGAACGGCCTACCAGGACGTAAAGCTTCCCTTTCTCCAGGGTAAGGTGGACATCCTGCAGCACCGGCCGCGGCCCAAAGCCCACTGAGAGGTGCTCCACCACCGCAGCTAACGCCGAAGCACGATGTTCTTCTGTTCCCATTTGTTGACCAAAGTGGCGTGGAGCCAGTAAGCCATGGCATAGAGCGTGCCTGTGAGCAGCAGCAAAATGAAGGCCGCCCCGTAGGCCTGGGCCAATTCCCCGGCGGAGCGGTGCTCGGCGGCCAGATAAAAAATATGAAAAGGCAGAGCGGCGTATTTATCCGTCAGACTTTGGGGCACCCCGGCATTGGCCACCACGCCGGTGAGCAGGATCACGGCGGTGTCCTCAGCGGCCCGGCCCACCGCCAGGATGACCCCGCTCAGGATGCCCCGGGAAGCGGCGGGCAGCAGGATATGCACCAAGTTCTGCCAGGGGGTGAATCCCAGGCTTAAACCTGCCACTTTCATGGGAGCGGGCAGCCCCTCCAAAGAACTCTGGGTGGTCAGGATGAGATAGGGCAAGACCAGCAAAGCCAGGCAAGCGGCCGACAACAGCAGGCAGGTATTGGCCTGGGGAAGCAGGGTCTTCCGAAGAAACAGGATTAGGGCAAACCCGAAGAGCCCCATGAGGATGGAGGGAATCCCGGCGAGGAGATCAACGGCAAAGCCGAACAGCCGCTTGGGGGCAGGGGAGGCGTACTGCGCCAGGTAAATGCCGCTGCCGATCCCCAGGGGAATGGCCAGCAGCGATGAAGGAAGCACCAAGTAGACCGTCCCTACGCAGGCGGGCCAAATGCCCTCCCCGGCCGGCTGGGCCCCGATAATCACCTGCCAGGGCGAGGCTTCGCCGAAGAAAAGCCTCAGGTTCAGGGCAGCCAGGCCTTTTGCTCCCAGGAAGCCGAGGAAGACCCCAACAACCCCCAGGGCAAGCAGGGCCGCCAGCCAGGAAAACCAGGTGAAGCCATGGTCGAGGAAACGATGCATGTCTTCACCATGCTGGCGATTTCAGCCAGCGCAGGGCCAGATTGACTGCTGCGGCCAGGCCGAAGAGGATGAGGCCCGAGGCAAACACGGACTGGTAGGCCAGGCTGGTGCTGTCGGTGGCCAGCACGAGGGCGATGTGGGAGGTCAGGGTGCGTAAAGCGTCCAAGGGTGAGTGGGGAATCTGGGGGGCGTTGCCGGCCAGCATCAGGGCCACCAGGGTATCGCCCACGGCCCGGCCGAAGCCCAGGATAGCCGCAGCCAGCAATCCCCGAGAAGCCTGGGGCAAATGGACCCAGAGCAACTCCTGGGAGGGGGTGAAGCCCAAGGCTATAGCGGCCAGGCGGACCTCTACGGCAGTTTGCTCCAATTGCGTCCAGATCAACAAGACGATGGTGGGAAGGATGAGCAGGCTTAAGGTCAGGGTGGCCGCCAGCCAACTGAATCCTGTACCCTGGGCAAAATAGGTCCTGATCAGGGGAACCAGCAAAAACACCGACACGAAGCCATAGACCACGGTGGGGACGCCGGTCATCAGGCGGACGACCGCCATCACCAGGCGCCCCCACGGTTTGCTCCGTTGACTGAAGACAAAGCCGCACAGCCCTATCCCCAGGGGATACGCCAACAAAAGGGCCGAGAACGCCAGGAGGAGGGAGCCGACAATCATGGGCAGGATGCCGAAGTCCCCCTGGAAAGGCCGCCAGACCCAGGCGAAAATCTGCCCTGCCTGTCCCTGGAATACCAATGGCAAGGAGAAGTAAGCCAGGAATCCCAGGATGGCGCCAACCGCCAACCCGGAGATGAGGGTGGCGGCTAGGAGCACTCCCCGGATGAAGGCTTCCCGCCGGGAGGCACTGCGCCATTTGCGGGAAGAGAACTTCTCCCCACCCAGAAAAAGGCCCGTCTTCGGCTCCATCACCTTTGTTCCTGTTATTTCAAGGGAATGTAGCCATGCTTCTGAATGATCCGGGTGCCGGCGGGGCTCAGGATGTAGTCAATGAAAGCCTGGACCAGCGGTTTGGGTTCCCCCTTGGTGTTCATGTAGAGTTGCCGCACCACGGGATACTTGCCGGTCTTGGCGTTCTCCTGGGTGGGTTCCACCCCGTCCAGTTTGACGGCCTTGACGCTATTATCCACGTGGCCGATGCCTAAGTAGCCGATGGCATTGGGGTCCTGGGCGATGGCCACCTTCATGGCGCCGTTGGACGGCACGATATTGGCCTTTTCGGCCACCGGGCCTTTCTTTAGGAGTTTTTCCCAGAAGACCTCCCGGGTGCCGCTGGCCTCGTCCCGGGAGAACAGGTTAATGGGGGCGTCCTTGCCGCCCACGTCCTTCCAATTGGTGATCTTGCCGGCGAAAATCTCCTGGGCCTGCTTGGGACTCAGGTTGCTCACCGGGTTGCCGGGATGCACCGCCAGCGCCACGCCGTCGATGGCAAAAGGAAAGGTTTTTAAGCCGAATTTCTCAATTTCCTGGGGGGTCAGGGCCCGGCCGGTGTTGCCGATATCCACCAGGCCTTCACCCACCTTCTGCACCCCCACTCCGGTACCACCCCCGGCCACGGTGATGCGGATCTTGGGGTTGGCCTTCATGATGGCTTCGGCGGCGTCTTTCATCACCGGGATATGGGCGGTGCCGCCGGCGATGTCGATCTTGCCTTCCAGGCTTTTAAACTTGCCAAGGTCCGCATCCTGGGACCAGACCGGCGCAGCAACGCTGAGGCTCAGAATTGCCGCCAGGCAGAAAAGGGCCAGTTTAGATTTCACTTTT
>CAZFWX010000170.1:0-4810 GCA_964522695.1 uncultured Desulfobacterales bacterium
CGGCAGGTTGGCGATCTCTTCCGGCGAGGTGACAAGGGGTTCAAGCCAGCCGTTATCAACCCATTGCTGCATACCATACATTTTCTCCATGCTGTCTTGATCATAAAGAAGTTTTCCAGGGATATCAACGGTTCCCTGGAGGGAGGACTTATCGTCTCTTTTCTGTTGACAAAGAGGACACAATGGCCTATATATAAGCCATCAAGGTTATCCCCAGGGAGCTAAATTGTCCGATGTCCTCCTCTCTCCTTACCGTGGAAGAAGTGGCCGACCTCTTGAAAATCTCCCCAAGGGCGGTGTATAAGTATAGGCAGAGGCTGGGAGGATTTTATCCCTTCGGGATCAGGGTGTTGAGGTTCAGAAGGGAGGAAATCTATGCCCATTTGGAAAGAGGCCGGGAACTGGAGATTCCAGTTCCAGTTGCTGGGAAAAAGATATTCCCGGCAAGGATTCAAAACCAAGGCATCGGCCAGGGCGGAAATGGAGAAGCTAAGGGCGCAACTCGTAGCTGCCGAGGAGCAACCGACTCAGACCGTCATGGCCTTTTCGGAAGTGGCCAATGATTATTTGGATTATGCCAAAAGGAGGTTCGTGCCCAAGGTTTACGACAAGAAGGTCTTCGTCTTCCGGGGTTTCCTGAAGCATGCAGGAGACCTGACCCTGAACCGGGTCACGGTCAGGGCCGTTGAGTCCTACCTGGCCACCCGCCCCACCAACACCAACTACAACCGGCACCGGAGAGAACTCTCCGCCCTGTTCAACTGGGCCTTCAAAAGGCAGCTCATGGCCCAGAACCCTTGTGTATTCATCCCCACCTTACCGGAACCCGAGTTCCGGAAGATGATCCCCACCGAAGAGGACATGACCCGGATATTGCTGGCAGCCGGGCCGGACCGGCCGTTTCTCATGGTGCTTTACCTCACCATGGCCCGGGTGGATGAAATCTTCAGGCTCAGGTGGGATGACGTCAACTTCTCGGAGCGGACCATCCGCCTGTGGACCCGCAAGGTCAGGGACGGCTCCTGGCGGGCCGATATCCTGCCCATGAGCCAGGCCTTGTACGAGGTCTTGAAAGGCCTCTGGGAAAAGCGGGCTCACCCCGAATGGGTCTTCATCGACCCCAAAACCGGGAGCCGTTACACCCAAAGGAACCGGATGATGAAACACCTCTGCCGCCGGGCCGGGGTGAAGCACTTCGGCTTCCATGCCATCCGGCATTTCGGGGCCTCCCTCCTGGCCGACCGGGAGAAGGTGAGCCTGCCCACCATCAGCCGGCTCCTGCGTCACACCAACCTCAGGACCACGGAAAAATATTTGCAGAAAGTTGATCCGAACCTGCGGCAAACCATGGAGCGGCTGGGAGAGCAGGACCTACTCGCCGACCTACTCGCCGGGTCTGGGGGAAGGGAAGTGGAGAGGGTTAAGTGCTTGAAATAATTTGGCGTCCCCAACCGGATTTGAACCGGTGTTGCCGGCGTGAAAGGCCGGTGTCCTGGACCAGGCTAGACGATGGGGACGCTGGGCGCTACGGCTTCTTGGTGGTGGGCCGTGTTGGATTCGAACCAACGACTCTCTGCTTAAAAGGCAGATACTCTACCGACTGAGTTAACGGCCCGAACCGTTATTATTTACCCTCACCCAAGGCACTTGTCAAGGGCATCGTGGCCCCTTGGAAAGACTGGGGCTGCTTTTCAGTCAATTTTCTGGTCCGTGGCCTGTTCAGCTTGTGACCAGGGGCCAGCATTTCCCCGTGGCCATCCTGTAACTCGTATCCGGCAACGACGTTTTCCCGGCCTTGGGCACGTAAAACCTTATCTTTCCTTATTCTGGGCGGCCTTATCCTTTAATGACTGAAGAACCTTGGCGAGAATTTGGGCGTGCACCGCGGCAGGCGGAGCGCTGCCGTCCACGTGAACCAGCTTGTCCCCCCGCATGCCGGCATAGAGGAGGGCCACTTTCTCCAGGTAGTCCGAACCCTCGCTGACCTGGGCCGTCTCCCGCCTGGCCTCAAGGCGGCGCTGCCGGGCCGTCTCCGGCGGTATGGCCAGGATGACAATCAGATCAGGCTCCGGGGCGAACGCCGCATGGGCCGCAACAATGGCCTGGGGGTCAAGCCCCAAGGCTCCCTGGTAGGCCGCCGAAGAGTGGTAATAGCGATCAGTGATGACCACGCGCCCCTGCTCCAGCGCCGGCCGGATGACTCCGGCCACGTGCTCCCGGCGGTCGGCCACAAACAGGGCCAGCTCTTCGGCGGGGCTCAGGTGGCGGGAGGCGCCGGAGAGATAGGCCCGCAGTTTTTGCCCCCGGGGACCATCAGAGGGCTCCCGGGTCAGGACCACTGCATGCCCCTGAGCAGACAGGGCCTGGGCCAGGAGCCGGGCCTGGGTGGTCTTGCCAGCCCCGTCAATGCCTTCGATGACGACGAAGAGACCTCGCTCCACGGGACGCCGCTACCAGGCTTCGGGGAACGCGGCGTTGTCGAACAGATACTCCATCTTCTCCTTGTGGCTCAACTCCATCTGGGCCATCTTTTCCAGGAAGGACCTGGCTTCCCCGGGCGGCTGCAGGCTGGCGAGCCGCTGGTAAAAACGGTAGCTGCCCTCCTCCCGCTTCATGGCCACCACCAGGGCCTCTTTGGGGGACAGGTCAGGGGTAATGGCCGGGGTCTGCATGATCTCCGCCAGGTGCACGTCCTGGGCCTGACCCACCAGGGGACAGCCGCCCGGGGTCAGGCACCGGCCGAGGAAGGCCTTGTGTTCCAGTTCCTCTCTGGCCAGGAACAGGAAAGTCTCTTTGGTTTCCGGCTGCTGCACCAGGTCGGCCAGGCGCTGATAAAAGTCGTGGCTCAGCTGCTCCTGGTGCATGGCCTCCTCGATCATGGTTCTCAGTTCGGCTTCCATAGAACTTCCTTCGGTTGTAGATGTGAGCGGGGGTGACGAGGCCAGGCGGGTAGTCAGGGCTGGCGTCTGGGCCTATCCCTGCCGCACTTTTCCTGCCTCACCGGTGAAACAAATGCCCCTGTCCGTCCGCCTCAACGCGGCCGGATGGACAGGGGCAGTATAGCATCTTCTCCCCTTTGGGGGAAAGCGGTTTACTCCGCCTTGATGTCGATGGTCTTGGGTTTGACCTCTTCCTTTTTGGGGCACTCCACAGTCAAAACCCCCTGCTTATAGGTGGCCTCGATCTTATCGGCATCCACCGTGGCGGGGAGCTTGAGCGAACGGCTGAAGGACCCGTAACTGCGTTCCACCAGGTGGTAGTTTTCTTTCTTTTCTTCCCGTTCCGATTTCTTTTCGCCCTTCACGGTGAGGACGTCGCCCACCAGGGAGATCTGAATGTCCTTGGCATCGAGACCCGGGACTTCGGCCTTTACGGTGATCTTGTCATCGCTTTCGGAGATATCCACAGCCGGGACCCATTCCTCCAGGGGTTCCAGACCCCGGCGGCCGGGGCCGAAATAATCGTCCCAAAGCCGGTCCATTTCCCGGCGTAGCCGGGACACTTCCCGAAACGGTTTCCAGACGGTCAGATCCATGAGTTTACCTCCATCACTGACTTTATTGCCTTGTTATTGTTCATTAATTAAGATCTATGCTCGCCGTTGTCAACCGTCCCGGGGAAATTTTCCGGTCAGGTGCTTGAATTTGCCTGGGCAATTGTGGTAGAAAAAAAGAGCCTGTCGAGGGCGCCCTCTATGAGCTCACGAACCAGTCTGTGCGCCACCTGCCGCCTCCTTCGCTGCTGAGGAGGCTTTTTTTTTGCGCGCCCCCTGTCTTCTCAAGCGAGCGATGGTGATATTGAAGGAAGGCAAAGAGGAAGAGGCAGGCAACGGCGGGCCCCCTGGTTTTCCTCTTACCATAAAGACGTTGGGGAGCGAAGATGGAACTGAGGCGCAAGGACCTGTTGGGCATCGCCGACCTTTCGGCAGAGGAAATCGGCCTTATTTTAGACACCGCCGCCTCCGTCAAGGAGGTCTCCACCCGCGTTATTAAAAAGGTGCCCACCCTGCGGGGCCGGACCGTGGTGACCCTGTTTTACGAAGCCAGCACCCGCACCCGCATGTCTTTCGAGATTGCCGCCAAGCGCCTTTCTGCGGACACTCTCAACCTGACGGTGGCTGCGTCCAGCGCCACCAAGGGCGAAACTCTGGCGGACACCGCCGCCAATCTCCAGGCCATGGCCCCGGATCTCCTCATCATCCGGCATCAAGCCAGCGGCGCGCCCCACTACCTGGCCCGGCGTCTGAAATGCGGGGTCATCAACGCCGGCGACGGCCTGCACGAACATCCCACCCAAGCACTGTTGGATTTGCTCACTGTGCGGGAGGCCAAAGGCCGCCTGGACGGGCTTAAGGTGGCCATCGCCGGGGACATTCTCCATTCCCGGGTGGCCCGCTCCGACATCCTGGCCTTCACCAAGATGGGCTCCCGGGTGGTGGTGGCCGGACCCGCCACCATGCTGCCGCCGGGGCTGGAGGCCCTGGGCGCGGAAGTCACCTCATCTTTGGATGAGGCGGCCCAAGACGCGGACGTTATTATGATGCTCAGGCTGCAGTTGGAGCGTATGGGCCAGAATTTTCTTTCCACCCTGCGGGAATACAGCACCCACTTCGGCCTGGCCCCCCGGCACCTGGCCCTGGCCAAAGACGACGTCATCGTCATGCACCCGGGCCCGCTCAACCGGGGCGTGGAAATTTCTCCGGAGGTGGCCGACGGCCCCTATTCGGTGATCCTGGAACAGGTGACCAACGGCGTGGCCGTGCGCATGGCCGTGCTGCTGCTGCTGATTGGGGTATGAAAAGAGAATCTTG
>CAZFWX010000171.1:0-4774 GCA_964522695.1 uncultured Desulfobacterales bacterium
ACCGGGGAAGCCGGGACGCAAGTTCCGCCTTCCCCGTCCAAGTATGCGGGGGTGAGGAGGGGGTCTGGGGGAGGGTGGGGGACCTCAGGTCCCCCAGCCCTCCCCCGGGGTTCTACTGCTGCACCAGCTTGGTACCTTGCAGTTTAAAGCGCATCGTAGTCCGGCGCGTGGGGCAGCAGGACGGGTCTTCCGGGCCGTGCACCACCAGGTTCAGGGTGATGACGCCGTTGTGGATGACGATTTTTTCCACCTTGACCCGGTCACCCAGTTCCTCCGAAGCCACGTGCCGGGGCTGGCCTTTTTCATTAATGACTGCAGCCAGTTCGATAAAAGAGCCGCTGCCCCCCGTATTGGTGGACAGGATGACGGCCGCATCCCCGGCGCCGTCGCCGTTTAAGTCCCCCAAGGCCCCGTTTATGAGCCGGATATCCAGAATATCATCCTCCTGGCGCAGGCTGTAGACGCCATTTTTCAGCTGCACCCATCTTTTATTCTCAAAGAGTTCGCTGAAAAATCTGCCATTTTTCACCGCCTCCGGGGTCAATCCGCCGCCTTGCCCCAGGGCCGCGCCGGCCGCGAGGGCGATGGTCAGCAGGGCCGAGACAACCGCTTTTCCCTTCACCGTTTCGTTCCTCCTTGCATTTTCCCGCAACAATGGTCACAACCAGGGGGCTTACGGTCCGCCTGCCGGTTTTCCTGGCAATTCCTCGGAAAATCATTTCGTCGTTAACACAGAAGAGCTTTATGGGTCAATACATATTACAAGGAAGGGCATCTGCGCAGGCCGGGAGAGTGGAGGCCAAAGACAGAAGGTCAAGGTCTTGGCTCACAAGAAAAGGGCCAGAGGCGGGCTCGCCTTTGACCCGTCGGTGTGATCCAGAATGTCAGGAAAAGCAATTTCTTAAAGTACTTACAGGAAAAATTCCTCTTTCAGCAGGGGGGGCTTGAATTCCATGACTCTGAAGAGGAGGGTTGGCACGGTGGCATGGGAGACCACTTTTTCCGCAGTGCTGCCCAGCACCCAGGCCACTTCCCCCTTGCCATGGGTGGCCATGGCGATGAGGTCCACTTGGTTCTTGGCGGCGTAGGCGATGATTTCCCGGGCCGGCTCCCCCTCCATGCAGGCCCAGGAGACGTTGACGCCCTGGGACTTGAGGTCGTTGCCGGCTTTGTTCAGGAATGCCTCACAGACCTTCTTTTCCGCAGCCGGGGCGGTCGCCATGACGCCCGGCGTGGCTTCGCCCACTCCGAAGCCTTCGGTGTGGCAGACATGCAGAACGGTCACCTGGGCATTGAAGGTTTTGGCCAGTTCCGCTACCTGGGGAAGGATTTTGGCTGCCAGTTCGGAGCCGTCCAGGGGCACTAAAATGTTCTTGAACATCGCGACCTCCTGAGTTGGGGATACCGTGCACCGGGTCATGCCCGAGGCGCATGGCCACGGACCAATGTTAAAAACTTTAATTAAAAATTAAGGCAAGTTTCGTTTTTGTCAATAAACAGCAAGATTTCTTAAGATTTTTTTTGCAAGATGACAGGGGCTGGAGGCCCCAGATGGGGGATTTCTCAGTCAGCATCAGCCTGGCGGCCTGATTCCTCTTCGCCTTCGTTCGCGGCGGCCGGGGCCTGGGGGCTGCCTTTGTAGAGGTCCCGCTGCAAAGCGCGATGGTAGGTGGTAAAGAGGCTGTCTCCCGTGTCCCCTTTCAAGTGCTGGTCCATCATCTTGAGCTTGGCGTCCAGGTCGTCCAACAAGGAAACCAGCAGGGCTTCGGGCGTTTTGGGCGGGATGGGGGAGCCGAATTCCAGGGAACCGTGGTGGGACAGAATGATATGCTCCAACTCCACCAGAAGCGGGGAATCGGCCAGATCAAGGGCCCGGGCCTCCTCCCGGACCATCTCCCAGCCCAGGACGATGTGCCCCAAAAGCGCCCCGGGCACGGTGATCTGCGGGGCCAGGGGGTTGGCCAACTCCTTGATTTTGCCCAGGTCGTGCAGCATGGCGCCGGCCAGCACCAGGCTGCCGTTGAGATAGGGGTAGATGGTCAGGGAGGCCAGGGCATGGCGGGCCATGGTCCAGGTGTGTTCCAAAAGCCCCCCCAGGTAGGGGTGGTGGTAGAGGCGGGCGGCGGGCGAAACCAGAAGTTCATCCCGGTAATTCTCCAGGATGCGCAGCACCAGGTCTTTTAAGGGCGGCTCCATGTGGACTTCGGTGATCTCCCGCAGGTCCTCCCAGAGCTCCTGGCGGTTGTAGGGGGTGGCCTGGTGCAGTAGTTCGGGGTCATACTCCCGGAGCTCCTTGCCCTGGGCCTGCAGTTGCGCCACCGTGACCAGATTTTCCACGGTGAGCTGCAGCTCGCCCCGGTACGAGCTCACTACTGCCCGGACGCCCACAGGGTCGCCCGGGGCGAAGGGGCCGGGGCAGCGGCCCAGGACTTCGCTCCAGACCCGGGCCGTGATGGAGCCGCTTTTGTCGCCTAACACCAGGGTGAGAAAGGGCTTGCCGGATTTGTCGGTGCGCCGCTCCACCTGGCGGATGACAAAATACTGGCGCACCTCCTCCCCTTCGGTGAGGTCCACAATGAGCCGGTGGGGCACGGTGATCTCCTGTTTGCAGGATAAAACTGCTTTCCTGGGCATCTTACCCAAAAGGGGCGGAATTGGTCAAGATTCACGGCGGAGGGTTCCTTGACAAGGGTACAAGCCATAATTAATTTAAACCGAAGGAGAAAGTAGCCGAAAAAAAATTATGGCCACTTTTTTTTCTTGACATTCGTTCCAGGAAAAGTAAAATCATCTTTTTAATTTACCAGGCACTGAGCAGGAGCCTGTAACCAATAAAGCCATGGAAAAAGAATATCTTAAGCGGATCATCGATCTGGGCGGCAACAACGAGGCCGTCCTGAACTACGACAAGTTTCCCTTCTTTATCAATGAGGAGGAAAATGATCCCCTGGCGTTCCGGGAAGGCTTTGAGCTGACTCAGGAAGAAGAGCTGGACGTCACCGAACAGTTGCATCCCAACTCCTTCAGTCTGGCGGAAGAACCCACGGACGTGGAGATGGAAGAGGGGCTGGAAGCGGAGGAAATCCCGGAGCACGAGGGATTGGTGGCGGCCTATTTCCGGGAAATGCTGCGCTACTCCATTCTCACGCCCGAAGAGGAGCGCGACCTGGGGCGCATTATCAAGCACGGCCAGGACACCGTTTTGCAGCTCGTGCTGCTGGCCGCCTCCGATCTGGATGAAGTGGAGGCGCTGAAACGGAAGGTGCAGGGCTGGTACCAGAACGCCGAGAAAAGCGCCCAGGCCAAAGAGAAGCTCTTCCGCCTGATTCATCAGACTTTGCAAAAGGTGTTGCGGCTCCATCCCCAGGCCCAAGAGATCCGGGAACTCATGGAGCACATCCGCAAGACCGAGTCCGAGGTCACCAACGCCCGGGACAAAATGATCAAGGCCAACCTCCGTCTGGTGGTGAGCATTGCCAAAAAGTACCTGCACCGGGGCCTCACCTTCTCGGACCTGATCCAGGAAGGCAACCTGGGCCTGATGAAGGCCGTGACCCGGTACGACTATACCACCGGCTACCGGTTGAGCACCTTTGCTTCCTGGTGGATCCGGCAGACCATCACCCGGGCCATCTACGACAAGACCCGGACCATCCGCATCCCGGTGCACCTCCAGGAAATCCGCAACCGGTGCTACCGCGCTTTCTACGACCTCCTCAAGGAGTTGGGCCGGGAGCCCTCCTTGAAGGAAATTTCCGAGCGCTCAGGCGTGGCCGAGGATAAAATCCTCATGGTCACCAACCTCTCGGACGAGCTCATCTCGCTGGAAACCCCCGTGGGCGACGAAGGCGACCGGCTGGGCGACTTCATTCGCAACGACAAGGCCATCTCTCCCTACGAGGGCATCCTGGAGTCCGAGCTCACCGAAAAGACCGACATGATCTTGAACACCCTGACCCAGCGGGAAGAAAAGATCATGAAGATGCGCTTCGGCATCGGCGACGAAGTGGAGCATACCCTGGAAGAGATCGGCCGGACCTTCAAGGTTTCCCGGGAGCGCATCCGGCAGATCGAAAAGAAGGCCTTGAAACGACTCAAGCACCCCACCCGCAAGGCGGCGTTGGAGGACTTTTTGGAATAAACCGGGGGGCCTCCCCCAGGCCGCCCCGCGACCCATATCGGGGGAGGAAGCTTGCATGACGGGACTGAACCCGGAAAAGCTGAACGAAGTCAAAGAAAGGCTCCTGGAGCGGAAACGCCGGTTGTGGCTGGAAGTGAAGGACCAGCTGAAGAGCAACATCGGCGACGGCTACCAGGAAATGCTGTCCACGGCCCGGGATGAAGAGGACCAGGCCGCGGTGAGCCTCCTGGCCGAGACCCACCTCACCCTGCTGGGCCCCAAGCGCCAGGAACTGGAAGCCATCGAAGAAGCCCTTCTCAGACTGGAAAACGGCACCTACGGCGAGTGCGAGGCCTGCGGCCAGCCCATCGAACCGCGGCGCCTGGAGGTGATCCCGGAAACGCCTTTCTGCCGGAACTGCATGTCCCAGCGGGAGAAACTGGCCAAAGCCGCGTCCCGCTGAACGAGAGACAAACCCCATCATAAGCAAAGGGTTGGGAGGCTCAAGCCTCCCAACCCTTTTTTTGTTGTGGGGGAGGGGGCTAAGGGGCGAGCCCCTTACCCCCACACCCCCACCCCCAATCCCTTAGCGCTTTTTAGGCCGAGGAAGTCGGGGCCATAAAGGGGGTTGGGGATGGGGGTGTGGGGGGAGGG
>CAZFWX010000172.1:0-4690 GCA_964522695.1 uncultured Desulfobacterales bacterium
GGTTGCCCACCGGGTCGATGACCCGGCCGATGACCGCGTCGCCCACCGGCACCTCAGCGATGCGGCCGGTGCGTTTAACGATGTCGCCCTCTTTGATGTGGGTGTCCTCACCGAGGATGGCGCAACCCACGTTGTCCTCTTCCAGGTTGAGGGCGATGCCGAAAATGCCGCCCGGGAACTCCAACAGTTCCATGGCCATGCATTTTTCCACGCCGTAGACGCGGGCAATACCGTCACCCACGGACAGCACGGTGCCGGTTTCGGCTACTTCCACCTTCTTTTCATAGTCCCGGATTTGCGTCCGAATAATCTGGCTGATTTCCTCGGCTCTGATTTCCATTTATACGACCTCACCTTTTGTTAAGGATTCTCTTAGCGTGTCCAGCTGGGTGCGGACGCTGCCGTCCAGCACCAAGTCGCCCACCCGGGCGATGATGCCGCCCAGGATTTCGGAGTTTTCTTCCACTTCCATGACCACCTTGGAGCGGGTGACCTGCTCCAGGGCCTGGCGCAGGCGGTCCCGCATGGCCTCATCCAGCGGGATGGCGGAGGT
The DNA here is from genome assembly GCA_964522695.1 of uncultured Desulfobacterales bacterium. GTDB lineage: Bacteria > Desulfobacterota > Desulfobaccia > Desulfobaccales > 0-14-0-80-60-11 > VGSQ01. Next base: position 554 of record CAZFWX010000172.1, read on the forward strand.
GATCCGGGCCCGGCTGACGTTCTCCAGGACGTCCACCTGTTGCTGGTAGACCTGGGAGATGCCGGCCAGAGCCGCCAGGCGGTGTTTGTCAAAGAGGAGTTTGAGGAAGTTGCCCACCACGGGGCTGGCCTTGAGGAGCTCAATGACTTGGAGAAGCAAAGACCTGCGCTCCTCCATGCCGTAAACCGGATTGAGCAGGGCGTTCTTCAACTCCGGCTCCCGGTCCAGGAGCTGGGCGAAGCCGCGCAACTCCTCGCCGTACTCCAGGTACTTGCCGTCTTCCTGTCCCAGAGTCAGCAAGGCCTTGGCATAACGTCGGGATACGGTCAGGTCAATCAATGCTTCTCCACCACCTTATTGAGATATTCCTCCACCAACTGCTGATGGTCGGTGAAGGTGATTTGCTTCCGGAGGATTTCCTCGGCCAACTGGGTGGCCTGGACCGCCACTTCCTTTTTCAGTTCCTGGGCGGCCTTCTTGGTTTCCGAAGAGATGGTCATGGCGGCCATTTCCTTGATGCGCTCCGCCACCATCTCGGCCTTCTGGACAATCTTGGCCTTTTCGGCCTCGCCTTCGGCCACGAACTGCTTGATAATGCCTTCCCGCTCCGCGGCCACCGCGGCCAGGCGGGCTTCGGCGTCGGCCACGGCCTTTTCAGCGGCAGCCTTCTGGGCTTCCAGGTCATCCAGGGTCTGGGCGATGTCCTGGGACCGCTGGGCGAAGAAGGCTTTGGCGGGTTTGGCCGCCAGCTTGATGAGGATGCCGGCGAACACCAGGAAGTTGACGGTGCGCCAGATGAAGTCATCCATCTTGGCCGGGGTGATGCCGCCATGCTCGCCACCGCCCGCGGCATACGCCGCCCCGGCCAGCATGAGCACCCCCGCGCTGGTCAGGGCCAGGCGGACAAGTAAGGAATTTCCCGCTCGCATCGGCGTCTTCATGCCACGTCCCTCCCCAGAATCTTGGCGGCCAACGCCTGGGCGAAGGATTGGGCCTGGTCCTTCAAGGCTTTCCGGGCCTGATCCATGTCGGCCTTGATCTTGGCTTCCACCCGGGTCCACTCGGCCTCCACGTCCTTTTTCACCTGCTCGAGCAAAGAAGCCTCGGCCTGGGAACCCTCCTGCCGCAAGGATTCCCGCTGAGACAGGCCTTGGCGCCGCGCCTCGGTGAGCTTTTCCTGGACTTCGGCCTGTAAGCCCTGTTCCTGTTCCGCGAGTTGGGCCACATCTCCCTCATAGCCGGCCATCTTGGCCTGCCGCGCCTTCAAGCTCATGCGGATGGGCCGGAAGAGCACGACATTCAGCAGGAACACCAACAAGAGGAAGTTGCCCAGCTGTGCAAATAGAGTCCAATCGATATCAATCATGCCAGGTCATCACCTCGCTGTTTTAATTGCTAATTCAGGTAGTTATACGCTATTTTGCCAAGTTTCAAGGGTGCGGCTCATGTGTAACTTTTCACGAATGCCCTTGTAACCCATTTTTCCCGCTCTGTCAAAAATTTTTTTGAAAAAAATCATCCCGCCGCGCCTGGAGGGCCGACGCCCCGGTTGGCCGCAGGGGCAAGGGGTTTAAAAAATATTCGCTGGCTCTGCCGGGATGGCTGCACGGCTGGTCCATTTCGCCACATATTATCTATGAGCCACCCTGGAGACGAAATGGACAAGCTTCTCGAAGAGCTTTAAAAGGCGGAGCATTTTGGGGCCAAAAGAAAATGTCACAGGCTCAGGGCCAGGTTCGGTGGCACTTGCAGATTCAGGGACAGAGGGAGTTTCCGGAGGAATTTCAGGAGAGTCCTCACGGGAAGCCTCCAAAACCAATCTGTTTTTCCCCAAAAAAGCCTCTCCGTCAAAATTTGCCTGGGGACAAGGGGTTTTCCGCAAAACACAATGAAATTCGTGACCGGGAACCTCCGCGGAGGCTCTTTCACAATAAAGAACTTCGCAATCCAGGAAACCGGCGAAAATAAGGGGGGCAATAATCTGATCCTCAAAAGTTTCCGGCTCAAAAACATGGCGGTGAAGTCCTATCCAGGCATTCCTGTTGAGCTGTTCCGCCAAAAAGGATTTATTCAAGGTTTTGGGAAAATCAAATTCTTTGCCGATAAATTCATTGTCATACAAGAAGGCTATTTCTAAAATATGTTCTTTCTCAGACCTGTTACCTCCCAGAAAATAGTCTGTAATGAGATGGGCTCACGAGGAGTTGGCCCGGTGTTTGTCGAATGTGTATTTTTTGTCGGGAATTGATAAAAATATTAAGCCGTCATCATTTAAAATAGAATTTATCGACTGGATTCATGAAATAACATCATCTGTATGTTCAATCACATGGTTGGCAATACAGCAGTCATAGATGTCGGTGACGTACTCTTTATAATTGTCTGATTTTAACAAAATATCAGTTTCCGGAATATTATCCCAAAGATCTACTGGAAAAATCGTGCAGATCTGGTCTTTGGTTTCGTAATCCAGATAAGTAATGTCAGCTTCAGATTTCAGGACCGTGGGCAGCACCTGGGGACCCAGTTCCACAAGCTTTTTCTCCTCTAAAGCAATAAACTGCGTCAATCTGGCAAACCTTGCATCTTACACCAAATTTTTCATGGAGTCAGCCTCTTGAAACGCACCACTGCCGCCCCGTATCGGGAAAAAGGGGTGAACTGCCGCAGGGTACGGAACCCATGTCTTGATTTCCTTCCCGCCGGGTTATGGGGTTTTCCCTTGGCCAGCGTGAGCCAGGGGGCCATGGCACTTTGCGTATCACTGCTGCTCCGTCATCAGCAGGCTTCAGGCCGAGTGGCAATCAAATGGCGGCACAGGCTTTCCAGCCTGTGCAGGCGCAGGCTGAAGTCTGCGGCTAAAAAGAACGCTCTTTGGTCGTAGCTCAGTATCAGAGCTGCGGCTGGCTGCTACGGGGTCACCCCCCCGTCAGGAACCGGCGCATGCGGATGTTCAGGAGCACCCCGAGGGCCAGGAAGGTGGTGATGAGGGAGGAGCCGCCGTAGCTGAACAGGGGCAGGGGGATGCCCACCACCGGCATGAGGCCGGTGACCATGGACAGATTGATGAACACCTGCCAGAAGATCAGGGCGGTGACGCCCACGGCCAGAAGCTGCCCGAAGCGGTCCTTGCAGCCCCGGGCCACATTAAGGCCAAAGAGGGTGAGGCCGGCGTAGAGGAGCACCAGGAGGGCCGAACCCACAAAGCCCCATTCTTCGGCAAACACGGAAAAGACGAAATCCGTGTGCTGTTCCGGCAAAAAGTGCAGCTGGCTCTGGGTGCCGTGCAAAAAGCCTTTCCCCCAGAATTGCCCGGAACCCACGGCGATCATGGATTGGAGGATATGGTAGCCGGCTCCCAAAGGATCTTTTTCCGGGTCCATGAAGGTGAACAGACGCTGCTTCTGATACTCCTTCAAGAAGTGCCAGGCGAAGGGCGCGGCCAGGATCACCGAGGCCAGTCCGATGAGCAGGGTCCGCCAGTTCACCCCCACAAAGAGAATTATGGTGGCCGCCACCAGAAACACCAGGATGCCTGAGCCCAGATCCGGCTGCTTGATGATGATGGCCACGGGGAGCAGCACCAGGCCCAGGGGCGCCAGCAGCTCCTGGAGGCGCAACGGTTCGGGCCGGGTGCGGACGTGGAAATAGCGGGCCAGCAGCAAAATAACGGCGATCTTCACCAGTTCCGAGGGCTGGAAGGAAACCGGCCCCAGGGCCAGCCAGCGCCGGGAGCCGGAGACCATCTTGCCGCCCACCATAACCGCCACCAACAAAACGATGCTCACCAGGTAGATGACCACCGCCAGCTTCTCCAGGTGGCGGTAATCATAGATGAAGGTGGCCACCATCAGGGTCAGGCCCACCCCTAGCCAGTACAACTGCTTCAGGTACAGGGGATTGGCGCCCTCGGGGGTGCGGTTGTAGCCGGCGCTGTAGAGATTCACCAGCCCCAGGGAGCAGATGAGAAAAACCAGCCCCAGCAGCAACCAATCGAAGTTTTGGACGAGACGGCGGTCGAACATAATTTATTTCCAACAGAGAATTCCTCAGGAAGGCAGTCTCACCAGACCGTCACCGCAGCCAGGCGCGCCTGCCCCTCTTTCACCGCAGGGTTGTAAATGTGCAGGGTCAGGT
>CAZFWX010000173.1:0-4678 GCA_964522695.1 uncultured Desulfobacterales bacterium
AATTTCGGTGGCGCAGGCTGAAAAGCCTGCGCCACCGGCCCTTGGCTCCCGCCCTCAACTCATCACTTCGCTTGCGGCGGCGGCGCAACCTTGGCCTTTTTGCGCCGCTCCTCCAGACTCTGCATGACCAAGTAAAAAACCGGCACAAAGGGGATGGCGATGAGGGTGGAGGACAGCATGCCGCCGAAGACCACCGTGCCGATGGCCCGCTGGCTGGCGGCGCCGGCCCCGGCGGCCTGGAGCAGGGGCGTCACGCCCAGGATGAAGGCGAAGGAGGTCATGATGATGGGCCGGAAGCGGCGCCGGGTGGCCTCCACCGCGGCCTCGGGGATGGACAGGCCCTCTTCCCGCAGCTCCCGGGCGAACTCCACGATGAGGATGGCGTTTTTGCTGGCCAGGGCGATCATCAGCACCAGGCCCACCTGGGTGTAGAGGTTGTTGTCGTAGCCCCGGGAGACCAGGCCCAGGAGCACCCCCACCAGGGCCAGGGGCACGGTGACGATGACCGCGGCGGGGCTGGTCCAGCTTTCGTACAGGGCGGCCAGGACCAGGTACACCAGAACGATGGAGAGGAGATAGATGAAGTAGGCCTGGAGGCCCACCTGTCTTTCCTGCAACGCCGTGGCCGTCCAATCGAAGGCCATGCCCTGGGGCAGGGCGTGGGCCGCCACCTGCTCCATGACTTTCAGGGCCTGGCCCGAGCTGAAGCCCGGGGCCGCGGCCCCGAACACGGCCGCAGCGGGATAGAGATTATAGCGGGTGACCAGCTCCGAGCCCAGGGTGCGCCGCACCTGCACCATGGTCCCCAGGGGCACCATCTCCCCCTGGGCATTGCGCACGTAGAGACCCTTGATGTCGTCCGTTTCCAGGCGATAAGGGGCGTCGGCCTGCAGGTAGACCTGGAAGACCTGGTTGAACTTGTTGAAGAGATTGACGAAACTGGAACCCAGGTAGGCCTGCAGGGTGTCGAACACGGAAATGAGCGGCACCCCCAGGGACTCGGCCTTGACCCGGTCGATGTCCAGGTAGAGCTGGGGGCTCCGGGCGCTGAAGGTGGTGGCCAGGCGCTGCACCCCGGCCTGGGCCTCCGCCGCGCGGATGACCTCCCAGACCGCCTGCTGCAGTTGGGCCAGCCCCAGGCTGCCCCGGTCCTCCAGCATCATCTGGAAGCCGCCGGCGCTCCCCAGGCCCCGGATGGCCGGCGGGATGAGGGGAACGATCATGGCCTCCTGCACCTGGGCGAACTCCCGGCGCAAATGGGCCAGGATATTGAGCTGATTCAGGGCCGCGCCCCGCTCATGCCAGCTCTGGAAAATGCAGAAGGTGGTGAAGGTGTTGCTGACGTTGGCCCCGTCCAGGACCGAGTAGCCGCCGATGGTGACCCAGGCCTTGACGCCCTTGGTTTTCCCCAGGATGGCGTCCACCCGGCGGGACACCTCCTTGACCCGGGGCTGGGACGCGGCGTCGGGCAGACGCACCACGATGATGCAATACCCCTGGTCTTCATCGGGCAAAAAGCCGGTGGGGTGCTGGAAGAAAAACCAGCCCGCCACGACGATGATGGCGAAAAACAGGGCGATCACCGGGCCGGGCCGCTGCACCATGCGCCGCACCAGCTTGACGTAGAGGCCCTCCACGACGCCGTAGACCCGGTTGAAGCCCCGATAGAACCGGTTGACCGGTTTTTCCGTCCGGGGCCTGAGCCACAGGGCGCACTGCGCAGGCTTGAGCGTTAAGGCGTTGACGGCGCTGATGACCGCAGTGGAAGCGATGACCAGGGCGAACTGCCGGAAAAGCTGGCCGGTGATGCCCGGGAAGAAGGCGGCCGGCAGAAACACTGCGATGAGCACCACGGTGATGCCCATGACCGGGCCGGTCATCTCCCCCATGGCCTTTATGGTGGCGTCCTTGGGAGACAGCCCCCGCTCGATGTAGTACGAGGAATTCTCCACGATGACGATGGCGTCGTCCACCACGATGCCGATGGCCAGGATGAGGGCGAACAGGGTCATGAGGTTGATGCTGAAGCCCAGCATGGCCATGGCCGCAAAGGCGCCGATGATGGTCACCGGCACGGTGGTGGCCGGCACCAGGGTGGCCCGCCAGTTCTGGAGGAATACCATGATGACGATGAGCACCAGCAGCGCGGCCTCAAACAGGGTCTCGTACACCGCGTTGACGGCCGAGCGGATGAACACCGTGGTGTCGTAATGAATGGCGTACGCCAGGCCTGCGGGGAAATCCTTGCTCATTTTGGCCATGGCCTGGCGGACATTTTCGGCGGTGCTGAGAGCGTTGGCCCCGGGCAGGGGAAAGATGAGGATCTGGGTGGTTTTCTTGCCGCTGATGCCCGCGAAGTTGCTGTAGAACTGCTGGGAGAGCTCCACCCGGGCCAGGTCCCGGATGCGCACGATCTGGGGCGCCTGGCCCTGCTCGCCCCGGACGCTCTTGACGATGATATTTTCAAACTGCTCCACGTCGGAGAGGCGGCCCAGGGCATTGATGGTGAACTGGAACGTCTGGTCTGTCGGCGCAGGTGGCCCGCCCAGCTGGCCGGCCACCACCTGGACATTCTGCGCCTTCACCGCGCTGAGGACATCCAGCGTGGTGATGTTGAAACTCTGGAGCTTGTTGGGGTCCAGCCAGACCCGCATGCTGTAGGGGCCCGCGCCCACCACCCGGATGGAGCCCACGCCAGGCAGGCGGCCCAGGGGGTTTTGCAGATTGATGATGGCGTAGTTGGACAGGAAGGCGTCATCGAACTTGTCCTCCGGGGAATAGACGCTGATCACCTGGAGGATGTCCGTGGCCACCTTCTTCACCGTCACCCCCTGCTGCTGTACCGGTTGGGGCAGTTGGGCCAGGGAGCTGTTCACCAGATTCTGCGTCAGGGCCAGGGCGGTGTTGAGATCGGTGCCCACGTTGAAGGTGATGGTGAGGGTGTAAGAACCGTCGCTGCCGCTCTGGGAGGACATGTACAGGGAGTTTTCCACCCCGTTCACTGCCTGCTCGATGGGGATGCCCACCGTCTGGGCGATGACTTCGGCGCTGGCCCCCGGGTACTTGGTGGTGACCTGGATGGTGGGCGGGACGATGTTGGGGTACTGGGCCACCGGCAGGGTGTTGAAGCATACCAGGCCGATGATCATGGTGATGATGGCGATGACGTTGGCGAAGATGGGGTGTTCAATGAAAAATTTGGAGATCATGGGCCGGCCTGCTTTTCCTGGGAGGCCGGCTCAGCGGCCTCGGCGGCAGGAGGCGCCACCTCGCCCGGCTCGGGGGTGACCTCCCGGCCCGGGATGGCCCGGAGCAGGCCGTTCACCACTATTCTTTCCTCTCCTTTTAACCCCTCGGCCACCACGCGCCAGTCGCCCACCACCGGCCCCAGGGTGACGGCCCGGCGCTCCACCACCTTCTTGTCGTTGACCACCAGGACGTAGGGCCCCTGCTGGTCGAACCCCAAGGCCACCTGGGGCACGATGAGCGCAGCCGAGGGGCGCGATTCCGCCACCTGCACCCGGGCGAACATACCGGGCAGGATTTTGCTGTCAGGATTGGCGAAGACGCCCCGCATGAGCAGGGTGCCCGTGGTGGGCGTGACGCTGATGGCCGCAAAATCCAGGTAACCTTCGTGGGGATAGCCCTTTTCGTTGGCCAGGCCGAAGGATACCGGCCAGCGCCTGGAGTTGGCCTTATCCGGCAGCCTGCCGCTTTCCCCCATCATCCGCAGCAGATCCTGCTCGTTGATGGTGAAATAGACGTAAATGGGGTCGATCTGATTGAGTTCCGCCAGCACCGTTTTGTCCCCGCCGCCCACCAGGTTGCCGGGGTCCTTGAGGCGCCGGTCGATGCGGCCGTTAAAGGGGGCCGTGACCCGGGTGTAGCTCAGGTCCAGCTTGGCCAGGTCCCGCTGGGCCTCCGCGGCCAGGACCGCGGCCTGGGCCGCATCCCGCTGATACTGCCAGTTGTCCACGTCGGTCTGGGACGCGGCTTTTTGCTTCACCAGGCTGGAAAACCGGGCCAGCTCGGTTTTGGCATGAAACAGGCGGGCCTTCTGGGACAAAATTTCCGCTTCGGCCTGCTGCAGCTTGGCCTGGTAGGTATTCTGCTGGATGAGAAATAAAAGCTGGTCCTTCTTCACCTGGTCCCCGTCCTGGAACAGCACCTTTTCCAGGTAGCCTTCCACCCGGGCGCGCAACTGCACTGTGTTGACGGCCTGGGTGTTGCCCGTGAGCGACAGGTAGTTGGTCACCTGACGGCGCACCGGCTGGGCCACTGTCACCTTGGGGGGCGGCGGCGGGGTATAGGCCGTCCTATCGCCACAGGCCGCCAGGCTTAGGAACAGGGCCAGGAGCCAGCCCCAGCGCCCCATAAACTTCCACCTCGGCACGGTCACCTCCGTACTCGCGCAAGGCGATGCTCTGTCATTGCAGAAAAGACGCCATGAGCCCTTGGTTTTGAAAATCCCTGTGGGGGCGGCTCTCCGCGCCCGCCGTCTTTTAGCCCACAGGCTGGAAAGCCTGTGCCACCGATCATCAAGAAAAGTTTGCCCCCTCACCCCGGCCCTCTCCCCCATCGGGGGAGAGGGAGATAAGGACCTTTTCGGAGCACCGGGGCTGGGGAGGCAATCCCCCCGACATTCGCCCGAAACTCCCCCACCATCATCTATAGGGGG
>CAZFWX010000174.1:0-4569 GCA_964522695.1 uncultured Desulfobacterales bacterium
CAACCCCCTTACCGGAGCCGGAAAAGACGGAGCCTGTGGTCCCGGCTTCTCCGGCCAAGAAGCGTTAAGGGGTTGGGGGAGGGGGTTTGGGGGAGGGGGAAAGGGGCTCCGACCCTTTGCCCCCTCCCCCAAAATTCCCCTTGTTCTGGACCCGGTGCTGGCCGCGGGACGGGGGGAGCCGCTGCTGGATGAGGCCGGGATCGCTGCCTTAAAGGATCTGCTTTTTCCCCTGACGTACATCCTCACCCCCAATGTGCCGGAAGCGGCCCGGTTGACGGGCATGGAAATCGACTCGCCTGCCCATTTGGAGGAGGCGGCCCGGAGCCTTGCGGCCCTGGGGCCCGTCTGGGTCCTGGCCAAGGGGGGGCATCTGCCGGGAGAGCCTGTGGACGTGCTCACCGACGGCAAAAACGCCTACCACCTGGCCGGGGAGCGCCTGGCCGCGCCTCATAACCATGGTTCCGGGTGTCTCATGGCCACGGCCCTGGCCGTGCATCTGGCCCAGGGGCTCTCTGTGCCGGAAGCGGTGAACCGGGCTCGGGACCTGGTGCGCCAGGCCCTGAAGTACGGCTTGCCGTTGGGCCAGGGCGTGGGGCCGGTGAACCCCTATGCCCCCTTTGCCCGGGAGCTGGCCCGCCACCAGGTGCTGCAGGAACTGGCGGCCGCGGCCGCCCGCCTGGTGCAGGAGGATATTTCTCCCCTCATCCCCGAGGTCATGAGCAATCTGGGGTATGCCACGCCCCATGCAGAGGGGATGGGCGATGTTGCCGCCTTTCCGGGCCGCATTTTAAAGACGCCCGCTGGCACTTTCATTCCGGCGCCGCCGGCCTTTGGGGCCTCCCGGCACATCGCCGGCATCATCCTGACGGCCGGCCGCACTCATCCGGAGTTGCGGTGCGCCCTGAATCTCAAGTATGTCGAGGATATCGAGACGCTGGCGCCGCTGCTGCACCTGCGGGCCGCAGGCTTCGACCGGGCTCATGAGCCGGCAGACGTCAAGGCCGTGGAGGGCGGCACCCTGGCCTGGGGCGTGGGCTCCATCTTTGCGAACCTTCAACCCTGGGAGCCGCTGCCCGATATCATCTACGACCGGGGCGAAGTGGGCAAGGAAGCCATGTTGCGGATTTTGGGCAGGACTCCCCTGGAGGTGGTGGAGAAGGCCCTGGCCCTGAAAAATGCCCTGTCGGTCAGGGGTTCCGAAAAATAATGCGCAAGGGGAGGCCCGGATGATTCAGGAAGCCGCGCCCATGAGCATGTCCATCAGGATTATGACCGGTTTGGTCCTGGGGCTGGTGGCGGGGTTTTTTCTCGCCGCCGCCTACCAGAAGGTTTTCCTGTTTGCCGGTCTGGTGCTGGCGGCTGTCTGTTGGGGATGTTACCTCTATGCGCCGGTGGCCTATGAACTGACCGGCGGCCGGCTCATCGTGCGCTGCCGCCGGGGGGAGAAGGAATTCGGGCCGGTGGTGGGGTGCTCCCTGCTGACGGAAACCCCCTGCTGGAGCCTGCGGCTCTGGGGCAACGGCGGTCTCTTTGCCGGCACGGGCATCTTCTGGAACCGCTCCTGGGGGGTCTTCCGGGCCTACGTCACCAGCGCCCGCCATCAGGACATGGTGCTGGTGGAGACCCAGACCCGGAAAGTCCTGATCAGCCCGCAGTCTCCCGAGGAATTTGTCCAGGGGTGCCAGGGACGCTGATGCCGAGGGCGATCAAAGAGGGGTTTTTTGTAGCCGCAGGCTTCAGCCTGCGACTACACAGGCCGTAAAGCCTATGCCACCGAAGGGCGGGCGGGAAGGTTTGTTTGAGAACTGGCTTTCAGGGAGGAGGCGGCCCCAGGTTCAGGCCCCGCTGCTTTGCTGCTTTACGCCCGTAAGCTCATCCATCAGTTCGTCCACGGAGAGGATGCGGTCCACCAGGTAGCCGCGCTGGCCCACGGTGAAAATGGGCTTCTCTTTGTCGGTATAGCCGTGGGCGCTGAGCAGCACGTTGCAGATGCAGAAATCCTGGCAGGATTCTTTGGCGGGGCATTCGGTGAACTGGCCGTCCTTATCTTTCCTGAGGACATAGCCCCGGTTGCATTTGGGGGGCCGGCCTTGCTGCAGGGCCACCTGGAAACCGGAGGAGGTTTTAATCAGCCGGAAAGGCAGGCCGCAGGGTGAGCCCGGTTTTTCCGGCACAATAATGTCGTCCGCGGTGCAATTGACGATGGCCTGCTTGAATTCCGGCGAGGCCCCGCTTTCCAGGGTGGCGGCGAACCGGGTGCCCATCTGCACGCCGTCCGCGCCCAGTTCATTGACCCACCGGACAATGTCCTCCCGGTAAAAGATGCCGCCGGCCACAATGACCGGGAAACCGCCGTTGGCCCGGGCAAATTCCTTGATGGGCGGGAAGATATGCTCCAACTGGGACTCTTTCTTCTCCAGGTCGGCATGGGTGAAGCCCAGATGTCCACCCGCCAGCGGCCCCTCCACGATGACGGCGTCGGGCACGCGCTTGTACCGGGTAGCCCAGCGTTTATGGATGATCTTTAAGGCCTTGACCGACGAGACAATGGGAATGAGGGCGACATCGGCCTCACTGACCGTCTCCGGCAGGGTGGTGGGCAGGCCGGCGCCCATGATGATGGCGTCAACGCCGCCGTCAATGGCCCCCAGGATGGAGTCAAAGAAGGTTTTCTGCAGCGCCACCATGATATTAATGGCAATGAAGCCGCCGCCCTGCTTGGCTTCAGCCACTTCAATGGCTGCGGCCTCGCGGGTATCGACTTTCCTGTCCAGGCGTTTGCTGACCAGAGATTCCAGCGCGGCGCTGGAGATGGTGCCGATCCCGCCCCTTTTGGCCACCGCTCGGGCCAGGTCTGCCAGTGAGATGCCGATTCCCATGCCCCCCTGGATGAAAATTACCGGACGGGAGGCGTCTTTTACAACAATAGTGGGCAGAATCTTCATTAAGTCCTTAAGTACAGCACGTTCAACTTGCCTCCCTCCGATAGGTGAACCGGGAGAGGGAGCCGATGGTCTAAGTGTTACAGAAAGAAGGGGCGGATGGCGGCCCGCCCCTGCTTTGCTTCCCCGTGCGGGGGCGGAAGGGTGTTATGCGGGGATGAGGCAGCGATCCCCCAGCCCTCCCGTCACAGTCTATTCACAGCGACTTGGACACCGCGCCGATGCCCTTCTTTTCCTTGATCATGGCGTGGGCCGCAGCCATGCGGGCGATGGGGATGCGCATGGGGGAGCACGACACGTAGTTCAGACCGATGCGGTGGCAGAACTCGATGGCCTGAGGCTGGCCGCCGTGTTCGCCGCAAATGCCGATTTTCAGATCCGGGCGGGTCTTGCGTCCCTCGGTGACGGCGTGCTGCATGAGCCAACCCACCCCCAGTTCGTCCAGGATCTCGAAGGGATTGTGGCGGAGAATGCCCTCGGTGTTATAGATGGGCAGGAACTTGTTCTCCGCGTCTTCCCGGGAGAAAGAAAAGGTCCCCTGGGTCAGGTCGTTGGTGCCGAAGGAGAAGAACTCCGCACTTTCGGCCAGGCGGGCGGCCCGCACACAGGCCCGGGCGATTTCCACCATGGTGCCGAACTTATATTTTATCTTTACATTATAACGTTTTTCCACTTCTTTGTGAATTTTCTGCACCCGGGGCTCCACCCAGACCAGTTCCTGGCGGGTGCACACGTTGGGGATCATGATCTCCGGCCGGGCGTCGATCTTATCCCGCAGGGCCAGGGCGGTGGCCTCGAAAATGGCCTGGATCTGCATGTCGTAAATCTCCGGGAAGGAGATGCCGCAGCGCACGCCCCGGTTGCCCAGCATGGGGTTGTATTCGTGCAGCACCCGCACCCGGCGCAGCACTTTCTCTTTCTGCTTGAGGAGCTTCTGATCCAGCCCCTTGGCCCGGTACTCGCTGAACTCCCGGGTCATGTTCTCGATGCTGGGCATCTGTTTGTAGAGATCCGGGTCCAGCATGGCCACCGTGCCGGGAATTTGCTCCAGGGCGTACATGATCTGGCTGAATTCCCTCAGCCGGTTGATGTCGTTGATGAGTTCTTCGATGGTGGGCAGAAATTCATGCAGCGGTGGATCCAAAAGCCGGATGGTGACCGGCAGCCCGTCCATGGCTTTGAAGATCTCAAAAAAGTCCTGGCGTTGCATGGGCATGAGCTTGTCGGCCCAACGTTTGCGCTCCTCCGGGGAATCCGCCAGAATCAGGTTGCGCATCTGGGGCAACCGGTCGGCCTCGTTGAACATGCGCTCGGTGCGGCACAGGCCGATGCCCTGGGCGCCATGGCTTCTGGCCTTTTGGGCCATGTCCGGGGTGTCGGCGTTGGCCCAGACCTGGATCTTGGCGTACTTGTCGGCCCATTCCATGAGAACTTTCAGGTCCTTGGGGAGTTCCGGGTCCAGCATGGGCACCGAGCCCAGGTACACTGCGCCCGCGGTGCCGTCGATGGTGACGATGTCGCCTTCCTTGATAACGGTCTTGCCTACCCGGGCTTCCTTGAGGTCATAATTGATGTCCAGGCCTTCGGCGCCGGAGACGCAGGGTTTGCCCATGCCCCGGGCCACCAC
>CAZFWX010000175.1:0-4497 GCA_964522695.1 uncultured Desulfobacterales bacterium
CGACGGTGGGCTCCTTTCTCCTGGGAGGCTGGCGGGGTGACATTCACCTGGCCCTGATACTCTTTTCCCTTACCGGTGCAGTCCTGTATCTCCTGTACATCGGACTGCTGGTAACTGCGGCGAAGAAGTCCCCAGAGGCGCTGTAAAGCTGGGCGGTAATAAAATCGTGCAGGAAGGCGGAATGGCAAGTCAGGGCGAAATTTCACGCCTGACCGGCCTGGTGGGTGAGGCCACATGGTCGGCCCAGTGGCGCCGGCAGCCGTTGCCCCGGCCCATCCGCCTGACCGGATTCACTCCCGGTCCGGCCTACTACCGCCAGTTTGACAACCTGTTCCGCCGCTTTCTGCCCAGGCCGGTGCATTCACCCATGCGGTTCCTGGAAATCGGCTGCGCCCGGTCCCTGTGGCTCCCCTATTTCGTCCGGGAGTGGGGCTATGAAGTTGCGGGTCTGGACTACTCGGAGGTGGGCTGTGAGCAGGCCCGGGCCCTCTTGGAGCGGGAAAGAATCGCCGGTACGGTGATTTGTCAGGATCTCTTTGCCCCCCGGCTGGATCAGGAGAACAGTTTTGATATCATCTTTTCCCAGGGGGTGGTGGAACATTTTCCCGATACCGCTGGGGTGATCCGGGCCATGGCCCGCTACCTGCGCCCCGGCGGGACCATGATCACCTTTATTCCCAACTACACCGGCTGGCTGGGGCAGATCAAGGGGCTGTTTGACCCCGGGTTCCGGGAAACCCACGTCCTGTTGAGCCGGGAGGACTTCCTGGCCGCCCATCTGGCCGCGGGCGTTCACCCGCGCCATTGCAGCCACCTGATCTTCCTGGACCCCAATTGCGTCCATCCGGGCAGGTCCTGGCCAAAGTGGCGCCAAAAAATTTTTCTGACATTGCGGTCGGTTCCGGAAGTCCTGGCCGGGCTTATCTGGCTCCTGTGGCCCCGGCTGCCGGTGGACCACCGCACCGCCAGCGTCATCGTCTTTATCGGCGCCAAAAGGGACCTGTCGTCTCCGGAAGGCCGGGTTGGGAGGATTCAATCCCCCAACCCGTCCCCGCCCGCAAAGAGATGAGAAATGAAGCCACAGGTTGAACCGGATCATTACTTTCATCTCTCTTACGATACCAAAGAGAGATTTTGCTGCTACTGGCACCAGATTGCCGAAGTTGTCTCATTGAAGCCGGCAAAGGTACTGGAAATCGGGATCGGCAACGGTTTCTTGGCTGACTATCTGAAGAAGTTAAATTATAAAGTGGTGACGATGGATATTGACCGGCGGCTTCAACCTGATCTTGCCGGCTCAATCCTTAATATCCCTATCAGAGAGAACAGTTATGAATTAGTGGTGGCCTGCGAAATTCTTGAACATCTTCCCTTTGAAGATTTTTTACCAGGTTTGCAGGAAATATTCCGGGTATCCTCGCGTCATGTTATTTTATCTCTGCCGGATGCCAACCGGTATTTGCCCATCTATATAAAAATACCTCGCTACGGCATCTATAAAAAGCTCATCCCTATCTGCCGTTTTCGTGACCCGGTGCATATCTTCAACGGTGAGCATTATTGGGAAATCGGCAAGAAAGGCTATCCGCTGGCTAAAATTATTCATGTCATCAATACGGTTGGATTTGCGGTCATCAGAACATATCCGGTCTTTGAATTCCCCTACCACAGATTTTTTATCTTACGAAAACTCAGATGAACCGCAGCAGGGTTCGGGAGTAACAGAAACAGATGCTGCACCGGCCCGGAAGCGGGAGATTTGATCGCTCATGAAACATTGTCTTGCCAATGACCCGGCGTTGCCTGGCCCCCCAAAAATTCTCCTGGTCATTTCCACGCTGGAGGGAGGGGGCGCCGAGCGGGTCATGACCTATCTCTTGCGCCATTGGGACCGGATTTCCCGGCCTCCGGTCCTGGTCCTCCTCAAGGAGGCCATCGCCTATGGTCAGGATATACCGGCCAACACCAGGATTGTGCCCCTAACGCGGGGCAGTTTTTACAATGTCCCCAGACTTATCAAAGGCTTATGCAGGGTGATGATTCGGGAAAAGCCGGATGTGGTGCTGTCTTTTCTTACCTTTGCCAACTGGCTGACGATTGTGGCGCACCGGATTTCCGGGGGCGGCATTCCCCTGTTGATCAGCGAGCGCAATCACTTGAGCCAAAGCCTGGCCCATGTGCGGCTGGGCCGCCTGAAAGGATTACTAACCAGGCTGTTGTATCGCCGGCCTGACAGCATCATCTGCATTTCCCGGGGAATTAAAAGCGATTTGACGGCCAACTTCGGGGTCCCGGCGGGAAAATGCGTAGTCATCTCAAACCCCTGTGATCTTGAGCGGATCAACCTCCTGGCCGCTAAAGGCGCAGCACACCCCTGGTTTGAGGAAGATATGCCTGTTTTTGCCGCCATCAGCCGTTTGACGGAACAGAAAAACTACCCTCTGCTCCTCAGGGCCCTGGCCTTGGTGAGAAGAAAGACGCCAGTGCGGCTGATGATTTTGGGCCAGGGAGAGGAGCGGCTGCGGCTGGAGGTCCTGGCCCAGAGCCTGGGAGTGGGCGATGCAGTGACCTTTCTGGGTTTTCAGGCCAACCCCTTCGCCTACCTGGCGCGAGCCCGAGCCCTGGTGCTGTCCTCCTCCTGGGAAGGCTTTGCCAATGTGATCCTGGAGGCCATGGCTCTGGCCGTGCCGGTGGTGGCCACCCGCTGCCCCAGCGGGCCTGAGGAGATCATCACCCACGGCGTCAACGGGCTTCTGACGCCGGTGGACGATGCGCCGGCCTTGGCCGCAGCCATGACGCTGCTGGCCACGGACAGTGGTTTGGCCTCCCGGCTGGGCGCGGCCGGCCGCCGCCGGGCCGAAGATTTCCGGCTGGAGCCCGTGGTGCGGCAGTACGAATCAGCCATTGCCGCAGCGGGGAGCAACCGGACAGCTACCGGTGCCAGACAACTCTTTACCCGGCAGTCCTCCGGCGAGGTCTCGCCATGATTATCTTCTTGGGTCTCCACCTGTGCATACTCCTGCTCTTTTTCGTGCTCTGGCGTTTTTTCAGCGACCGGGAGCGGGGCATCGCCTGGCCCTCGGAGACGCCGGTGGCCCTGAACAGCCCCCGCCGCTTTCTGGTCAACCTGGCGCTCCTGGCCCTGGGCTTGCGCCTGCTGTGCCTGGCGGTGATCATGATCTTCTTTCCGGAGATGATCGACCGCAATTCCGCGGTGTACGGCTGGCGGGACGACCTCACCTACCACGAGGACGCCATCGCCATCATGTCACTGTGGCAGGGCCAGTACGCCACCCCCTCGGACAAGATGCTGTCCATCGACTACCTGGGCTATCCCCTGGTGCTGGGGGCCCTTTATTACCTCACCGGGCCGTATCACGTCATCGGCGTCTTGTTCAACATCATCTTCGGGACGCTCACCTGCGTCGTGACGTACCTCATCGGCAAAGACAGGTTCGACGAGGACCTGGGGCGCCAGGGGGCCTTGCTGCTGGCGCTGCTGCCCCAGCATATTTACATCTGCTGCTTCACCCTGAAAGACCCGCTGGTGCTGCTGCTCATCGTCCTGGCGGTCTATTGCGCCTTGAAGGCCATTTACGGCCAACGCCTGGCGGGGTGGCTCCTGCTCCTCACCCTCAGCCTGGGGTTCATGCTCATCCTGCGCCGGCAGGCCTCTCTGGTGATGGCGGCTTTGATCCTGGCGGGATTCTGGCTGGCCCGGCCGTGGCGCGCTTTGAAGGCTGCGCCGCTCATGGCGGTGCTGATCCTGGGCACGGTATTTTTCTATGGGGAGTTTAAGGAACTGACCTTCACGGACTATTTCTCCGGAGAAATCATGGAGGACCAGCACGAAATCGTGCTCTCCATGCAGGGGATGACCCCGGAGTTGGAGGAGAAAGGGACATTGTTGTTGGGGTTCCTGGGCTATATCCTGCCGTTTCCCACCCTGTATCCCCTGGATGCCGATATTGACCCCCGTTATCATCTGGAGAGCGCGGTTTTTATCTGGAATCTGCTGGCCGGCCTGTCGCTGGCGGGCATCCTCCTGTGCTGGCGGCGCCGGTTCCGGGACACCTGGCTCATCTGGGCTCCTCCCCTGGTGATTTTCCTCGGCCAGGCGCTGGTTTATATGGACACCATTCTGGATATCCGCCGGGGGAAATTCATGCTCACCCCCTTTGCCTGCCTGTTGGGAGTTTACGCCTTGAGGGAGTGGCGGCCGCCGGCCCGCAACCTCTGGTTTTTCCTGTATGTGGCGGCCGTGCTCGTCGGCAGCGCCTGCGGCCACTCAAATCCGCGAGAGCGCACTCAAGGCTACGCTCGCGGGCGGTCGGAGGCGGAGGTTGCGTGCGAGCGCAAGTCCGCGGATGAGCGAACCCTCGAGGATATCTCGGCCCTCAAGAAGTTGGAGGCCGAGAGGGCCCTGCGCGACCGGGAACAGGAACTGGAACGGCGTTACCGGGAGATGATGGAGGCGCGCGAGAGGGAACTCGAGGA
>CAZFWX010000176.1:0-4403 GCA_964522695.1 uncultured Desulfobacterales bacterium
CCTTCACCCTTCGTCAAGCCTTGTCAGGAGGGCGGGGGCAGGGTATGATGGGCGGCATGGGGCGGATTGTCACGTGGTCTGAGGCAGCAGCCACCGCGTTGATCGAGGATGTGCGGTCCACCCTGGCGGCCGGTCAGTTGGCGGCTCTGCCCACGGAAACCTTTTACGCCCTGGCGGCCCACCCTTTTCATGAAGCGGCCTTGCGGCGGCTCTTTGCCGCCAAGGGGCGGTCGGCGGACAAGCCGGTGCTGGTGCTGGTGTCCGGGCCGGAGATGCTCCCCCGGCTGGTCGCATCCGTATCCGAGGTGGCGGCGCGGCTCATGGAGCGCTTCTGGCCGGGGCCGTTGACCATTCTGATGCCGGCCTTGCCCGGACTGCCCCGGGCCCTGACGGCGAATACCGGCGTGGTGGGGGTGCGGCAGCCCGCGCACGGCCCCGTCTGCCGGCTCATCGAGGCGCTGGGCTGGCCCGTCACCGGCACCAGCGCCAACCGGGCCGGGGAACCCGCCCTCATCACAGCCGGGCAGGTGGAGAAGCATTTAGGCCGGGAGATCGCCCTCATTGTGGATGCCGGTCCCTGTCCCGGCGGGTTGCCCTCCACCATTGTGGATGCCGCCAGTCAACCGCCGCGGCTGGTGCGGGCCGGGGCCATTCCCACCCCGGCATTGCTGCACTTAGTGCCTGACTTGCAGACGGAAGGTCTTAAAGATGAGTAAGGAACCCCTGGTCATTGCCCTTGATCTGGGAGGCACCAACGTACGCTGGGCCCTGGTGAACCGGGAGGGCTCCATCCTGGAGCGCTGGGAACGGCCCACCGCCACCATGCCCGAGCAGGATGCGCTCATCAGCACGTTGGGCAAGGACCTGCTGGCCGCCGACGCCCAGGCCCGCACCCGGCACGGCGAGGTCAAAGGCGTGGGCCTGGGGGTGCCGGGACGGATTCTGCCCCAGGAGGGGATCGTGGTCTTTTCCCCCAATGTGCCGGCCTTGAACGCCTGCCCCCTGGCGCCGAACCTCGAGGCCCTGGTGCCCTGGCCCGTGGTCCTGGAAAATGACGCCAACCTCTTTGCCGTGGGCGAACACTGGCTGGGGGCCGGCGTGGGTTTCGACGAGATGCTGGGCATGACCCTGGGCACCGGCGTGGGGGGCGGCCTCATCTTAAAGGGGCTTCTCTGGCAGGGCACCGCGGGCACTGCGGGCGAGATCGGCCACATGACCATCGACCCCGAGGGGAAGCGCTGCCACTGCGGCAACCGGGGCTGCCTGGAGACCCTGGCCTCGGGCGCCTGGGCCGCGGAGTGGGTGAAAGAACAACTGGCCCAGGGGGCGTCTTCCTGGCTGCGGGAGCTGTGGGAAGCGGATCCGGAAGCCCTGGTGGGGGAAACCCTGGTGGCCGCGGCCCGGCAGAACGACCCCCTGGCCCTCAAGGCCTTTGAGCGGGCGGGCAGGGCCTTAGGCATCGCCATCGCCAACGCCGTGCATCTGCTGGGGCTGTCCCGGGTCGTCATCGGCGGCCGCTTTACCCGGGCCTGGGAACTTTTCCACCTTTTCCTGGAAGAAGAAATCTTCCGGCGGCTCACCCTGTTCCCGCCCGAGGCCGTCTCCGTGGTGCCGGCCCAACTGGGGGACGACGCGGGCCTCTTGGGCGCGGCCCGCCTGGCCTGGAATGAATTCCAGAAGATGGATTGAGCATCCAACCGTTCAGAGGCCTTGTCAAGAGTTGTTTAGTACAACCGCTTTAGGCTGCATTTTGCAGGAGAGGGCGCCTGCTCCACACCTTTTGGGAATACAGGATGCTTTTCATTTTCAGAAGGGATTTTCACCGGAATCTTTTTATAAAGGAATCTTCTATAGGGGCGAGGTCTCCTCGCCCATTTTTCTCATGGGGCAAGCTCCGGGCGGGGAAACCCTGCCCCTACAAATAATGGCCAATCCCCATGCCCAAAAGAATGACCTCGGAGGGTAGGGGCGGAGAGAGGAAAATCTGTGGCCCAAGTTTCAGTCAAAGCCAGCATGCCGGCATTGGCGGAGGATGTCTGGCAAACGATCCGGGATTTCGGCGGGGTGCACCGCTGGGCGCCCAACATTGTCAGCCTGGAAATGCGCGGCGAAGGCGTGGGGGCGCTGCGCACGGCCCATTTTAAAGACGGCGGCCGGGTGGTGGAACGGTTGGAAAGCCGCAACGACGCCACCCGGACACTGACCTACGCCATCCTGGAAACGCCTTTGCCCATGGAGGGCTGCATAAGCTCCCTGACGGTGCACGACCTGGGACCCAAGGGGTGTGAAGTGGAGTGGTACAGCACCTTCGGGGCCAAAGGCGCGCCGGAGAGCGAAGCCGGCCGCATCCTGGAGAAAATCTACCGGGTGGCCCTGGCCCGCCTGGCCAGGCTGCATCGTTAAGGGCATCAATAAGCTGCTTGCCATTTTGTCCGGTGTGAAACTTGTTCCAATGGTATCATCGGAGGAGTCCAATAAAGGGGAACGTTGATTTATTTTTGACATAAGACCGGGTTATCAGCCTCTGCAAGACTCTTGGCACAGATGCAGAATCGAGCCCGACATTCCCTCCCCCTGATCACCAAGGGTGAAGGAACATGAGGGGCGCGCCCTTCCATGGCCGGAGACGGACTCCAACCGGCCAAAACCTTTCGTCCGACCCAAGACACGCAATTTACGGAAAGTCCTTTCCCGAAGATGTCTTGAACGCGGATATCATGCCGGACAGCATTGAATCTCCCCCAGAAATCCACAAATCCCTTGCATGTACAGCTGACATACAAAAAAAGGAAAATCTAACCTGCTGATGGGTGGATGATCATGGAACGCACAGGTTGTTTCATCAATGGTGCTTGGGTTGATACCCAAGAAACTCTTCCAGTTCTTTCCCCCTGGTCCGGCGAGGTAGTGGGCGAAGTCTGTCTTGCCGGGGAGGGGCAGTGGGAGGCGGCCATTGGCGCGGCCCAGGACGCAGCCAGAGAGCTCAAAGGGCTTTCCAGCCGGGAACGCAGCCGGATGCTTGGGGCCATGGCGAAAGAGGTGGAGGTCCGGCAGGATGAATTCGCCCTGACCATCGTCGCCGAAGGGGGCAAACCCGTCACCTACGCCCGGGCGGAGATGGCCCGGGGGGCCATGACCCTGGGGCTCGCCGCCGAGGAGGCGAGCCGGGTGGGGGGAGAATCGCTCCCCCTGGATCTGGCTCCCGGCGGCGAAGGCCGCTGGGGCGTCACCCGGCGCTTTCCCATCGGCCCGGTGCTGGGCATCACCCCCTTCAACTTTCCCTTCAACCTGGCGGCCCACAAGGTGGGGCCGGCCCTGGCCGCAGGCAACCCCATCATCATCAAGCCCGCCTCCAAAACGCCGTTGACGGCCCTTAAAATGGCGGAGTGCGCCCAGGCTGCGGGACTGCCGCCCGGGGCCCTGCAGGTACTGCCCAGCCCCGCGCCTTTGACGGAACGGGCTGTGGCCGACGACCGCTTCAAAGCCCTGACTTTCACCGGGAGCGCCGCGGTGGGCTGGCATCTGAAAAGTGTGGCGGGAAAAAAGCGGGTCATCCTGGAGTTGGGCGGCAACGCCGCGCTCATCGTGGACGTGGGCGCGGATCTGCCCCGGGCCGCGCACCGGGCCGCCATCGGCGCCTTCGCCCACGCCGGCCAGATTTGCATCGCGGTGCAGCGCATCCTGGTGCACCAGGGGATTTACGAGCCTTTTCGGGAAATTTTCCTGGACACCATCGCCAGGGAAGTGCGCCTGGGCGACCCGGCCCTGAAAGAAACCGTGCTGGGACCTTTGATCGACGCCGGGGCGGCAGAGCGGGTGCGGGCCTGGGTCCAGGAAGCCGTGGATGGCGGCGCCAAAATGACCCTGGGAGAGTTGGGGACCGGGAGCCTGATGCCTCCCATCGTCCTGGAGAACGTCTCCCGGGAGATGAAGGTCTGGCAGGAGGAAATCTTCGGCCCGGTGGCCACGCTCAGCCCCTTCGCCACCTTCGCCGAAGCCTTGGGTATGGCCAACGACAGCAAATACGGCCTCCAGGCCGGGGTCTTCACGCCCAGCCTGGCCCACGCCTGGCAGGCCTTTGAAACCCTGGAGGTGGGCGGCGTCATCATCAACGACGCGCCCCTCTTCCGCCAGGACCAGATGCCCTACGGCGGCGTAAAAGACTCTGGGCTAGGCCGGGAAGGGGTGCGCTACGCCCTGGAGGAACTGACGGAACTGCGTCTGCTGGCGTTGAAGATGTGAGGGGAAGATGTGAGAGAGGGGGCCAGGGGGCGCACCTCCTGCCCCCTCCCTCACTCTCCCTCCCCCAACCCCTTAGTTGTTTTCAGGACCGGGGAAGCCGGGACGCAAGTTCCGCCTTCCCCGTCCAAGTATGCGGGGGTGGGGAGGGGGTCCGGGGGAGG
>CAZFWX010000177.1:0-4401 GCA_964522695.1 uncultured Desulfobacterales bacterium
GCTCTCCTCGTTTTCGCCCTGTTGGTGGCGGCCGGCCCGGCGCTGGCCCAGACGCAGTTGACCATTTATAACCAGAACTTCGCCACGGTGAAGGAACGGCGCACGCTGGAGCTCAAAAAAGGCGAAACCGAGGTGCGGGTGAGCGACATCACCGCGCATCTCGAGCCCGATTCCGTGGTGCTGCGCGATCTCAAGAAAGCCGACGCCATCCGCATCCTGGAGCAGAACTACGAAAGCGATCCTTTAAGCGAAGGGCTGCTCCTGCGCAAGTCCGAAGGCAAGGTGCTGGATTTTGAGATCACCCTGCCCCAGACCGGCGAGAAAAAAATCGTCAAGGGCAAAATCCTGCGCAGCGGCTACGTGCCCCACACCAGCGCGTTTCAGCGCTACGGCCAGGAATACACCATGCGCCAGACCATCTACAGCCAGCCCCAGGGCGGCGGCCAGCCCATTGTGGAGGTGGACGGCAAAATCCAGTTCGGCTTGCCCGGCAAGGCCATCTTCGACTCTCTGGACCCCAAGGCCTTTTTGAAACCCACACTGTTGTGGCGGCTGTGGACCGAGGCCCCGGGCAAGCATGAGGTGGAGTTTTCCTATCTCACCGGCGGCATGCGCTGGGAGGCCAACTACAACGCCGTGGCCCCGGAGAAAGGCGACAAGTTCGACATCGTCGGCTGGGTGACCCTCGAGAACATGAGCGGCAAGGATTTCGAAGAGGCCAGCGTCAAGCTCATGGCCGGGGACGTGGCCCGGGCCAAGCCCGAGGGCAGAATGCTGGCCCGGACCGCCATGGCCGAGGCTGACCGGGCCGGGGTGCCGGCGGTCTCAGAGCGGGCTTTTGAAGAGTACCACCTCTATACGCTCTCCCGGCCCACCACAGTGCTGGACCGGGAGGTCAAGCAGGTGGAGTTCGTGCGGGCCGCGGAGGTGCCGGCCAAACGCCTGTACGTCTATGACGGCTTTAAAAGGGACCAGCGCTACCGGGGCTGGGACTACCACAGCATCCGCACCCAGCCCGAATACGGCACCCAATCCAACCCCAAGGTCTGGGTGATGCTGGAGTTTGTCAACTCGGAGAAATCCCGCCTGGGTATGCCGCTGCCCCGGGGCAAGGTGAAGATGTACCGCCGGGATGTGGACGGCAGGAACGAATTCATCGGCGAGGATACCATCGACCACACGCCCAAGGATGAAAAGGTGCGGCTCTATATGGGGAACGCCTTTGACATCGTGGGCGAGCGCCGCCAGACCAATTTCCGGCTGGACACGAGCAAGCGCTTCGCGGAAGAGTCCTTCGAGATCAAGGTGCGCAACCATAAGAAAGAGGCGGTGGAAGTGCGGGTGGTGGAGCATATGTACCGCTGGATTGAATGGAAGCTCCTGGCCAATTCTCAGGATTATAAAAAGACCGACGCCCGTACCATCGAGTTTCTGCCCCAGGTGCCGCCCAATGGGGAGGCGGTCATCACCTACACGGTGCATTATTCGTGGTGAGGAGGTAAAGAGCGGGGGAGTTTGTCGTGAACGGCTTTTGCTCAGGCTCGGCCAGGGATGGCACAGGTGAGGACACCTGTGCCACCTGAGGTTTGCCTTGAAGCTCAGGCTCATCCCTGCATCCGGCAACAGCGGAGCAAACACAGGGTGCGCACGGTGGCCGGCTTCCAGTCCCTCTTGAGCGTCTATCTTCCGGCGCTTTGGGCCCTCACCTATTTCGGCCGGCCGTTTGAGTAGGGGGAAAATATCTGTGAGGCACCGCCATCTTCCTTTTCCTGTATTATATCTAGAAATAAGAGGAAAAAGGACGTGGACTCACAAAAGGGGAATTTCCAGCTCCGCCGCTTCACCCTGACGGACGGGAGTGAGGTGCGGCTCTATTGCCGTCTGGTCAAGGCGCGCGAGCCCGTTTTCGTCACCTGCCGCCTCTATGAGGACCGGGGGGGCCATGAGTGGCTGGAAATCGAGGCGGGCGGCCAGGCCATCCTGACCCCCTTGACGGACGAAAGCTTTGAACAGCGGGTGGCCGCAGAAATCAACACCCTGGGGCTCAACAAGTACAGCGGTTGATCGGTCAAGGGCGCGCCCCCTGTGACATCACCCCCAGCGCACCTGTGACGGGCGGATTTGCCCACCGGGGACTCATCTCATGTACCGCCGCATCCTGGCAGCCGTAAACGAGCACAGCAATTCCGAGGTGGCGGCGCGCTACGCCCTCAACCTGGCCCAGGCCTGCCAGGCCGAACTGGTCCTGATGTTTGTGGCGCCCCGGGATATGAACCTGGCGCATGTGCACCAGGCCGAAGCCGCCCTGGAGCGCCTGTTCCTGTCGGCCCGGGCCCGGGACGTGGAGGTGGAAAGCCTGGTGGCCACGGGCGACCCCTACCGGCAGATCCGGCAGGTGGTGCAGGATCAGGGGATCGACCTGGTCTTTTCCGCCACCCGCCGGGAAGACGTCAGCCGCCGCTACTTTACCCGCACCCTGGCCCGCACCCTGATGCTCAACCTGCCCTGCTCCGTGGCCCTGGTGCGGGTGGTCCACCTGGGCAGGATTCACCCCCAAAACATCCTGGTCCCTTATCGAGGCCTGTCCGCCCATCCCCGGGAGAAGGCCTTTTTCGTGGGGAAGCTGGCCGCAGCCTTTGACGCCAGGGTAACTGTGTTTCATACACCTGAGCCTTCCTCCGGCTTTTTCCGGGGAGTCCTGCAGAGTCCGGACGCCATGGAGATGGAACGCTTCCTGAAGCATCTGGAAGAGCTTCGCCTCAGCCCGGAAACGCGCCAGGGCCGGGGGCCGGCCGGCCGGGCCATTACCATGGAGGCTGCGGCCCAGCGCAACGACCTGATCATCATGGGGGCCAGCGAGCGGGGGCTGTGGGAGAGCCTGGTCAGCGGCAATCCGGTGGAACAGGTTCTCCGGGAAACCCCCTGCAATCTCATCATCCTGCTGCCTCGCCTGAAGCCTGCATGAACGTCCACGCCCTGCCCCCAGATGACGTCCTTAGGGTCCTGTTGACCTCGCCCGCGGGGTTGTCTCCGGCCGAAGCCGCCAGGCGTCTCCAGGAGTACGGGCCCAACGAGATTACCGAAGTCCGGCGGACCCCGCTGGCTTTCAAGCTCCTGGCCCAGTTCACCCACTTCCTGGCAATCCTGCTGTGGCTGGCGGCGGGGCTGTGTTTCCTGTCCGAATTTCTGCGGCCCGGCGAAGGCCTTCTCTCTCTGGGGGTGGCCATCCTGGGCGTCATCTTTATCAATGCCACTTTCACCTTCATTCAGGAGTACCGGGCGGAGCGGGCCGTGGCGGCCTTGAAGGCCCTTTTGCCCTTCAACGTCAAGGTCCTCAGGGACGGACGGCCCCAGGTGGTGCCGGCCCGGGAGGTAGCGCCGGGAGACCTCTTTTTGCTGGAGGCCGGCGACAAGGTGCCCGCGGACGGGCGCCTCTTGGAAGTGAACCGGCTCATGGTCAACAATGCCCCCCTGACCGGGGAGTCTGACCCCAAATCCCGCTCGGCCCAGGCTTTTGCGGGAGAGTACCTGGACAGTCCCAACCTGGTCTTCGCGGGGACCCTGGCCGTGAGCGGTACGGGGCTGGCCGTGGCTGCGGCCACGGGCATGGCCACGGAATTCGGCAAGATCGCCCATCTGACCAGCGCCGTGGAAGCAGGTTTGAGCCCCCTGCAGCGGGAAATCCGCCGGGTCACCCGTATCGTGGCGGTGATCTCTGTGACCCTGGGAATCATCTTCTTTGGCCTGGGTTATGCCATCGGCCGGGATTTCTGGCACAATTTTCTCTTTGCCATCGGCATCATCATCGCTAACGTCCCCGAGGGGCTTTTGCCCACCGTGACGCTGTCCCTGGCCATGGGGTCCCAGCGCATGGCCAGGCGGCAGGCCCTCATCAAAGACCTGAATGCCGTGGAAACCCTGGGGTCGGTGACGGTCATCTGCTCCGATAAAACGGGAACACTGACCCAGAACCGCATGGAGGCCAGGAGCGTCTGGGTGCCGGGGGACGGGCCCGACGCCGGAGAAACAGCCCGGCGCCTGCTCCTCACCGCTGCCCGGTTCTGCAACAATGCCAGGATGGCCGGTGGCGGTTACCTGGGGGATCCCACCGAAGTGGCGCTGCTCAGACTGGCCCAGGACGCGGCGCCGCGCGATGGCGAACGGCTTGCCGAAATCCCCTTCGATTCGGAACGCAAGCGCATGACCACGGTGACCAGGGTCGCAGGCGAGACCCTGGTGCTGACCAAGGGCGCGGTGGAGACGGTGCTGCCGCTGTGCCGCCGGGTGCAGGCGGGAGCCATGCCCGTCACCCTGGATGAAACCCGCAAGGATGCCATTCACAAAGCCTACCGCGCCATGATGGACGAGGGTTTGCGGGTCATGGCCTTCGCCTGCCGGCAA
>CAZFWX010000178.1:0-4358 GCA_964522695.1 uncultured Desulfobacterales bacterium
AGGAGGAGTTGACCGAGAATGTCGGGGCGCGCCATCGCTCCGTCTATTATTTATGTCACCAGGTTCCCGAAGCTTTGGGGATCGTAATTTCACAGGACGGCAATGCCCGGTTCATCAAGTTTAAGGATGGGCAGGTAACCTATTGGGAGCAGGCCATATCCTTTGCGCTGAAAATTTCATGAAAGACGTTCTCTGTATAACGGCCCGTGGTGAAATGACCATGGAACAACCTTCAGCAGATACGCTGAAGGTAATTCTTTCCGGGCACTGGAAGCTGGGGGGTGACTTGCCGGGGGCTGATCAGATTCAGAAAACGCTTCAAGACAGGCCGGAGGTTAAGAATATAGTGTTCGACACCCGGGAGCTCGGCTCCTGGGACACCGGGCTGTTGACTTTCCTGATTAACCTGCGCAATTTCTGCTCCCGGCAAAATATCGGCCTTAACATCGGCGGCCTGCCTGGAGGGGCGAAGAAACTGTTGGAATTGGCCTCAGCAGTCCCCGAAACCAAAGATGCCCGCAAGACGGAGCCGCGGGCGTCCTTTTTCATTCATTTGGGCGAAGAAGCCATCAATTTCTTACGATCAGCAGGGGAAATGCTGGCCTTCATCGGCGATGCCGGTATTGCTTTTTCGAGGCTGTTGCGTGGCAAAGCCCAGTACCGTCGTACCGACCTAACTCTAATCATCCAGGCCGTCGGCGCCCAGGCGGTACCGATTGTCTCCCTTATTAATTTTTTAGTTGGATTAATCCTGGCTTTTACCGGCGCCATCCAGTTAAGGCTGTTCGGGGCCCAGATCTATGTGGCTGACTTGGTGGGCATTGCTATGGTGCGCCTGATGGCGGCGATTATGACCGGCATCGTCATGGCCGGCCGCACGGGAGGCGCCTTCGCCGCTCAGTTGGGAACCATGCAGGTGAACCAGGAGATCGACGCCCTGCGAACCCTGGGCATATCGCCCATGGAGTTTCTGGTGCTGCCGCGCATGCTGGCCCTGGCTCTGATGATGCCCCTGTTGTGCCTTTATGCCAATTTCATGGGGATATTCGGGGGTATGGTGGTCGCGGTATGGATGCTCAATATCGGCTTTATCCAATATTATAACGAAACGGTGACGGCGGTGGGTCTCTGGAATTTGGGCATCGGCCTCTTCTCCGGGTTCGTGTTTGGCATTATCGTGGCGCTGGCCGGCTGTATGCGGGGCATGCAATGTGGCCGCAGCGCCGCGGCCGTGGGTGACGCGGCCACCTCGGCGGTGGTCACCGCCATTGTCGGGATCATTGTCGCCACGGCGGTGATCACCGTATTATGCGATTTTTTGGGAATTTAAGTTAATTGAAGTGCCGTCGCAACTGCTACTGCTCGCAAATACCATGAACAGAACTGAGAAAGAGGCCCATATCTCGGTGCGTGATCTCACCATGGCTTATGGCGACTTTGTGGTCATGCAGAACCTGACCTTTGACATAAACCGGGGGGACTTTTTCATCATCATGGGCGGCAGCGGCTGTGGCAAGATCACTTTGATGAGTATTTTTATCTGGTTAAAGCCTCCGGCCAAGGGGAAGGCCTTATATGGAGAGGTCGATTTCTGGGAAGCCGAACCCCAGGCCCGGAATCGGATCATGCACAACGCCGGGGTAATGTTACAGAGTGGAGCGCTTTGGAGTTCCATGACCCTGGCCGAGATTATTTCGCTGCTGCTGGAAACCTATACGGATTTGACCGAAGACCAGATCCGAGAGGTGGTGGAATGGAAACTGGCTCTGGTAGGATTGGCCGGCTTCGAAAAGTTTTATCCCGCAAAGATCAGCGGTGGGAGGCAAAAACGGGCCGGTATCGCCCGGGCCATGGCCCTGGATCCGGAGATCCTGTTTTTCGATGAGCCCTCCGCCGGCTTGGATCCTATGAGCGCCCGCCGCTTGGACGACCTGATTTTAGAACTGAATGACAGCCTGGGCACCACCATGGTGGTGGTAACCCATGAATTGGCCAGCATATTTGTCATTGGCAGCAATTCCGTTTTTCTGGATGTCTCCAAACGCACCATGACGGCTACGGGCAACCCGAAACAACTCTTGGCCGACACCCATGATCCCACCCTGTGCCTGTTTCTCACCCTCGGCGAGAAATCTTAACAGACGGGAGGGGCTTAGATGGCAAAGCAAGCAAGTAAAATGATGATTGGCGTTTTCTTGATCATCGCCCTGTTCCTTATGGCTGCCAGCCTGGTGCTATTCGGTTCCAAAAAATTCTTCACGAAAACCCAAGACTTTGTGCTGTACTTCAACGAACCCGTCAAAGGGCTGGACGTTGGCTCGCCGGTACTGTTCCAGGGTGTGGCGGTGGGGTCAGTGAAAAGCATTGAGATCATCGCCGACCCCGCTAAGCTGCAAGCTGACATTCCGGTTATCATTCAGATCGAGTTGGATCGCGTCAAGTATCGTAAACCAGGAGAGATCTTAAATCCCCAAAAAGATATGCCGGAGCTCATTAAAAAGGACTTTCGGGCCAGGCTGACCATACAGAGTTTAATTACCGGAAAGGTGTTGATCGAACTAGATTATTTTCCCAACTCGCCACTAGTTCTCAAGAATATCGATAAGGAATATATTGAGATCCCAACCATCCCCTCCACCCCCTCAAAGCTGGCCCGGGCCCTGGATAAGCTCGATCTCGAGGCAATACAATCCAAATTGGAAGCGGCCCTGGATGGTGTCGATAATCTCACCAACAACCCCGACCTGGCTGCCAGCATCAGGCATCTCAAAGAGACGCTCCGAGATGCCCGCAAGTTGGTTAACAGGGTGGATCGCCAGGTGGATCCGCTGGCGAAAGAAGCGAAACAGACCGTCAAAGATATCGGCAAGCTGGCCCGTAATCTCGACAGCCGGGTAGGAGGGGTGGCGACCAGTTTGGAAAAAACCCTGGCCGCGGCCAGGGGCGTCATTTCCCCTGACTCACCGCTGGTGGTGGAGCTGGAGGACACGCTCAAAAAGATTTCTGCCATGAGCCAGTCCATTCGGGAGTTGGCCGATTATCTGGAACAGCACCCGGAGACACTGATTCGCGGCAAAAAGAAACCCGGAGGCAAACAACCATGAGGGTGGCTCCTTATTCACGTATCTTATATAACATGCCTCTTACCTATCGTCTTTATCGTTTTTTGCGGCTGTGTCAGGAGTCCGGCACTGCGCTTTTACGCTTTGAGTATTGCCTCCGCGATTCAAGGACCTGAGAAGAAATGAACCGGGTCAGCAGGTGCGCATGGTTTTTTTTCCACAATACAGTGCCTAAGATTAATGACCGGCTATCGTTTTCCATCAAGTGCTCCGGCGGTTGGATTTTATGCTATTATAATTTATACAGGACGACATTAATTCGTGCGCATAAACCAATTTCAGACTGCTTTTGTCATTCTGAGGCGCCGGAGGCGCCGAAGAATCTCATCTTTCAGGAAGACAAGAGACCCTTCACCTTCGGCTCAGGGTGACAAAATACAGCCCTTTCAAGATTATTCAAACCTAATCATGCGCAAATATTTATGACGCTATGTCTAGTATCTTATCTCAAGAGAGGCCTGCTTGAAGATTTCTCATAATGTTCTTGATTACCGGCGCCTATGGCCACAATGCAGTGAGTTTCATAATTTAAGAGGTCATGGTATGTGGTTATTCTCCTGCTGTCTGTGGTTTATCCTGACGACGCCAGGCTGGGCCCAGTCTCAGTCGCCTGCGGCCAGAAATCTCCTCACCCTGGAGGAGGCGATCAATACTGCCCTCCAAGATAACCGCCAGGTGAAAAATGCCGCCCTGGAGATCTCGAAATCGGAGCATATGCTGGCCGCGGTGCGCACCCGCCGCTGGCCGGGTTTCGAAGTAATTGTGGGAGAGAACTGGCTCCTGAACTCCCCGAAGAATTTCAACGCTTTGGGCGGTCTGCCGGGCGTGCTGCCGATTCCGATTCCGATTACCAGCGCACCGAATCTTGTCTCAAACCGGCAGCCCACCGCCCTTATGTCGGGTTTAATGGCCCAGCCTTTGAGCCAGCAATACCGTATTGGCCTTAACATCTCGATGCACGGAGTGATGCGGGATATTGCCCGGGAGCAATTGCGGGCCAAGCGCCAGAGCGTGGCCACCGAGGTGAAGCGCCTCTATTACGGGATTCTCCAGACCCAGAGCTCGCTGGAGAGCGTGGAAGAATCCATCCGTTTTTTGCAGGAACTGGAGCGTTTGCTCGGCCGATATCTCAAGGAACAGGTGGTGCTCAAGTCCGAGGCTTTGGAGGTGAAGGCCAAGCTGGCTCAGGAGGAGCATCAGCAGATAGTGCTGCATAACCAGTTGGCCACTCAAAAG
>CAZFWX010000179.1:0-4295 GCA_964522695.1 uncultured Desulfobacterales bacterium
TGATGGCCGAGGCCCCCCGGTAGCGGGGCAGGATGGAGGGGTGGTAGCAGATGGACCCCAGCTTGGGCACGGCCAGGACCTTGCCCGGCACGATATCGGTAACAAAGGCCAGCACTGCGAGATCCGGGGCCAGGGACACCATCTGCTCGTAGGCCTGGGGATCCTTCAGGCGGGGAGGCTGAAAGACCATGATCCCTGCGTTTTGGGCCGCCTCTTTCAGGGGATCGGCTTTCCCTCCCCGATCCGGCGGACAAAAGACCCCTGCCACCTGATGGCCGTGCTCGAGCAACCCTTTGAGCACGTCCGCCCCGAACGCCGCCTGCCCGATGAGCACAATGCGCATGGCACCCTCCTGGGAGTGAAGTGGTGAATTAAGGGGAGAGCCGGGGTCCGCACCCCTGACCTCCCCCTCATCTATGCAAGCAATCTCTAATGGTGATGGTGCTCGTCCGGGGCCTTTTCCGGCTGCAGGGAGGCGGCCCACAGACAGATGCCGCACGCCGCCAGGATGGCGCCCACCGCCACCATGGCGCTGCCGCTGTAAAACGCCAGGCCGATGCACATGAATACCAGGATGCACAAAACCGCTTGTTTTTTTCGATAACCTTCGGCTGCTGCCGCCACGGGTCTACCTCCTGCGGGAGTTGATCATTTTCGGACCATTTGGTTCGTTTCCGAGATATGGCCAGGGAGGGGGCAGGTTTTATCCTGACCCTGCCGCCTTTGGCATACTATCCAGAACTCCTGATGAATTGCATGGCGTTTTCAAGGCGCCGGCCCACTTCCTCCCGCCCCAGGATGCTGATGACGTCGCCCATCCCCGGGCTCGCGGTTTTGCCGCAGAGGGCCACCCGCACGGGCTGGGCCACATTCACCACCTTCACTCCCGCGGCTTCGGCCAGTTCCTTGAGCAGGGCGCTGACGGACTCCTCGGTCAGCTCCGGCATGGCCGCCAGGCGGCGGGCCGCCTCTTCCAAAAAAGGCAGGCTGGCGGGCGTCAGGAATTTGGCCGCAGCCTGGGGGTCGTAGGGGCGGGGATCGAGAAAATAAAAGGCTGCGGCCTGGGCCATCTCCACCAGGGTTTTGGATCTGGTCTTCAGGGTGCCCGCCACCCGGGCCGCATAGGCCGGATCCGGCCCGGCGATGCCGATATGGGCCAGGTATGGCATCAGGGCCTGCCCCAGGTCCTGGTCGGGCATCTCCTTGATGTAGTGGCTGTTGAGCCAGAGGAATTTTTCCATATCGAAAATGCCCGGGGCCTTGCCCACGTGCTCCAGGCTGAAATAGCGGATCAATTCCTCGGGGGAGAAAATCTCCTGGTCGCCGTGGGACCAGCCCACCCGGGCCAGGTAGTTGTTCAGGGTGTGGGGCAGAAAGCCCTGGCGCCGGTACTCCAGGATGGGCAGGGCGCCGTGGCGCTTGCTGAGTTTGGCCCGGTCCTTGCCCAGCATCAGGGGCATGTGCGCGAACTGGGGCGGCTCGGCGCCCAAAGCCCCGTATATGAGCAGCTGCCGGGGGGTGTTGGGCACGTGGTCGTCCCCCCGGATGACCGTGGTCACGCCCATGGTGATGTCATCCACCACCACCGCGAAGTTGTAGGTGGGGATGCCGTCGGCCCGCAGGATCACCAGGTCGTCCAGTTCGCTGTTATCAAAGGCCAGGGGGCCCTTGATGCGGTCACTCCAGTGGGTTACCCCGGTAAGCGGCGATTTGAAACGCAGGGCCGTCCGGGGGCCAGGGGCCAGACCCCGCTCCCGGCAGTGGCGGTCGTAGCGGGGCTTTTCTCCCCGGGCCAGCATGGCTTCGCGCCGGACCTTGAGTTCTTCGGGGTCGCAATCGCACCAGTAGGCCGCGCCGTTGGCCAGGAGCCGCTGGGCATATTCCTGGTAAAAGGACAGGCGCTGGGATTGGAAGAAAGGCCCCTCGTCCCAGGTCAGGCCCAGCCAGGTGAGGGACTCCATGATCTCATTGACGAATTCTTCCTTGGAGCGCTCCCGGTCCGTGTCTTCGATGCGCAGGATGAAGACGCCGCCGTGATGGCGGGAATAGAGCCAGTTGAACAGGGCGGTGTGGCCGCCGCCCAGGTGGAGAGAGCCCGTGGGGCTGGGAGAAAAGCGAGTGCGTACCTGTGTCATCTTGTCACCTGAGTGATTGTGCCTTTTTTAACATAACTTTGCCTCCAGGCCAAAGGATTTCGTCGAGAATTGGGGTAGGGGGCTAGGCGCAGCCCCCTAATTCCTCCCCCCAACCCCTTATCGCCTTAAAAGGAGTGCAGTCCGGCCGAAGGCCCTGTCTGTCCCTGCATGGGGGTTGGGTGGGGGTGTGGGGGAGGGCGGGGGAATTCGTTCCCCCGGCCCTTCCCCCACTTTTTTCACCCGCGGATGATGCGGTCCACGGTGAGCTGATGCTCTTTGAGGCGCTTCCACAGGGTGACCCGGCTCACGCCCAGGAGGCGAGCCGCCTCGGTCATCTTGCCGCCGGCCTGGGACAGGGCCTGGACCAGGCGTTCCCGTTCAGGTTCTGCGCCGGCCTCGGGAAGGCGGCGTTTGGCGGAGGCGGGGCGGATGGCGGGGCGTTGGCGCGGGGCCGGGAGGTGTTCCGGCAGGATCTGGCCGCCCGGGCAGAGCACGAAGGCGTAGTCAATGATGTTGATGAGTTCCCGCACGTTGCCGGGCCAGGAGTGCTGCAGCAGCAATTCCAGGGCCTCGGGGCTCATGCCGGTGATGGACTTGTCGGTCTTGAGGCGGGCCCGCTCAATGAAGGTTTCCGCCAGCACCGGGATATCGTCCCGGCGCTCCCTTAAGGGGGGCAGGTTAATGGGGATGACGTTTAGGCGGAAGTATAAATCTTCCCGGAAGCGGCCCTGGGCCATGAGGCGCTCCAGGTCCTTGTTGGTGGCGGAGATGATGCGCACATTGATGGGGATGGGCCGGTGGTCCCCCACCCGTTCGATGACCTTTTCCTGGAGCACCCGCAGCAGCTTGGCCTGAGTGGTGAGGGGCAGGTCGCCGATTTCGTCCAGGAAGATGTCCCCGCCGCTGGCCGCCTCAAACCGGCCCACCCGGGTGCGGTCGGCCCCCGTGAAGGCTCCCTTGACGTGGCCGAAGAGCTCGCTTTCCAGCAAAGATTCGGTGAGCGCGGCGCTGTTCACTTTAATGAAAGGTCCCCGGCGCCGGGGGCTGAGACGGTGCAGGGCCGCCGCAGCCAATTCCTTGCCGGTGCCGCTTTCCCCATAGAGGATGACCGGGGCCTCGGACGCCGCGGCGCTGCGCAGGAGCTGATAGAGGGACTGCATCGCCGGGGACTTGCCGACGAGGCCCTCCAGCCCGTCTTCCCGGGACAGTTCCTTGCGCAGGCAGGAGATGACCCGGTCCTTGGCCACCACTTCGCTTAAGTCGGTCAGGGTCTCCACGCCGCCGATGATCCGGCCGTGGTCATCCTTGAGGACCACGGCGTTTTTGAGGAAGGTCAGGCTGGAGCCGTCCTTGCGGCGCAGCAGGCAGCGGGTGCGCTTGACCTCGCCTTTGTGGAAGAGGTCGCAGACGTGGCCGCGGCCCTGGGCCCGGGCCTCCCGGCAGCGGTCGCACTGCAGCACGGTGCACGGCTGGCCGATGAGCTCTTCTCTGGCGTAGCCGGTGATCTCGGTCATGGCCCGGTTGACGCCCCGGATGACGCCGCCGGCGTCCACCACCATGAGCCCTTCCATCATGGTTTCCACGATGATTTCCCAGGAGCGGTCCAGACCCAGGGGCCACATGAGGATGATGCCTCCGTTGTGCAGGTCAGGGGGTTAAACAAGAAAACTCTTGTTAGAAATCTTATTAACATATGTTATATGAACATTTTCTGATAAACAAGCGTTTTTGACACGTTGGTTTTAATATAGTTATTTCAATAAGCTAATCAATCTATCATCTGGTTGTCGTCTGGCAGGTTCCTTGCATAAGGAAATCGGGGGTTACCGGATCGTCCCTGTGGGTTGGTTTTGGATTTGGGGAAATTAATGCACCTATGTTAAAATAAAAATCGTTTTTCTGCTGGAAGATAGCAAACCTGAGGAATGCCCAAGAGGAGGAAGAGATGATTGCCACTACCAAAAAACCCCTGGCCGAAGTCCTGGAGGCCCTGGCCGGCTATCAGCGTCTGGGGGTGGTGGGGTGTGACGGCTGCGCCAAGGTGTGCGCCACCGGCGGCACGGATGAAGTGGCCGCCCTGGCCCAGGAGCTGAAGCAGAAAGGCCTGGACGTGGTCTTTGAAGCCACCCCGGAGCGCACCTGCACCGTGGCCAAGTCCAA
>CAZFWX010000180.1:0-4294 GCA_964522695.1 uncultured Desulfobacterales bacterium
GCCCCGTCTGTCCCGAACCAAAGAGCGATAAGGGGTTGGGGGAGGGAGACTGAGGGAGGGGGGAGGGGTCTGTGACCCCTCGCCCCCTCCCTCAGGTTAACTCAATATCCTTTCCAGGGTCTGGGCCAGTTCGTGGGCCGCCTGGGTGATTTCCGCTTCGTCTTCGCCTTCGGTCATGATGCGCAGCAACGGCTCGGTGCCGGAATAACGCACCAAGAGGCGCCCATTGGGGCTCAATCGTTTTTCCATGGCGGCGATGGCCTGGCGCGCGGCGGGGATGGATTTCAGATCCCGCCGTTCCTTGACCCGCAGGTTGAGGAGCACCTGGGGGTAGGTGTCCATGAAGGCAGCCAGTTCCGCCAGGGATCTGCCCTGTCGCAGCATGACGGCCAGCAGGCGCAGGGCCGTCATGATGCCGTCGCCCGTGGTGGTATGGTCCAGGAAGACCAGGTGGCCGGACTGTTCCCCCCCCAGATTATACCCTCCTTTGAGCATGGCTTCCACCACGTAGCGGTCGCCCACGGGGGTGCGCAGGAGCTTCAGGCCCTTTTTCTTCAGGGCCACTTCCAGCCCCAGGTTGGACATGACGGTGCCCACCACAGTCTTGCGCCGCAGTTTCTCCCGCATCTGCAAATGCAGGGCGCAGATGCCCAGAATATGGTCGCCGTCCACGATGTTTCCCTGGTGGTCCACCATGATGACCCGGTCGCCGTCCCCGTCGAAGGCGATGCCCAGATCGGCCTGGTGGCGCTGCACCAGGGTGGCGGCCACCTGGGGGTGGGTGGAGCCGCACTGGTTGTTGATGTTTTTCCCGTTGGGACGCACGCCGATGGTGATGAGTTCCGCCCCCAACTCCGCCAGAACCGCGGGCGCCACCCGGTAGGTGGCCCCATGGGCGCAGTCCACGACGATCCTTAAGCCGTCCAGGCTCAGATCCTTGGGGAAGGTGGCCTTGAGAAAAGAAATGTAGCGCCCCCGCGCGTCGTCGATGCGGAAGGCCTGGCCGATCTCCGTGGCCGTGGGCCGGGCCTGCTCCACCTCGGGCAGGGTCATGAGGGTTTCGATGCGGGCTTCCAGTTCGTCGGGCAGTTTGAAGCCGTTGCCGGAAAAGAATTTGATGCCGTTGTCCTGGTAAGGGTTGTGGGAGGCGGAGATCACCACCCCGGCGTCGGCCCGCATGGAGGTGGTGATGAAGGCGATGCCCGGGGTGGGCAAGGGGCCGGTGAGCAGCACGTCCACCCCCATGGAGCAGATGCCCGCGGTGATGGCATACTCCAGCAGATAGCCGGAGAGACGGGTGTCTTTGCCGATCACCACCGAGTCCCGGCGGGGGCCCGTCTTGATGACATAGGCCAAGGCCCGCCCCAACTGTAGGGCCACTTCGGCGGTCATGGGATGGACGTTGGCCACCCCCCGCACCCCGTCGGTGCCGAATAGTTTACGCGTGTCAGCCATTGGATGAGGGACTCCTGTTCAGGTCTCCTGTCCTTGCCAGGAGATGCACTGCACCGGGCATTGGTCGATGGCGTCCTGGATCTGGGATTCAGGCGCGCCGAAAGGATTGATGACTTCGGAGTAGCCTATGCTCATGTTCAAACGGAAAACCCCGGGGCAGACGGCCTCGCAGTTGCCGCAGGCAATGCAATCTTCTTTGGTTACCACGGGGATGCGCTTACTCATAGGCCTGCCTCCTTTTCTTTTGACGCCCGGTTTCGCTGGATATTAAGCCGGTGTTCGGGGGAAAGGGCCGGGGTGCGGAGCAGCTCAGGCTCCCTCTCCCCTATTGTCTGCCTCAGACCTCGTCGGACCAGTGGATGCAGTGGACCGGGCAGGCCTCGATCACCTCGTCGATGGTGGCGGCGTCAGCCCCGGAGGGGTTGATGACCTGGGCAAACCCCAGGGATTCATTCACCCGGAAGACTTGGGGACACATTTCTTCGCAGGCGCCGCAGGCGATACAATCATCTTCCACAATGACAGGAGAGCGATCCATATGAGTTTTTTTCCTGTGACGAAAAGGGCTAACGGCGGGATGCGCTTCCCTTTCCCGCCCTTGTATATTCGCACTACCCTCTCGTTCCCAGGCTCCTGCCTGGGAACGAGGTTGCCCGCCAAGCTTTGTTTGGCGCCACCCCGAATTATCTGGCCTGGTTCTCCAGGAGCGAAGCAGAGCTTCGCAGCCATCGGGGTTCCCAAGCAGGAGCTTGGGAACCAGAAGGATTCAGACTCATCACCCGCCCCGCCAAAAAATGGTGACCTGGTGGCGGGCCGAACCGGTGCGGCCCCGGCCAAATCGGCTCAGAATATCCGAGCGCCGGTGTGGCAGGTTGCGCCAGTCCTCCCGGGCCCCGGTGATGCCGCCTCCCGCCTCCCCCACCACAAAAAGATAGCGCAGGGCCGGGCAGGCGAACAGCGGGGCCAGAGATTGCCCCGGCGGCGGCCAGGCGTAGAGCACTGCTTCCGGCCGGGATGCCGGCGCCGCGGCAAAGACGTCGCCCCGTCCAACCTCGGGGAAGGCGTCCAACTCGCTCTGAAATTCCCCCTCACCCCGGTCAATGGCTTGGAAGGAAATGGCAGCGCCCAGCGCCAAAGGTCCTAAAGCCGCGGTCAGGTAGCCCCGGCCGGCCCCGGCTTCCAGGAGGCGGCGAACGCCCAGAAGCCTGAGATACCGGACAAAAAGCCCCGGCCACTCCCGGGACGGGAAGAAGTAGATCCCCGTGGCCTGGGACAGGGCGGCGAACCAGCCGGCCGGGTCGGGGAGTCCATCCGTGATTTCCTGCCAGCGGCCCTCGGGAAGCAAATGCTCCAGAGGCCCTTCCCCGGGCCGGGGCAGGCGCACCAGATTCCTGGCCGCGGCCTCAAACCGCCGTCGCGCCTGGAAGACCTGGGAAGTATAATCGGCCCTGAGGCCATGGTCCGGTTCCACGGTAGCCGCCGCCGGGTGTGAATCACCATCCCCGGGCTTATTAAACTTGCAGTTTCCTCTATTTTTGCCATAATAGCAACTGATCCTGCCGGGATTTTGTCCCTCTGACTTCCAGGTCTTACGTCTCGAAGAACCTAATGGTTTATCCTCATCATATCTACATGCGAGCTATCTCGCCCGGCGCAGCCCCGCAGCGCTCTCCCCACCTAAAAAGGCGCGCCCGTATCCTGGCCGGTCTCGCCCTTCTCTCCATCATTTTCAGTCTGGCGGCCTGCGGCTCCCGGTCTTCTCCGGGTCTGGCCCCCTTGTGTGTGGCCGGCTCCACCTCGGTGCAGCCCTTTGCCGAAAAGCTGGCCGAAATCTATATGCAGGAGCATCCCACGGCTCGCATCGAGGTGCAGGGCGGCGGCTCCAGCGCCGGGGTCTATGCCGCCCGCCAAGGCGCGGCAGATCTGGGCGCCTGCTCCCGGGAACTGACTTCCAAGGAAAAGGACCTGGTGGAAATTCCCATCGCCTGGGACGGCATCGCCGTCATCGTCCATGCCAGTAACCCCTTGACCAACCTGCCCCTGGAGAAGCTGCGCCAGATCTATGCCGGCAAGATCACCAACTGGCGGGAGTTGGGTCTGCATGCCCATGCCATCCACCTCATCACCCGGGAAGAAGGCTCGGGCACCCGCAACGCCTTTGAGGAACTGGTGATGGGCAAGGTGGAGATCACCCCCGCGGCCCTGGTGCAGGACAGCAACGGTTCGGTGCGGGAAATCGTGGCCAATGACCCCAACGCCCTGGGCTACATCTCCGTGGGCCTGGTGGAGGGCCAGGTCAAGGCCGTGGCCGTGGACGGGGTGGCGCCCAGCCGCCAGACCATCAAAGAGCATAAGTATAAGCTGGTGCGGCGCTTTCTTCTGGTGACCCGTCTGCCTCCCAAAGGACCGGTCAAGGAGTTCGTGGATTTCATCCTCAGCGCCAAGGGACAGAGCATTTTGGAGCAGGAAGGTTTGGTGGGGATCGTCGAATGAGCCGGGAAAAGTTCGTTGAACGGACCTTGTTCCTGTTGGCGCTCTCATCCCTGAGCTCGCTCTTGCTCATTACCATCTTCATTTTTCTGGAGGGTCTGCCCCTCATCCTGGAAGTGGGCCTGGGCAACTTCCTGGCCTCCAGCCACTGGGCCCCCACCAAGGGCAATTTCGGCATCCTGGCCATGATCATCTCTTCGGTCCTGGTGACCCTGGGGGCCATGGTGGTGGGGGTGCCCTTCGGGCTGGCCTGCGCCATCTCCCTGGCGGAGTTCTCCCCGCCCCGTCTCAAGATGGTGCTGAAACCCACCCTGGAACTGCTGGCCGGCATCCCTTCGGTGGTTTACGG
>CAZFWX010000181.1:0-2606 GCA_964522695.1 uncultured Desulfobacterales bacterium
TTCACCAACACCGCGCCCGTGGGCCGGCTGTTGCAGGTGCTGCGCGTGCTCACCAACTTGGCGATGAGCATGAAGTATTCGTTCCAAGAGGGGCGCATGATGATTTTTGTAATGGATATCTCTATTCTTCAGGATGGTAACTTGTTATGATTACTTGATATGTGCCATCTGACCTCTTTGTTAATCTATAGGCCGTTATATCTATTTCATTCCATTCTTGAGTTACAACAAGCAATACCCGTGCAAGATGAATAGCCTGCTCTTTGTTTAATTTTATCCTGATTGTTTGTAATTCAGCCACATTTTATTTGTCCCTTTTACTTGATAGACCCTCATGAATCTCACATTCGTATCAACTGCAACGCTCTTGGCTGATTTTTTTGTCATCTTATTTCACTCCTAAAAATATTTCAGATTATAAATGTTTTTATATAACTCACTTAATTTAAAACTAGTTCCACCAGAAAAAAGAATTATTATCAACTAACTCCAAGTTACAACACCAGCACAGGTGAGGACACCTGTGCCACCTCAGGTTAATGCAACCTGGCGGCTTTTTTCCTGAATGATGCCTGACATCCGGTATAATATCTACATATTTCCTGTTTACTGAACGGTTTCTTTTGAAACAACCACATTAATTTTCTGCAACAACCCCAGGTGGCACAGGTGTCCTCACCTGTGCTCCTTTCTTCAACCTCTCTCATAAAGCCAGGGATACTCTTCAGGCCGCGCCGTCAACTCGGCCTTTACCGGATTATTCCTGATATAGTTCCACTTCTCCAGAAACTCCGCCTCATCCCTGACGATGCGATCATAGCGCTCGTCCTGCCAAAGAGAACCTTTGACTCCCCTCTGCCTGTTGATCTCATGGGTGCTGAACCTTTTCACACTATGGATGAGTGGCGAGAGATTGTAAGTTCCCCCCTCAGGATGCTCCAGCGGTTGCACCAGGGCATGGACATGGTCAGGCAAAACGACCGCGGCAAAGAGCCGCCATTGGCTTTCATTATAGTGCTGCAAGGCTTCCAAGACCAGGCCACGCTCATTGGGGGCCAATTTCTGCCCCTGCCGGCAGCGCCAGGTGAGGAAATAGACTTGGCCCGGCTCCTGCAGGTGGGGCAGGTTCCTGCGGGTGCACTGAAAAGCTTGCACAGGTGAGGACACCTGTGCCACCTGGCGTAGTTGGGGACTGGTAGTTTCCTGGTGATAGGGCTGCTTCTTTTCATCCATAAGGGATATGATTTTTTTGTCTACTTTACACTATCCTCTAATGATCCCCCGTCACATGCTAACAAACTCACTTGCGCAAATCAATGACCAAGGGTGAGGTCTCCTGCTCCCGGTTGATGGAATGGGGTTCCACCAGCTTGAGGCGGGGGGTGACGCCGGTGCCCTGGGTGAGCTTGGTGACGAGCTTTTGCAGGAACTCCCGCTGCAGGGTCATTTTGTCGAAGAACAGGGCCTCCCGCACCTCGATCCTGATCTCCAGGCAATCCAGCGGCCCCTCCCGGTGGACCACCAGTTGATAGACGGGCTCCTCCCCCACCTGGCCGGCCAGGATCTGCCCCACCCGCTCCGGGAAGAGGTTGATGCCCTTCACTATAACCACGTTGTCGGTGCGGCCTTCGATGCGGGAGATGCGGGCCAGGGTGCGGCCGCAGGGGCAGGGCGACGGGTCCAGCCGGCACAGGTCCCCGGTGCGGAAGCGCACCAGCGGCGTGGCCTCCCGGGTGATGGTGGTGAGCACCAGCTCCCCCAAGTTCCCGGGCGGCAGCACCTCCCCGGTCCGGGGGTCGATGATTTCCGGCAGGAAATGGTCTTCGTTCAGATGCATGCCCTGGCGGTGCTCACACTCCCCGGCCACCCCCGGCCCCATGGCTTCGGACAGGGCATAGTTGTCCATGGCCGTGAGAAAGAGCCGGGCTTCGATCTCCCGGCGTCTTTCTTCGGTCCAGGGCTCCCCGGCCAAGAGCCCCACCTTCAGATGCAGCTCCTTGGCGTCCACCCCCATCTCTTCCAGGGTGTCGGCGATCACCAGGGCATACCCCGGCGTGCTGATGAGCACCGTGGTGCGGTAGTCCCGCATGATCTGCACCTGCCGGGCGGTGCCGCCGGGGCCGGTGGGAATGACCGACGCCCCCAAGAGCTCCACGCCGTAGTGCAGCCCGAAAGCGCTGGTGAGCAGGCCGTAGCTCAAAGTCACCTGCACCACGTCGTCCCGGTCCACCCCGGCCGCGGTGAGGATGCGGGCCGCAAGCTTCGCCCAGTTGCGCAGGTCCCGGGAAGTGTAGCCCATGACGATGGGATTGCCGGGGCTGCCCGTGGAGGAGTGGATGCGCACCACCTCGCGCAGGGGCACAGCGAACATCTCGTAGGGGTAGCTCTTGGCCAGGTCATGGCGGGTGGTGAAGGGCAGGCGGGCCAGGTCGGCCAGGGACTGGCAATCCTCGGGCAGGAACTTTATCCCGTCAAATTTGCGTTTGTAAAATTTGACATTCTTATAGACCCGGTGGAGGGTGGCCTGGAGGCGCTCCAACTGCAACTGGGCGAGATTTTCCCGGCCCACCTGCTCCGCGTCCTGATCGTAGATCGCCATATCAACC
>CAZFWX010000181.1:2706-4282 GCA_964522695.1 uncultured Desulfobacterales bacterium
TCTTCCTTCCCCAGGTAGGCCTCGATGACCCGGGGGTTCTTGCGAATTTCCTTGGGGACTCCGGAGGCGATCACCTGTCCCTGGTCCAACACGACGATGCGGTGGCTGATGCCCATGACCAGGGTCATGTCGTGTTCGATGAGCAGCAGGGTGATGCCCCGCTCCCGGATTTTCTCCAGGAGGGCCATCAATTCCTCGGTTTCCCGGGGATTGAGTCCGGCCGCAGGTTCATCCAGCAGCATGAGCCGGGGCTCCTGGGCCAGGGCCCGGGCGATCTCCAGACGCCGGGCCTCGCCGTAGGCCAGGGAGTCCGCGGGCAAATCCTCCCTCTCCGCCAGCCCCACCAGGTCCAGCAGTTCCCGGGCCTGGGCCCTGGCCTGGGATTCAGCCTGCCGCACCCGGCCCCAGGGCCACAGGGCCGCCAAAGACCCCACTTTCAGGCCCTGGTGCCGCCCGGTGAGGACGTTTTCCAGCACGCTCATGCCGCCGAAAAGCTGGATGTTCTGGAAAGTGCGGGCCAGGCCGCGCCGGGCCCGCTGATAGGGGGTGAGGCCCATCAGCTCCTCTCCGGCAAAGATCAGCCCCCCGGCCGTGGGCGGCAAAAGCCCGTTGATGACATTGAAGCAGGTGGTCTTGCCCGCCCCGTTGGGGCCGATGAGGGCCAGGATCTCTCCTTCGGCCACGTCGAAGGTCACCCCGTGCAGGGCCTTGACGCCGCCGAAGTGCCGGCTTAAATCGGAGACGGTGAGAAGGTTCATTCCCAGACTTCCCGGTAACCCTTGCCCAGATAGGCCCGTTGCACCTCCGGGTCGTCCCGCAGTTCCGCGGCGGCGCCGTCCAGAATGATGCGCCCCGTCTCCATGACATAGCCCCGGTCGGCCAGCTTCAGCGCGGCCCGGGCGTTTTGTTCGATGAGAAGCAGCGTGGTCCCTTGGTCTTTGAGCTCCCGCAGAATGTCATAGACCTGCCGCACCATGCGAGGTGCCAGGCCCATGGAGGGCTCATCCAGCATGAGCAGTTTCGGTCTGGCCATCAAGGCCCGGCAGATGGCCAGAATCTGCTGCTCGCCGCCGCTCAAAGTGCCCGCGGGCTGGCTGGCCCGCTCCTTGAGCAAAGGAAATCTCTCCTTGATGTCCTCCAACTCCCGGCGCACCTGGCCTTTATCATTGCGGGAAAAAGCCCCCAACTCCAGGTTGGCGGCGACAGATAAGCTGGCAAAGACCCGCCGCCCTTCGGGCACCAGGGCCAGCCCCAAAGAGACGATGCGCTCCGGGGCCAGCCGGTTGAGCTCCTGGCCGGCGAACTCCACCACTCCCCGGCGCACCGGCAGCAATCCGGAGATGGTCCGCAGCGTGGTGCTTTTCCCTGCGCCGTTGCCGCCGATCAAGGTCACCACTTCCCCTTGGCGCACGTGCAGGGATACCCCCTTGAGCACCATGAGCGCACCATACCCGGCCTGGACGGATTTAAGAGTCAGCATACGTTTAGGCTGAATTTCCTGAGGGAGTGGGCCAGGGGTCGCAGACCCCTGCCCTCTCCCTCAGACTCCCTCCCCCAACCCCTTATCGCCCAATTA
>CAZFWX010000182.1:0-4240 GCA_964522695.1 uncultured Desulfobacterales bacterium
GGGTGACGCCGGCCACCACCTTGGTGCCGTAGGCCGCACAGGCCCGGGCGTGGAAAGAGCCCTCCTTGCCGGTGATGCCCTGCACCACCACGCGGGTGTTGTCATTGACGAGAACGCTCATACAATTCCTTCCGCAGAATATGAATTTT
This sequence comes from uncultured Desulfobacterales bacterium, assembly GCA_964522695.1. Lineage (GTDB taxonomy): Bacteria > Desulfobacterota > Desulfobaccia > Desulfobaccales > 0-14-0-80-60-11 > VGSQ01. The sequence continues at coordinate 150 of CAZFWX010000182.1, forward strand.
CATCGAAAAGCTTACGGGATTTATGTTCCATGAGGAAATGGGCAATCCTCTTGTCAGCCAGTTTGACATACTCAGGGTCGACTTCAAAACCCACATAGTTGCGTCCGGCCTTCAACGCGGCAATAGCCGTGCTGCCGCTCCCCATGAAGGGGTCCAGAATTATCTCATCTGCAAAGGTATAAAGCTGAATCAGGCGATAGGGCAACTCCACCGGGAAGGGGGCGGGGTGGCCCACCTTGCGGGCCGACTCCGCGCCGAAGGTCCAGACGCTCTTGGTGTATTCCAGAAATTCCTCTTTGGAAATGGTGCTGGCCCGCTTGGCCGGGTTGGGCCGGGAAAAGGCCCCCTTGGAGAAGACCAGGATATATTCGTGCACGTCCCGGAGCGTGGGGTTGGCCGGGGACTTCCAACTGCCCCAGGCCGTGGAGGCCGCGGCGGAGGCGCCCTTGTCCCAGATGATCTCCCCCCGCATGAGAAAGCCCAACTCCAGCATGTCCCGGATGATATAGGCGTGCAGCGGGATATAGGGCTTGCGCCCCAGATTGGCCACGTTCACGCAGGCCCGGCCGCCGGGCACCAGTACCCGGTGCACCTCCCGCCACACCCTTTTTAAAAATTCCAGGTATTGCTCCAATGTGAAATCTTCGTCGTATTCCTTGCCCACGTTATAGGGGGGCGAGGTCACCATGAGATGCACGCAACTGTCCGGCAGTTCGCTCATGTCTTCCGCGGACTTGCAGAAGATGCGGTCAAGGCATTCCTTTGGCACCGGGTTTTCCACATACTCACCTGCGCTCTCCCGGGCCGCGCCCTCGTACAGGCGGCTGCCGTAGAACGCAGACGCGTCGTGGCCCCGCCTGCCGGCCGAGCCGAAGGCGCTGGTGCGGGTGCCGGGTTTCCCGGATTTGCTTTTCATCCAAAAGGTCCGGCGGGGCGGGCGTTGTCACCCGCCCCGGCTAATTGCACAGGCTGGAAAGCCCGGGCTACCGCAATTGGTGTCAAGTCCCCAGAGAATCTTGAAAGTATGTCAATAGTGCTGCATAACTCCCTCCCCCTCGATGGGGGAAGGTGGGGTGGGGGTGGCAGAATATTCTTCCTCAGCTCAATTCGCTATCCTGCCCCCCTCCCCCCGGCCCCCTCCCACCAGGGGAGGGGAACTTGTGCCGAAACTGGATGTCACTTCCCCGGCTCTGCCCCAGGCGTTGTGCCTGTCCCCGGGCTGGTCCCCGGTTGGGGGGGTGTTTCCGCGCCCGGGCCACTCCCCGGCTGCCGGGTTGGCCCCGTGCCTGCGCCAGGACCGCCCAGACGCCGGGGCGGGGGCATGACGGGTTTGCCGGAAGCGTCCCGGAGCACCATCACCTGGTCGCCCTTGCGCACTTCCGCAGCGATGATCATGGTGCGGCTCTGCCTGGTCACCCGGGAACCCTTCACGGTGACCTGATCCCCCACCTGGGGCTTATAGGCCAACTTGTCGATGAGGCGGGAGGGTCCCAAAAGGACCATGACGCTTTCCTTGTCCGTTTTCAGGACAAAGCCCAGCATTTCGTGGGTGCCCCGCCGCATCTGGCGGCGTTCCATTTTCTCGATCGTGCCGCTCAGCACTTCCACGGTCTGGGGGTTGTACAATTTTCCGGCCCCCTTGCCGCCGGCCGTCTGAGCCCCGGCCAGGGAGGCGGCGCCGGTAAGCATGAGGGTCACCGCCAACATGAGGGATAATTTTTTCAGCATAAGCATCTCTTCTCCCCAGGCTCATTCCGAGCCTACCGTCAGTCTATCTCTTACCCCGGGACCACGGCGGCATGCCCTGGTCGTCCCACAGCTTCAAGACCTGATCGCCTTTTTTCACATAGTTGGGAACGATGACGGGGTTGCCGCCCATTATCACCCGGGAACCCTTGACTTCCACCTTATCTCCCTTGGCCAGCTTGACGTTTTGGGTCTGGTAATAATCTTCGGGGCCCAGGTAGACGGTCACCGTCTCCTTGCTGGTTTTGAGTTCCAGACTGACCCGGTTGGCCACGCCCTGCATACCCGACTGCGCAGCCTTCACCTCGACGATCTCACCGGTCAGGGTTTCCACGGTTTTTGGATCAAACATCCGGCCCATGCCCATGATCTGGCCGCCCATGCCCTGGGCCGCAGCAGGCCCCAGACCGGCTAGCACCAGCAACGTCGCGCACGCGGCCACCGTTAAAGTTTTCATGGATCTCCTCCTTCCCGCCTTGCGGGTCTGCATCGACACCATTGCAGGCCGGGGATTGCCGCCCCTGGCCCCGCATTGGTTCAGGGGCGCGCCTGCCTGTCCCGTAGAGGCGCGCCAGCCTCTGTCAATCCGGCCTCAGCAGCCGGTCACCCGGACCGCCGGGTTGGCGGTCTTCAGCCGGGAAATGAACTCATGCATGCCGTCCATCTGCGCGTACAAATTAACCGCGCCTCCCCGGTGTTTAAGGCGCAAGTACCCGGCCGATAGGAAGGTGCCGCTCAGACTGACCACCTCCAGAGGGTGCACGCGCAGGATGCCCCGAAACCGGTGGAACTCGATGACGCCGCCTTCTTCCCAGTTGATGGCGTAGGGCAGGCTGCCGAAGATGTTCCAGACAATAGCCATGATCGCCGCCCAGGTGAGGGCTAACCACCAGGGCGGCCCGGGGCCTTTATGGAGGAAGGTCAGACCCAGGATGGCCACGCCGCCTGCGGTGAGGAGGAGCAAGAGTACAAAACTGACACGATACAGCCAGCGGGCCACCTGCCAGTGCGTCATCCCTGACCTCCGGCCGCCGGTCCGGCGGCATTTTTAGGCCACCAGCGCCGCCACCTTGCGGGCCGCGTCCTGCATGTCCGCGGCCACGGTGAAGGTGAGGCCGCTGTCCGCCAGCAAGCGGCGGCCTTCATTCACGTTGGTGCCCTCCAGGCGGATGATGATGGGCACCTTGACGTCCACTTCCCTGACGGCCTGGATGACGCCCTCGGCCAGGCGGTCGCAGCGCAGGATGCCGCCGAAAATATTGATGAGTACGCCCTTGACCCGGGGGTCCGATAAGATAATCCGGAAGCCGTTGGCCACCATTTCGGCCGACGCGCCGCCGCCCACATCCAGGAAGTTGGCCGGCTCCGCGCCCGCAGCCTTAATCAGGTCCATGGTGGCCATGGCCAGGCCTGCGCCGTTCACCATGGCGCCCACGTTGCCGGAGAGCCGGATGTAGTTCAGGTGGTGTTTTTTGGCTTCGTGCTCCAGGGGGTCCATCTCGTCGGGGTCGTCCATGGCGGCAAGGTCATGGTGCCGGAAAAGGGCGTTGTCGTCCAGGTTGAACTTGGCGTCCAGGGCCAGCATCTGACCGTCTTTGGTGACCACCAGGGGATTGATCTCGGCCAGGGAGCAATCCAGAGAGGTAAACAGGCGATAGAGGTTCTGGATGAAGCTGGTGGCGCCCCGCAGCAAACCGGGGTCCAACTCCACGCCGAAGCACAGGTTGCGGGCCTGGAAAGGCATAAGGCCCACGGCCGGGTCCACCGCCTCCTTGACGATGAGTTCGGGCGTCTTGGCGGCCACTTCTTCGATTTCCATGCCGCCGGCCTTGCTCATCATGATGACGGGCCGGGCCAGGCTGCGGTCCACGACGATGCCCAGATAGAGTTCCTGGACGATGTCCTGGGCCTGCTCCACCAGCACCTTCTGCACCAGCCGGCCTTCAGGGCCGGTCTGGGGCGTGACGAGCGTCATGCCGATGATCTGAGCGGCTGCCTGCTCCACTTCCTCGGGAGTGGCGGCCATCTTGATGCCGCCGCCCTTGCCCCGGCCGCCGGCGTGAATCTGGGCCTTAACCACAAAGGGTCCCTTCTCCAGGGATTCCGCCACCTGCCGGGCCTGAGCCGGGGTTTCGGCCATGCCCCCGGCCGGAACCGGGACTTTGAACTTTTGCAACAACTCTTTGCCCTGATACTCGTGAATCTTCATGCGGCATCCTTTCGAATCAATTGAGCAGTTTGTCTTGAGGGAGGGGGCCAGGGAGCGCAGCCCCCTGCCCCCTCCCTCAAACTCCCTCCCCCAACCCCTTAGCGCTAAGGGGGGTGTGGGGGGAGGGCGGGGGAAC
>CAZFWX010000183.1:0-4217 GCA_964522695.1 uncultured Desulfobacterales bacterium
TCAAGTTCGGCGACATCATGGAAGCCCTGCAGGAGCGCGTGGACCCGGTGACCGGGAAAGTCTCCCGCCTCATCATCGAGAGCAAAGACCCGGACCTGCGGCCCCGCATCTCCGTCAAGGACGAGTCCGGCCAGACGGCCAAGATCCCCGGCTCCCCGGCCCATGCCCGGTACTTCATGCCCCTGGGCGCCATCCTCATGGTAAGCGAAGGCGACCAGGTCTTCCCCGGCGACGTCATCGCCAAGATCCCCCGGGAAACCATGAAGACCAAGGACATCACCGGCGGCCTGCCCCGGGTGGCGGAACTCTTCGAAGTGCGCAAACCCAAGGAGACGGCCATCATCAGCGAGATTTCCGGGGTGGTGTCCTTCGGGCGGCACATCAAGGGCAAACGCAAGATCGTGGTCACCCCGGAAGTGGGCAAGCCCAAGGAATACCTTATTCCCAAGGGCAAGCACGTGGCTGTGCAGGAAGGCGATTTCGTGCGGGCCGGCGAACCCCTCATGGACGGCTCCGCCAACCCCCACGACATTTTGAATATCAGCGGCTTGAAGGAACTGGCCCGGTATCTCGTGGACGAGGTGCAGGAGGTCTACCGCCTCCAGGGCGTGAAAATTAACGACAAGCACATCGAGGTCATCGTCCGCCAGATGCTGCGGCGGGTCAAAGTGGTGGACCCCGGCGAGACCGACCTGCTCATGGGCGAGCAGGTGGAAAAGTGGATCTTCGAGGAGAAAAACGAGAAGGCCATGGCCGAAGGCAAGCGCCCCGCCACCGCGGAACCCTTGCTGCTGGGCATCACCAAGGCCTCGCTGACCACGGAGAGCTGGATCTCCGCGGCCTCGTTCCAGGAGACCACCAAGGTCCTGGCCGACGCGGCGGTGCAGGGCAAGATCGATCACCTGCGAGGACTCAAGGAAAACGTCATCATGGGCCGCATCATCCCGGCCGGCACGGGCTTCGACATCTACCGGGAGCTCAAGATCGCCCTGACGGGACAAGAGGCCGGCGCTTTGCCCGAGCCTGCACCGGCGGCCACGGTGCCGGAGGAGGCCTGGGAGGCCCCGGAAACCGTGCTGGTGGCCGAGGATGCGGGTTTGGAAGAACCGGCTCCAGAAAGTCCTTGACAAGTGAGACGGATGTCGATAAAAATATGAGATTTGCGTGAGATGAACCCATTCCGGCAGGAGCAGCTATGCCAACGATAAGCCAACTGGTCCGCAAGGGCCGGGAGCAATTAAAGAAACGCACCGCCTCCCCGGCTCTGCAGCGCTGTCCCCAGAAACGGGGCGTGTGCGTGCGCGTCTATACCACGACTCCCAAAAAGCCCAATTCCGCCCTGCGTAAGGTGGCCCGGGTGCGCCTTACCAACGGCATCGAGGTGACCACCTACATTCCGGGCGTGGGCCATAACCTGCAGGAGCATTCCGTGGTGCTCATCCGCGGCGGCCGGGTCAAGGACCTGCCGGGCGTGCGCTACCACGTGGTGCGGGGCACCCTGGACGCCTCGGGCGTGCAGGACCGCCGCCGGGGCCGCTCCAAATACGGCGCCAAGAAGCCCAAGTGAGGACTGTTGAGCCATGCCGAGAAAAGGCGGGGCCGTCCGTCGGCCCATCTCTCCTGACCTGAAGTACCAAGACGCCCTGGTGAGCCGCTTCATCAACGGCCTCATGCGCAAGGGCAAGAAAAGCACGGCCCAGCGCATCTTTTACGGGGCCATGGACGTCATCTCCCAGCGCAGCAAGGAAGATCCCCTGAAGGTCTTCCACCAGGCCATGGACAACGTCAAGCCCATCATCGAGGTCAAATCCCGCCGGGTGGGCGGCGCCACCTACCAGGTGCCCGTGGAAGTGCGCCAGGAACGGCGCATCTCCCTGGCCATCCGCTGGATCATCGCCTTTTCCAAGGCCCGGGCCGATAAATCCATGGCCGTGAAACTGGCCTCGGAATTCCTGGACGCCTCCCAGAACCGGGGGGGCTCCATTAAGAAACGGGAAGATACCCATAAGATGGCCGAGGCCAACAAGGCCTTCGCCCATTATCGTTGGTAAGCTGATTTGCCCAGAGAGACTCCCTTACCGCGGGTGCGGAATATCGGTTTCATGGCCCACATCGACGCCGGGAAAACGACCACCACCGAACGCATCCTCTTCTATACCGGGGTCACCCACCGGATGGGAGAGGTGCATGACGGCCAGGCGACCATGGACTGGATGGTCCAGGAGCAGGAGCGCGGCATCACCATCACCTCCGCCGCCACCACCTGTTTCTGGAAGGGTCACCGCATCAATATTATCGACACCCCGGGCCACGTGGATTTCACCATCGAAGTGGAGCGCTCTTTGCGGGTGCTGGACGGCGTGGTGGCCGTGTTCGACGCCGTGGGGGGCGTGGAGCCCCAGTCCGAGACGGTGTGGCGCCAGGCCGACCGCTACGGCGTGCCACGGCTCGCCTTCGTCAATAAGATGGACCGGGTGGGCGCGGACCTCTTCCGCACCCAGAAAATGATGGAAGAGCGCTTAAACGCCAATCCGGTGCTGGTGCAGCTGCCCCTGGGCGAGGCCGAGAAATTCTCCGGCATCGTGGACCTGATCACCATGCAGGCCCAGTTCTACACCGGCTCCGACACTTTGGGTTTGGACCTGGAGCTGGGGGAGATTCCCGCAGACTACCAGGAACTGGCCCAGGCTCAACGGGCGCGGCTCCTGGAGGCCCTGGCCGACCACGACGAAGAGATCATGGAGTTGTACCTGGCCGACGAGCCCGTGCCCCAGGAGAAAATCAAGGCGGCCCTGCGCCGGGGCACCCTGGCCCTGGCCCTGGTGCCGGTCCTGTGCGGCTCGGCTTTTAAGAATAAAGGCGTGCAGCCCCTGCTGGACGCGGTGGTGGATTACCTGCCGTCCCCCGCGGACGTGCCGCCGGTCCAGGGACTGAACGATAAAGGGGAAATCGTCGAACGGCCCTCAGACGACGACGCGCCCCTGGCGGCTTTGGCCTTCAAGCTCTTGAGCGACCCCTTCGTGGGCCACCTCACCTTTATCCGGGTGTACTCCGGGGTGCTGAAAAGCGGCACCGCGGTGTTGAACGCCAGCAAAGGGGTGAAGGAGCGCATCGGCCGGCTGCTAAAGATGCACGCCAATAAAAGAGAAGAGATCGACGCAGCCTACGCCGGGGACATCGTCGCGGCGGTGGGCTTGCGCCACACGGCCACGGGCGACACCCTGGCCGACGAACGCCGGCCCGTGACCCTGGAGAGTCTGTGGATTCCCCAGCCGGTCATCGACATTGCCATCGAGCCCAACAGCAAGGCGGATCAGGACAAGCTGGGCGCGGCGCTGCACAAGATTTCCCAGGAGGACCCCTCCTTTCGGGTGCAGGTGGACGGGGAAACGGGCGAAACCATTATTTCCGGCATGGGCGAGCTCCATCTGGAGATCATCGTGGACCGCCTGACCCGGGAATTTAAGGTGGATGCCCGGGTGGGACGGCCCCAGGTCTCTTACCGGGAGACGGTCACCAATGCCGCCCAGGCTGAAGCGCGGTTTGTCCGCCAGACCGGCGGCCGGGGCCAGTACGGCCACGTGGTCCTGGAAGTGGCGCCTTTGCCCGCGGGCAGTGGTATCGTTTTTGAGAACAAGATTGTGGGCGGCGTCGTCCCCCGGGAGTACATTCCCGCAGTGGAGCGGGGGGCCAAAGAAGCCGCCGCCACCGGCCTTCTGGGCTATCCCATGGTGGACGTGGCCATCACCCTGCTGGACGGCTCCTACCACGAGGTGGACTCCTCGGAGCGGGCCTTCCACATCGCCGCCTCCATGGGCTTTAAAGAAGCGGCCCGGAAAGCCCGGCCGGTGTTGCTCGAGCCCGTCATGTCCCTGGAAGTGGTGACCCCGGAAGATTTCGTGGGCGAGGTCATGGGTGAGTTGAACGCCCGCCGGGGCCGGGTCACGGGCATGGAATCCCGGGGCTCCACCCAGACCATCCAGGCCCAGGTGCCCCTGGCCACCATGTTCGGCTACGCCACGGTGCTCCGGGGCAGCACCCAGGGCCGGGCCACTTTCACCATGCAGTTTGACCATTATGAACCCGTATCCGCTTCTTTGGCGGAAGAAATCTTGGGACGCCGGCAGGCCCGCGCCTGACCCTGACTCGATCTGGAGGAATCCGGAAATGGCCAAGAAGAAATTTGAGCGCACGAAGCCGCACGTGAACGTGGGGAC
>CAZFWX010000184.1:0-4152 GCA_964522695.1 uncultured Desulfobacterales bacterium
TCCAGATGGTGGTGGTATTGAAGCCCCTGCATGACGCGGCCCGCATCAAGCGGGTCGTGGTCTCCACCTACCAGGCCGTCTCCGGCACGGGCCAGAAGGCCGTGGAGGAGCTGTCAGCCCAGGTGCGGGCCCTGTACGCCTGCCAGGATGTGGAGAAAAAGGTCTACCCCCATCGCATCGCCTTCAACGTCTTTCCGCATATCGACGTCTTCCTGGAAAACGGCTATACCAAAGAAGAGATGAAGATGGTGCTGGAAACCAAGAAGATCATGGGGGATGAGTCCATCGAAGTGACGGCCACCACCGTGCGGGTGCCGGTCTTCTATGGCCACTCCGAGGCGGTGAATCTCGAGACGGCCAAAAAACTCACCCCGGCCGAGGCTAAGCGGTTGTTGGCCAACGCCCCCGGCGTCAAGGTGGTGGACGATCCGGCCAAGAACCAGTACCCCATGCCCATTGACGCAGCAGGGCAGGACCTCACCCTGGTGGGCCGCATCCGGGAAGATTTCACCATCAAAAACGGCTTGAATCTCTGGGTCGTGGCCGACAACATCCGCAAGGGCGCGGCCACCAACGCGGTGCAGATCGGGGAGATCCTCCTGCGGGATTATGTGTAACGGGCGGTGAGCGCGAGCGTAGGGAGGGCAAGCGCAGCGCATCCCGCCGTGAGGAGTTACATCGTCCGACAGGGCGCGCGTTCCCACCCGCCGCCTCTGGTGGCGCAGGCTTCCAGCCTGCGCACCGCACCGGCAAGATGCCGGCGACACCAGGACATTTTCAGGACATCTGCATGTGAGCTCTTGGCTCACCCAGAATACAGGAAAAGTTGCCCCCTCACCCCAACCCTTTCCCCCGGCGGGGGAGAGGGAGTGAATGAGGAACTTTTCATAAAAGCGAACGGTAGCCGTGCGCATCATTGCCGGAGCATACAAGGGCCGGCGCCTGGCCCCGGTGAAGGGCCGCACCCGACCCACCAGCGCCATGGTGCGGGAGGCCATTTTCAACATCGTCGGCCCGGCCGTGGTGGAGGCCCGGGTCCTGGACCTCTTTGCCGGCACCGGCGCCTTAGGGCTGGAAGCCCTCAGCCGGGGGGCTAAAGAGGCGGTCTTCGTGGAGGGCCACCCTGCGGCCCTGGCGGTGTTGCATCGGAACATCAATACCCTGGGCGTGGCTCTGCAGACCCAGGTGGCACCTCTGCCCGTTATGGCGGCCCTGAAAAGGCTGGCCCGGCAAGGACGACGTTTCAGCCTGATCTTCCTGGACCCGCCCTACGGCCAGGAGCTCTTGCCCGCAGCCCTGGCGGCTCTGGCCACCTCGGGACTCCTGGCCGCCGGGGCCATGGTGGTGGCGGAGATGGGCGCCCGCCAGGAGGTGTTGGCACTGCCTGACTTTTTTGATTTCATGACCACGCGCCGCTACGGCGACACCCAGGTGGCCTTCTGGCGGGCCCGGGAAAACCAGGAAAACGAGGAGCGTTAAAGCTCATGTCATCCCTTGCCGTCTATCCGGGGTCCTTCGATCCCATCACCAACGGCCACCTGGACCTGATTCATCGCGGCCTGCGCATCTTCGACCGCATCATCGTGGCCGTGGCCAAAAACCCCGCCAAGCAGTCGCTGTTCACGGTGGAGGAACGCCTGGAAATGATCCGGGTGGCCGTGGGCGAAACCGCCCGGGTGAAGATCGACACCTTCCAGGGCCTGCTGGTGGATTACGTCCGCAGCCAGAACGCCCGCATCATCCTGCGGGGCCTGCGGGCCATCACCGACTTCGATTACGAATTCCAGATGAACATGATGAACCGCCGCCTGGAGCCGGAGATCGAGACGGTCTTCCTCATGACCGGCCTCACCTGGGTCTTTTTGAGCTCCAGCATCCTGAAGGAAGCCGCGGTGCACGGCGGCAACATCGAAGCCATGGTGCCGCCTTACGTTTACAAACAGGTCAGAAAGAAATTCGGGCTGGAATAATGGCAAAACGTGTGCGCATCTGCGTCATCGACGGCCAGGGGGGCGGCATCGGCGCGGCCCTCATCAAACGCCTCAAGGAAGTCTACCACGAGGAGCACGAGGTCGTCGCCCTGGGCACCAACGCCGTGGCCACCGCGCAGATGATGAAGGCCCGGGCCAACCGGGGGGCCAGCGGCGAAAATGCCATCGTCACCACCGTGCCCACCGCGGACGTGATTTTGGGGCCCCTGTCCATCGTCCTGGCCAACGCCATGATGGGGGAGCTTACCCCCAAGATGGCCCAGGCCATCGCCTCGGCTCCGGCCCCCAAGCTGCTGCTGCCCCTTACCCAGGAGCGGGTGGAGATCGTCGGGCTGCTGCCTGAGCCCCTCCCCCACCTGGTGGAAAAAATCGTCAGCGAACGACTAAAGGAGATCCTCAGCCATGTGTGAGGCCGCCGCCTACCTGTTGAAAAACGGCCAGGAGGAACTCTTCCTGGCCGAAGTGGACACCATCATCCCCGACGGGGACGTGCTCCGGGTCATCAACATCTTCGGGGAGCAAAAGACCATCAAGGCCACCATCCACAGCCTCAACCTCATCAACCACAAGGTCTACCTGGTGGAAAAGCCATAAGTCCCGCCAGGTGACAGAAAAAGAAAGACGCCGGCGCCCAGGCTCTCACGCCTTAACGCCGGCGTCTTTTTTCTCTATGCGAGGGTGGGCGCTGCCCGCCATTTCCTTTTATGAATTTTCCATCATAAATAAATGAAGGGACCGCAGGAGGTTCCCTCCCCCTGCCCCTCACTGCTAAACCCCGCCCTTCACCTCCCCGCCAAATGCTCCTTGGCCAGTTGCAGGCCCAGGTCCCGGGCGGCTTTCAGCTCCTCGGGGTCCGGGATGAATCTCACCTGGTAGCCCGGGTGGGCCAGGGTGAGTTGCATGGCCTCCAGTTCCTTGGTGATCAGCCCCACGGCCTGGCCGCTCCAGCCATAGGAGCCGAAGGCCGCGGCCGCCTTGTTTTTCGGTTTGAGGCCCTTGAGATACGTGAGGAATTGCCCCACCGTGGGGAAGTAGCCGTTGTTCAGGGTGGGCGAGCCGATGAGCATGAGCCCCGCGTCCAGCACCTCGGTGACGATGTCGCTGTAGTGCCGGGACCGCAGGTGGTGGAGCTGCGCCTCCACGCCCGCGGCCGTGAGGCCCTCCAGCAGGGCCTTGGCCATGAGCTCGGTGCTGTGCCACATGGTGTCGTAGATGACCACCGCCTTGGCCTCCGTCACCCCCGCGGCCCAGCGCTCGTACGCAGACATCACCCAGTGGGGATTGCGGTAGATGAGGCCGTGGTCCGGGGCGATGATCTTGAAGGTGAGCCCCAGTTTGTTCACCTTGTCAAGCAGTTGGGTGATGAGGGACCCCATGGGCATGAGGATGTTGGCGTAGTACTTCTTGAGCTGGTACGGGTAGGCGCTGGGATAATGGGGCAGCTGATCGTCGAAGCGTTCGGAGGAGGCCAGGTGCGCGCCGAAGCCGTCGCTGGAGAAGAGGACCTGTTCTTCCTTGAGATAGGTCATCATGGAATCGGGCCAGTGCAGCATGGGCGTTTCCAGGAAGGTCACGTTGTACCGGCCCAGGGACAGTTCGTCCCCGGTCTTCACGGTGACGAAGGGCCAGTCCTCCTTGAAGTGGCGGCTTAAGCCGTCCTTGCCCCGGGGCGAGCAGAAAATCTTCTCCGGCTTGAAACGGGCCATGGCTCCGGACAGGGTCCCGGAGTGGTCCATTTCCACGTGGTTGGAGATGATGTACGAGATTTTCTCCGGGTCCACGATCTCACTGATGCGGGCCACCATTTCCGGGAAAAAACTCTTCTTCACCGCATCGATCAGGGTAATCTTCTCATCCACGATGAGATAGGCGTTATAGGTGCTCCCGGCATCGGTGTGATAACCATGAAAGTCCCGGATATTCCAATCGATGGCGCCCACCCAGTAGACGCCGGGCACGAGTTCGACAGGCATGACAACCTCCTTCAAGGTGTGGAAGAAACGGTTGGTGGGGGGAGGACCGGGGGAGCAAGCTCCCCCGCCCTCCCCCCACACCCCCCTCCCACCCCCCTTGCGTCGGGGCAGGGAAGGCGGAGCGTGCGCTCCGACGTCCCCGCCCTTGAAGAAAAAAGCGCGACGGGGTTGGGGGAGGGGGTTTGGGG
>CAZFWX010000185.1:0-4140 GCA_964522695.1 uncultured Desulfobacterales bacterium
GGGGCCAGGGGCCGAGGCCCCTGCCCCCTCCCTCAAGCTCCCACCCCCAACCCCTTTACGCTTTAAGAAAGGGCAACGGGGCGGAAACCTCAATCCTCCCGGAAATACCGCATGGTGGTCTTCTTCAGTTCCGTTTCGCTGAAGAGAATCTCGTATGTCTCCAGGTCTGCAGCCTTGGCCAACTTCGCGGCCAGGGACGTTATCTCGTCAGGGGACTTGGCATGGAGCATGGTGTAGAGGTTGTACGGCCAGCCGTCAGCCGGGGGCCGGGCGTAGCAGTGGCTCACGACCCTTTGCTGGGCGAAGTACTCCCCCACCTCCATGAGGCGCGCCTCCGGCACCTGCCAGACCACCAAGGCGTTGGCCCCGAACCCGGAAAGCTGGTGGCGCAAGGTGGCGCCGAAACGGCGGATGTAGCCTTTTTCCTGGAGGCTGCGCACTGCGGCCAGAAATTCTGCTTCGGGGATACCGAGTTGTTCGGCCAGTTCCAGAAAAGGCCGGGGGGTGACCGCGAGATCGCGTTGCAGGGCCAGGATGACCCGTTGTTCCAAGTCCGTGAGCATGAGTGTGATGTCCGCTTTCCGGGAGGTTATAAAATAATGAGCCGGGCTTGGCAAGGATGATGGTGGGCTGTCCCCACCTACGCGCTTACAGGGGGATGGGAGGGGAGTTTGAGGGGAGGGTGGGGGAACCGCGTTCCCCCAGCCCTCCCCTCAAAACCGTGCCTCTCACCCTTCTCCCCCCACCTCTGCCAGGGTGCGGCCGGTGAGCACGGACTGCGGTTCGTTCTTCACCACGTCCCGGGCCGGGTCGGCAAATTCGTCGTCCACCTTGATGAGCAGCCAGGACTCGTCCTTGCCGGTCTTGAAGCGGTTCAGGGCGAAGGCGCCGGTGAGTTTTTTCCCCTGAAGAAAGACCTTGACGTGGCCGTGGGCCAGTCCCTCCTCCATGGTGAAGGCCATGCCTTTTTTCTCCGTCAGATTGCGGTACGTGCCCAGATCCCACACCACCACCGCGCCGGCCCCGTATTCCCCCGGCGGGATGACGCCCTCGAAGTCGGCGTAGTCCAGGGGGTGGTCCTCGGTGGGCACGGCCAGGCGCTTGTCCTGGGGGTTCAGTGACGGCCCTTTGGGCAGGGCCCAGGACTTGAGCACCCCGGCCACCTCCAGGCGGAAGTCGTAGTGCAGGGTGCGGGCCGCGTGCTGCTGGATGACGAAGATTGGCTCTGCGCCGGGCGAGCGGCCGCCGCCTGCGGGTTCCGGGGTGCGGCCGAAGTGGCGTTTGTCCTGATAGGGCCTGAGGGGATCGTCCTGACTCATTTTTTTCTCATGAAAAATGATGATCGCTTGACAAATAATTTTTTTCCATTATCTTAAATAAGATTATCTAAAAGAGAGGGGGCTGATCGCCATGCACTGCGTAAGCGTCAAACCGGGTGTCGATTGTACCTTTATGTCCAAGAAAGGCTGCACGTTCAACGGCGGGAAATGCCACACCGTGGTGGAATCCTGCGAAGGTTGCGAGCGGGTCCTGAATTATGAGGGCGCCGCCTACTGCACCTCTTTTCCTGATCCGGCCGTGAAGTGGCGCCGGGGGGTCTGCAACCTGGCCACCCACCAGAAGGTGGAAAAATCCAACGGGAACGGCACCAAGATCAATCCGCTCAAGGCCTCCAAACGCAAGGCGGCCGGGCGTTAACTCCCACGTTGACCGGGCAGCGCGGCCTGCACCCAAGGCTGGCCGCGCTTTCCCCATCCTTCCTTCCTGCCTAGAGTTTCCCCAAAGCTTCCTGAATCCGGCTCACTCCCGTGGCGATGCGCTCCCGGGACGTGGCGAAGGACAGCCTCAGGCAGTTGTCCTCGCCGAATTCCGCGCCGGGCACCATGGCCACCTTGGCCTCATCCAGCAGGTATTCCGCCAGACACTGGGACGGCGACTGCCCCGCCTTGGGCTTCAACTTCTTAAAATAGTGAGAAAAATTGGGGAAGATGTAAAAGGCGCCGCCCGGCTTGGGACTGGTGACCCCGGGTATGGCCGTCACCCTCTTATAGATATCGTCCCGCCGCCAGGCAAATTCCGTCAGCATCTTGGCCACCGCGTCCTGGGGGCCGGTCAGGGCCGCCACTCCGGCCTTCTGGGCGATGGAGTTGGGGTTGGAGGTGCTTTGGCTCTGGAGGTTGACCGCGGCGTTGATGACCTCCTGGGGCCCCGCGGCGTAGCCGATGCGCCAACCCGTCATGGCGTAGGTCTTGGACAGGCCGTTTAAGACAAAAGTCTGGGCCTTGAGCTCCGGCCCCACCATGGCCAGGTTCCAGAAAGCTGCGCCGTCAAAGAGGATGCGGTCGTAGATGTCGTCGGAGATGACGATGAGTTTGTGGGCCAGCACCACTTCGGCCAGGTCTTCCAGTTCTTTTTTGGTATACACGCAGCCCGTGGGGTTGGAGGGGCTGTTCATGATAATGCCCCGGGTCCGGGGGGTGATGCGGGACTTCAATTCCGCCGCGGTGAGTTTGAAGTCATTTTCCTCCCGGGTGGGGATGAGCACCGGCACGGCTTCGGCCAGCATGAGCATGGGGGGATAGGAGACCCAGAAGGGCCCCGGCACCACCACTTCATCCCCCTTTTCAAAGAGAACCATGAAGAGGTTATAAAGAGCGTGCTTGCCGCCGCAGGAAACCATGACCTCGGCGGGACGGTAGCTTAGCCCCAGGTTTTCCTGGAAGCTCTGGCAGATGGCGTCTTTCAGATCAGGGATGCCGCCCACCGGAGTGTAGCGGGTGAAGCCGTCCCGGATGGCCTTGATGGCCGCCTCTTTGATATGTTCAGGGGTTTCGAAATCCGGCTCACCCACGCCGAAATTGACCACGTCCACCCCCTGGGCCTTGAGCTGGTTGGCCTTGGCGTTCAGGGCCAGGGTGGCTGAGGGGGGAATCTGCTGAATACGTTGGGCTAATTGCACGATGGTGCGCTCCTTCAGATGGTTTCAAGGGGCGGGCAGTGCCTCGGGACCATTCCCGTCCCGTCTCCGCGGCGGGCGCCGGCGGTGGACAATCTTTGAAAATTATCGGAGAATATGGTAATTGTCAACTTCGGGAGAGACGCGGGTGCAGACGCTGACCATTATTACCAAGAAGCAGCAGCCTGCGGCCTGGGAAGCCGGCCAGGCCCTGCGGGCCTGGTCCGAGGCATGGGGCCTGAATGTCTCCCTCTTTGAAAATGAGCCCGACCCCTGCGTGCCGCCCTTGCCCGCAGGCACAGGGCTTATCGTCGTCATGGGGGGCGACGGCACCCTGCTCAGCGTGGCCCGGCACTACGGTCATTTAGGCATCCCCATCCTGGGCGTGAATGTGGGCGGGTTAGGGTTCCTCACCGAAGTCTCCCTGGAAGAGCTTTACCCCGTCATGGAGCAGGTGCTGGGGGGCGCCAGCGAAGTGGAAGAGCGCCTCATGCTGGGCGTCACCCTGGTGCGGGACGGCCAGTGCTTTTGGCGGGAATACGCCTTAAACGACGCGGTGATCAACAAGGGGGCTTTGGCCCGCATCGTCGAGCTTACCACCTGGATCGACGGCGAGTACCTCACCACCTACCGGGCCGACGGCCTCATCGTCGCCACCCCCACGGGGTCCACGGCCTACACCCTGTCCGCGGGCGGCCCCATCGCCTACCCCACTGTGCATCACCTCATTCTCCTGCCCATCTGCCCCCACACCCTGAGCAACCGGCCCCTCATCCTGCCGGCCACCTCGTTGGTGGCCGTGGGCCTGGACGACCGGGTGCGGGACACCTACCTCACCGTGGACGGCCAGGTGGGGCAGGTTCTGAAAGCCCGGGACCGGGTGGAAGTCCAGGCCGCGCCCCATTATTTGAAATTCATCAAATCGCCCCGGCGCAGCTACTTCGAAATCCTGCGCACCAAACTGGGCTGGGGTGAAATGGCCGGCCCGCGGACCAATGGGGCGGGATGAAAATGCCCGGTTGAGGGGAGGGCCGGGGGAACACAGTTCCCCTACCCTCCCCTCAAACTCCCCTCCCCACCCCCTATAAGGGTTTGGGGGTGGGGGCTTGGGGGAGGGGGTAAGGGGCTCCCCGCCGTAGCCCCCCACCCCACAAAAAATCTCCCCCCTGAGATCACAACATGGG
>CAZFWX010000186.1:0-4059 GCA_964522695.1 uncultured Desulfobacterales bacterium
GTCCCTCCCAGGGCAGGACTTCCATGAGGGGGCGTCCCTCATAAATGGGATTGGAGTCGGTGACGGCCGCACAGACCTCACCTTTCACCAGGACAATGCCCCTGATGCCCCCCGAGGGAAAGAAAGAGATGTCCGCCCCTTCGTGGTGAAAGGTCTGGATGGCCTTTTGCAGGGCCAGGCAGGTGGTCTCTTCGACTTTGGGGTCCTCCTCCTGGAGGATGAGCAATCCCTGCTGTTGTTTGACCCCAAAGATTCGCCCCAGGAGGGCCACGTCGGTTTCCCCCAGGGGGAGGTTTTCCCCCAAGGCCTCGATGTAGCCGCGTCCGGGAAAATCCTCCAGGTCATAGCCAAAGAGGGAAAAGTGGGCCATTTCGCTGGGAAGGGCGGTCCCCAACCACCAGGGGTGATAGAGGCCCGTCATCCCCAGGGCTGCCAAGCGGTCAAGGTTGGGGGTGCTGGCCATCTGCAAAGGGGTTTGACCATCGAAGGCGGCATGCCCTCGGTCTCCCAGGCCATCCAGGATGAGAAGAATACATCTCATGGGAACACCTTTCCCAAGGGAATCGTAACCTTTGGCCTTACCGACCTTCATAACCTGATACGCTTGATTGCGATGGGCTGGTTCGGCCCTGAAAAGCGCCCCCGGAGGTACTCCTCGACGATGCCCAAGGTTTGCCGCAAGGCCTCTTCCTCCCGCAGTTCCAGCACCCACCAGTGGCACAGGGGCAGGGTGTCCAGGAGACGCAGGCGGCTCTCCATTTGCGCCAGGATAGTTGGTGGGATATGACCTGCCTCGGTTTCCTCATGGTAAATGTGGGCATTGACAAAGCGCTCCGGATGGGGGGCGACGAAATCCTGCACCTGCCAGCCCCCGCTCTGCACGGCCTGACAGACGTGGGCATGACCCACGTCCAGGGTGGCCCAGGCGCCGGAGAGACGGAGAAGTTTCTCATAGAGCTTGGGCCGGCTGCTCCAACCCACGGCCAGGTTTTCCACGCAGAGACGCAGCCTCAGGCGGCTGGCAAAGTGCACCAAATCCTGGAGAGCTTTAATAGCCGTGTGGAAGCACAGGTCCGAGCTGGAATCCCGGCCCAGGCCGCCCACGTGGATGGTGACAAACCGCCCTCCTAACTTGGAGATAAGGCGGCAGACCTCCCGAAAGACATGGAAAGCCCGCTTGGCCTCAGCCTGATTTTCATCCCCCAGGTCCAGGCCGGCAAAGGCCAGGTGATAGCGCACCTCCAGGGGGTGGAGGCGGGAGAGGGACCGGGCCAAGTCGGCCTCTCCCGCCGGGCCCTCCGGGAGGTTCTCCAGGGTAAAAGTCCAGTCAATGCCCTGGAACCCCAGGTCCAGGGCGAATTGCCGGAGATCGTCCACCTCGGTGATGAAGTTGCAGCAGGCCAGGAGGGGGTTCTTCATGGAACTTTCCCTTGCAATTCCTCATTCCTCCAAAATCAAGGCGTCGGCCACCATTTCCCAGAGGTATTTCACCTCGATGTTGAGGTTGTATTTAGGCTTCAGGTTTTTCATGATCTGGTCCCGGCAGTTGGAGCAGCCGGCCACAACCAAATCCGCGCCGGTGGCCATAATGTCCCGGGCCTTGAAACCGCCGTGCTCGGTTTTCTCGGCCTCGAAGGGCCCCGGCCAGTTGCCGGAGCCGGCCCCGCAGCAGTAGCTTTCCAGCCGGTTGTGAGGCATCTCCCGGTAATTGCTCATGTCGATGAGATAGGTCAGAATCTCCCGGGGCTTTTCCAAATTGGAGTCGTCCCCGAAGGTCATGGAGACCGAGCGCATATGTTTACAGGAGTCGTGCCAGGTGACGATGCGGCCGGCATGCACGCTTTTGTCCACCTTGATGCGGCCGCTCCTCAGCCAATCCAGGAGCACATCGAAAAAATACACATAGTTGTGGCCGGTTTCCGGGCCAAACTCGTGCTTGAAGTATTTTTCGATATTAAGGCGGGTGCCGTAGGAAGCGCCGCCGCAGTCCGGCAGGATGAAGGTTTTTGCCTGGAGGCGCTTCATGTTTTCCACCTTGCGCCGGGCGATTTCCTTGCTGGCCTCGGCGTTGGCGGTGAAAATGCCCCAGTCCACCGACTCCCAGTTTTTGGCTGAGGTGGTCCAGTCCGCCTTGGCGGCGTAAAAGATCTTCCACCACCACTTCATGTCGTCGGGCTCGGCATAGGCCTCCTTGGAGTTTTGGAAGTGGAGATAGTCTGCGCCTATTTTCTCCACCGGGGTGACAAAGCCGGGACAGCATTCCTCCGCCAGTTCTTCCCCCAGTTCCTCCAAGAGGGTGACATAGTCTTCTTCGGGGATACCCATGTTGTTGCCGGTACGCATGACCATGTCCACCCCCTTGTGGAGGACGCCGGGCACTTTCTCCCGGGGCCGGGCGGCCTTAGCTGCGGCCCAGACTTTGACGAGCTTCACCCCCATGGGGCAACCCATTTCGCAGCGCTGGCAGCCGGTGCAGATCCAGACGAAGCGGGAGTCGATGACCTCCTGGTCCATGCCAAACACGGCCATGCGGATGACCTTGCGGGCGTCCAGGCCCTCATCTTTGGTGCTCTCCATTCCAGTCAGCGGGCAGCCGCCGGAGCAGGTGCCGCAGGTAAAGCAGGCCTGGAGGTGAGACTCCGGGAGAATGCCCGCAAATATGCTTTGACGTCGACGTTCCGCGAGATTGCTGAGATCTAACAAATCCATATCGGTTTCCTTTCAGAATCATCAATGTATTCCAAGGTGATTTTGTCCATAGATAGCCGCCCCCAAAGCCCCCACCAGGTCGGGGTTGGGGGGCACGATGATTTCTTGTCCGAGCCCCTCCTCCAGGAGCGCCCGGACGCAGAGGTTATGGGCCACGCCGCCGGCGAACAATAAAGGCGGCTCCTCCCCCACCCGCCGCAGCATGGCCAGGGTGCGCTGGACGATGGCCAGGTGCAGACCCAGGGCGATATTGGCGGGGGCCTCTCCCCGGGCCATGAGACTGGTGGCCTCACTTTCAGCGAACACGGTGCACATGCTGCTGATCTGGATCCGCTTGTCTGCCCCCAGGGCAAAGCTGCCGAACTCCTCCAGGGGCAGGTGCAGGGCCAGGGCCATGAACTCCAGGAACTTGCCGGTGCCTGCCGCGCAGCGGTCGTTCATTTCAAACTTGGCCACCTTGCCTGTTTTCGTTAGGGTGATGACCTTGGTATCCTGGCCGCCGATGTCCAGGACGGTCCTGGTCTCCGGGGCCAGATGCCGGGCCCCCAGGGCATAGGCCTGGATCTCCGTAATGGCTGTCATCTCCAGGTCTTTCAGGTGCTCCAGGGCCAGCTTGCGGCCGTAGCCTGTGGCTACCAATTTTGTGGCCTGCACTTCTTTCAGCAGCCGGCGGCACTGCGCCAGGGGGTCGAAGGTGGTGGGCACCTTGGCCCAATCCACCAGGCGGTCCCCATCCAGGAGCGCCAACTCAATGGAGCGGGAGCCGATGTCCAGGCCGGCCACCAGGTTCTGGGATCCCATTGTTGTCCTTCTGTTCCTTACAACAATTCCAGCACCAGCCGGTCCCGGGCTTCCTCTAAAAGAGCACAAGCCCGGGCCAGGAGTTTTTCGGCCCGGGGCGAGGCCCCGGGTCGGGCCGCATTGTCCAGAGCCACCTGGGCAAAGGCCAGGGTCTCTGCCAGGAGCGCATTCTTAAGTTCAGCAACCCGGAAATGGTCCTGAAATCTCGGGTGCAGGTGCAGGGGTATAACCGGGGCTTTGTCCTCCCTCATGTGATCGCCCCTCAGTGCAACATCTCCAGGAAGGCCTCCACCCTGGTTTTAAGTTGCTCCACGTCCTCCATGCTGTAGTCGGTTTCGATGGCCAGCATGGGGATATTGGCGGCCTCCAGGGCCTTGCCCACCTTGAAGGCTTCGATGGCATAAGGCGTACAGAAGGACAGACCATAATGCACCACCCCCTTTACCTTCAGATCCCGGGCCATTTCCACGATGTGGTCCAGGCGCTCCACGTTGGGGGTGAAGCAGGCGCAGTCGATCTTGAAGTAGCGGTCCACCAGGGCATCCAGAA
>CAZFWX010000187.1:0-4048 GCA_964522695.1 uncultured Desulfobacterales bacterium
GCGGCACGGTCAAGGCCATCAACTTCGAACCCGGCGCTAGCGTCGCCAAAGACGCGGTCATTCTGGTGATTGCCAAATAGGCATCCTGTAAACAAGTCTTTCCAGGGGAGGGTCAGGTCCGCAAGTTATCCTGTCCTCCCCTGTTTTTTTCGCCTCATTCCCCTCCCCGTATATTCTTAAAAATTATTACCGGTCCTGTTTAACATTTTTTCTTTAGCCTGCATCTAAATCGGCAAGTGGGGAGAATTCTGTGGGGAGGATGTATTGTGACGACATGGCAGCGACTGCTCATTTCTCTCATCGTGGCGGGTTTACTCGCCGGCTGCGCCACCACTACGCAATCGCCCTATACCTATGGCGGCGCAGCCGTGGGCGGGCTTTTGGGAGCAGGGGTCGGTGCTGCTGCTAGCCCGTACAACCCTTGGGCCGGCGCACTCGTCGGCGGCACTGCGGGCGCCTTGTTGGGCGGCTTTGTAGGCAACGCCTACGGCCAGCAGCAGACGCAGCCGGGAGCTTACCCGGGCTACGGCGCGCCGCAATATGGCTACCCGCAGCAGCAGCCCAGGTACTACCAGCAGCCCCAGTATGGCGGGACGCAACAGCAATACGGTTACGCGCAGCCCCAGTACGGCCAGGCGCCCACACAGCACGACCAATACTCTGGGACGGCCCCGGCAAGCCCCAACTATTCTCATAATCAGCCTTATGACTCCGGCACCACGGCGCAGACGCCCGTTTACCGCTCCCGCAAGCCTTCAGGAGCCGAGGAGCCCTATTATTACAGCGAGTGACCAAGCCATGAAGTGAAGCATCTGCGGCGGTGAGCCGTCTGCGGATGTGTCGATAAGCAGCGAGCCTGCAGCAAGGACTCCCCTCCCTGCCCCGCAGGTCCGAGATCTCTTCCCCCCCACCCCGGCCGCCAGCCGGGTTTCTAAGAGATTTCTTCTCACCAAGGAGGAAAAAATGTCTCGCTCTGTGGGACTGGGCCTGGTGGCCATCATGTTTCTGGCAGCGGGGTGCGCGGTGCCCGGCTATGGCGGCTACGGCTACCCCAGCTATTCCGGCTATCCCAACGCCGGCTACGGTTATCCTGATGCCGGCTATGGTTATCCGAGCACTGCGTACGGGTATCCTTCCACCACGTACACCAATCCGGGCGCGTATTACAGCTATCCTTCAACGACTTATGGCACGCCGTACGCGTACAACTCCCCTTCGTACAATTATCCCTACAGCAGCACGAATCCGTCCGGCACGACGAACAATTATTACTACAACCGGAGGTACCGGTACTCCTCCTCCCAGGTAACGGATCCCAGCCAGACGGGGACCGCGACCACCACCACTCAGCAGACCTGGCAGGGCAGGAGATATAACCGCTATGGCGGGAATACCGGCGCCACCGGCGGGACCACGACCGGCACTGTTACCGGTGCACCCGGCACCACCTCTGGCGGCAACACCACCGGGATCACCCGGGGCTTCCCCCGGGGGGGCATGACCGGCGGCGTGCCCACGGGCACCAACACGAGATTCGCCAACCGGGGCACGATGCCGCAGTCGGGCCAGGCCCAGATGACCCGTCAGTTCCAGGGTACCATGCAGCCCCGCCAGGGCAATGCCCAGCCGGTCCGCCGGGCCCAGCCCAGAGCTAGCGGCGCGCCGAACGCCATGTTTTCCAAGTAATCCCCTGACAAACACCGGGGGGGCGGGAATTGACCCCGCCTCCCCGTTTTTTTCTCCTGCATCAGCCTCATACTGCCCGCCTGAAAGTCCCGGAACTCTCCCCGCCCTTGAAAATTCTCCGGGGAACCTTATCCTTAGTGCATTGAAGTTTCTGCGGGAAAAAGGTCAGAGTTTCCTGGGCCGGCGCCCTCCGATTTCTCCATCTTTTTCGCGTTATTTCGCACCCAAAGGACATTCCATGACAGCTACCAAGCAGCCCCGCCGTCTGGCCCAGGCCACCAGCCCTTACCTGCGCCAGCATGCCGACAATCCCGTGGACTGGTACCCGTGGGGGCCCGAAGCCCTGGAGCGGGCCCGCCGGGAAGATAAACCCATCTTCCTGAGCATCGGCTATTCCACCTGCCACTGGTGCCACGTCATGGCCCACGAGTGCTTTGAAAATTCCGCCATCGCCCAGGTGATGAACGAGCATTTCATCAACATCAAGGTGGACCGGGAGGAGCGCCCCGACCTGGACGACACCTATATGAACGCGGTGATGCTCCTCACGGGCCGGGGCGGCTGGCCCATGAGCGTTTTTCTCACCCCGGAGCTCAAGCCTTTCTATGCGGGCACTTATTTCCCTCCGGAAGACCGGGGAGGGCTGCCAGGCTTTCCACGGCTCATCCAGGCGTTAAGCCATGCCTACCGGGAAAACCGGGGACCGCTCACTGCCATTACCGAGCAGGTGGAAGAACGCCTGAAATACCTGGCGGCGCTGCCCGGCCAAGGCGCGGAACCCGGCTGGCCGGAAATCACCCAGGCCGCAGGCCGCCTTATGCAGGACTTCGACGCGGTGAACGGCGGCTTTGGCGGCGCGCCCAAGTTTCCCCGGGCCCTGGAACTGGCCTGCCTGCTCCACTATTATCATGCCCAGGGCGATGCCGAGGCGCTCCCCATGGTGGCCGGGAGCCTGGAGAAGATGGCCCGGGGCGGC
The DNA here is from genome assembly GCA_964522695.1 of uncultured Desulfobacterales bacterium. Taxonomy (GTDB): domain Bacteria; phylum Desulfobacterota; class Desulfobaccia; order Desulfobaccales; family 0-14-0-80-60-11; genus VGSQ01. The sequence goes on from CAZFWX010000187.1 coordinate 2,663, forward strand.
ATCTACGACCAGATCGGCGGCGGCTTTCACCGCTACACCGTGGACGAAAAGTGGGTGGTGCCCCATTTTGAAAAGATGCTCTACGACAACGCTCTGCTGGTGCCGCTGTACCTGGCCCTGTACCAGTTGAAGGGCTTGACCTGGAGCGCCCGGGTGGCCCGGGAGACCCTGGACTTCGTCCTGCGGGAGATGCAAGCCCCGGAAGGGCCGTTTTACGCGGCCTGGGACGCGGACAGCGAGGGTGTGGAGGGGAAATTCTACGTCTGGTCTTTGCGGGAGTTCACCGAAATTGCGGGGCCCCAGGACGCCCCCCTGGCCGCCGCGGCCTGGGGCGTGACCCAGGGAGGCAACTTCGAGGGGCATAATATTTTGACCAGGCCCCTGACCCTGGAGGAACTGGCGGAGAAGTTCGGCCAAACCGTGGAGGATGTGGCGGACAAACTTGCCGGGGCCAAGGCCCGCCTCCTGGAGGCCCGGAGCCGGCGCGTCCCGCCGCACCGGGATGAAAAGGTCATCGTCTCCTGGAACGCCCTGATGCTCTCGGCCCTGGCCGCGGGCGCCCAGGTGCTGGGGGAGACCCGTTACGCCGAGGCCGCGGCCCGGGCCGCGCGCTTTTTGCTGGACAACCAGTACCGTGACGGGCGGCTGCACCGCATCTGGAGCCGGGGCGACGTGAGCGTGCCCGCGTTTCTGGATGACTACAGCTTCTTGGCCGGCGCCTGCCTGGACCTTTTTGAAACGGATTTCCACCCGGAATGGCTGGCCGCAGCCCGGAACCTGGCCGAAGCGATGGAGGATCTCTTTCTGGATCCCCAGGACGGCACGTATTTCTATGTGGGCCGGGACCAGGAGGCCACCCTGGTGCGGGGCAAGCACTTTAACGACGGGGCCATCCCGGCCGGAAACTCCATGGCGGCCCTGGCCCTGCTGCGCCTGCACCGCTTTACCGACGAGCCCCGTTTCCAGGAGCGGGCCCAGGCCATCATCCGGCGCCTGACCCCCCAGGCCCAGCAGAACCCCTGGGGCTACGGCTGGTTCTGGCTCTCCCCCATGCTGGCCCTCATGCCCCCGGTGGACGTGACTCTGGTGGGACGGGCCTCACACCCGAGCCTCAGGGAGATGGTGGAAGTCGTTCATCGGGTTTATCTGCCGGAGCGCCGCCTTATCTGCAAAGACCCGGGCGACGCCGCCCGCCTGGAAGAACTCTGCCCGCCGGCCCGCTACTACAACCTGCTGGACGACCGCCCGGCGGCCTACGTCTGCCATAACTTCACCTGCCAACCGCCCATCCACACTGCCCAGGACCTGGCTGCGGCCCTAGCGGCTCTGTCACGGCGGGGATGAAGAAGTGGGGGGGGGGGGGGGGGGGGGGGGGGGGGGGGGGGG
>CAZFWX010000188.1:0-3987 GCA_964522695.1 uncultured Desulfobacterales bacterium
GTGACAAAATTCAGCCCTTTCAAGATTATTCAAACCTAATCATGCGCAAATATTTATGACGCTATGTATAAATCCTCCGCCCTGAAGAAAAATAGCCCGGGTGGGGCGGGCCTCCGCGCCCGCCAGACTATGCGGCCAGGGACGGCCGCCCCACCTTTACCTGCTGGTTTTCATAACTGATAAAAAAGAGGTTTACCAAAAGCTCTCGCGCCCTCCCCGGCACATGCCAAGTTTACCGCCTGGGGGTAAGCCCCAGGAGGCGGGCTATCTGTCCGGCCAGGTCTGCGGTTTTTTCCTCGGGCCTTTCGGTCCCCGGGGTGATGAGCCGGGGGTGATTCTGATACTCGGCTCTGGGCGTGACTTCAAACTCCGGCGGGAAGGTGTTGTCGAAGTACATCTGCTGGAAGCCCACGAATTTGAGATGATGCGCAGTGGCGTCCAGTACCGCGGTTTCGTGGGGCTCGATGAGCCCGGCCCGGATGGCGGCCCGGAACCCGGCCAGGGACTCGCCGCCCTGGGTGCAGGCGATGTGGCCGTGGCGGTTGGCCAGCAGCATGGAGTCCATGATCTCCTGCTCGCTCACCTCCACCACGGCGACGCTGCCTGCCCCGGCCCGGCGGGTGTATTCCGCAACCAAACGGATGACCCGGGGCATGCTGACGGGGTTCCCTATCATGGCGGCCTGAGCCACGCTGGGGGTCACCGTCACCGGCGTGAAGACCCGCTTACCCTCATCAGGCTCCAGGTAATAGCGGAACACCGGGTTGGCGTGGCGGGACTGGACGCCCACCACCCGGGGCAGGGTGTCGATGATCCCCAGATCATGCAGGCGCAAAAAACCCTGCATCACCGCGGTGATGTTGCCGGCGTTGCCGATGGGCACCACCACAACCTTGTCCGCGGTGTCATAATCGAACCATTGGGCGATCTCATAAGCGTAAGACTCCTGGCCCCGGATGCGCCAGGAGTTCTTGGAGTTGAGCAGGGCCACCTGGTAGCCGTCGGCCAGGGCCTCCACCACCTTCATGCAGTCGTCGAAGACGCCGGGGATCTCCAATACCTGTGCCCCGGCCCCCAGGGGCTGGGCCAACTGCTGGGGGGTCACCTTGCCGTGGGGCAGGAGCACCGCGGAGGCGATTTTTTCCCCCAAATAGCTGCTGTAAAGCGCCGCGGCCGCGGAGGTGTCGCCGGTGGAGGCGCAGATGGCCAGGATTTTCCCGGCGCCGGGCTTTGAAGCCAGGAAATTCAGGTAGCTCAGGGCCGGGGCCATGCCCCGGTCCTTGAAAGAAGCGCTGGGGTTCTGGCCGTCGTTTTTGAAGGCGAAGGCCCGCCCCACCTCCTGGGCCAGATCGGCGTTGGCCGCCACCTGGGGAGTGTGCCCTTCACCCAGGTAAACGATGTGCTCCAGGGGGATGACCGGGGCGATGAGTTCGTAATAATGGAAAATCCCCTTCAGGGCCGGCAGGTTGAGCATCTTGCGGTAATCGAAGAGGCGGCGCCAGAAAGTGCCGGGCTTTTCCTTGAGCCGGCCTTCATTGAGGTCCACCAGCAGAAAGAGGCCCCGGCACCGGGGGCAGGTGTAGAGCAGTTCGTCGATGCCGTACTCCCGGCCGCACTCCAGGCAGCGGTACACCAGGCGGCCGGCGGGCTCGGGGATGAGCCAGGGCCGGATATCTTCGGGAAAGGCGTCCAGTTTCACGGGTGCTCCATTTGATTAAGATTTTGAGTGGAGGGCCGGGGGAGCGCGGCTCCCCCGCCCTCCCCTCAAGCTCCCCTCCCAACCCCCTTTAGTGGGTCAGACGAAGACGAGTCCAATAGATAATAGCTTTTCCCGAACCTTATGACGCTAACGGGGAAAAATTCATTACTTCTTGAACGACTCCAACTGAATGGTGGAGCTGCCGCCCTTGGGCCGCTTGATGATGCTTTGCAGGCGGCCCACGTCCGCGGCGAACCAGGCCAGAATTTCCTGGCCGGTCTTGGCATCCACCGTCTTGACCTTGAGGCAATTATTGAAGGTGCCCGCGGGCACGGTGAGGGTTTCGTTGTCAGCCTCCACCGTCAGGTGAAAGTTCCCTTTCTTAAGGGAAGTCCCCCCCTTCAGAGGTGAAATGAGCATATACAGCGGAGTATCGAAGGTGGAGGGCTCTTTCTGATCCGCCGGCTTGATGGCGATGGCGGCGATACCGTCGTCCGTCATGTGATAATAGAAGATGGTGGATTTTTTCCGTTGGTAAAGCTGGGGGGTGACACTCTTGCCTGCCAATTCCGTGGGAGCCTGGTTGACGATGGTCAGCTTCTCTTTGGCCGTTTCCTTGCCGGCTTCATCCTTGACGATCACGGTGTAGACCCACTCCCGGCCGGCGGCCAGGGGGTAAAATTTCTCCAATTGCGGGTCCGCGGCCCAGACGGCCGTAGTCAGCAGGGAAAGCAGCGCGAACACGCCGAAGCAGACCAGGCTTTTTCTCATCCTTGGCTCCTGTTTGCTGGTGAAATTGCCGGCAGGCGGGGAGGCCCGGGCAGTAATCTATCCCGTCAACTGGTACTTTTTCAATTTATATTGCAGCAGGCTCTTGGTGATGCCCAGCATCTCCGCGGCCCGGACCTGCACCTGGTTGCTCAGGGTCAGGGCCCGGCGGATCATCATCTCCTCGATATGCTCCAGGGCCTCGGGCAAGGGCGTGGACAGCGGGATAAAGCGGTCGATGTCCAGGGCCCCGCCGGCGGTTTGCGCAGCCAGTTCCGCCGGCAGGTCCTGGGGGGTGATGACGTTTCCGGCGCAGAGGATGACGGCCCGCTCCATGACGTTTTCCAGTTCCCGCACGTTGCCGGGCCAGGCGTAGGTGGCCAGGACCTTCAGGGCCTCGGGGGTGAGGCGCACTTCGCCTTTGACGTTTTCCTGGGCGAACTTGCGGATGAAGTGGGAGGCCAGCATGTGAATGTCTTCGGGTCGCTCCCGCAAGGGCGGCAGATGCAGGTGCACCACGTTGAGGCGGTAGAAAAGGTCCTCCCGGAAGCGCCCGGCCTCCACCTCCTCTTTCAGATCCCGGTTGGTGGCGGCCACCACCCGCACGTCCACCTTGATGGTGCGGTTGCCGCCCACCCGCTCGAACTCCATTTCCTGGAGCACCCGCAACAGCTTCACCTGGAGGGCCGGGGACATCTCCGCCACTTCGTCCATGAACAGGGTGCCGCCGTCGGCCAGTTCGAAGCGGCCCTTGCGCATGGCCACCGCGTGGGTGAAGGCCCCCCGTTCGTGGCCGAAGAGCTCGCTTTCCAGCAGCGTTTCGGTGAGCGCGGCGCAGTTGACGGAGATGAAGGGGCGGCCGGCCCGGGGACTCAACTGGTGGATGGCCCGGGCGATGAGCTCTTTGCCGGTGCCGCTTTCCCCGCTCACCAGCACCGTGGCCTTGGAATTGGCCACGCGCCGGACCAGGGCCAGGATTTCCTGCATGGACTTGCTTTCGCCGACGATGTTGGGAAAGCCCACGTGCCTGGCCAGGTCCTGGGAAAGGAAGCGGTTTTGCAGAAGGAGATGGCGCAGCTCCAGGGCCTTGGCGATGGTGAGCAGGATCTCTTCGTTTTTGAAAGGCTTTAAGATGTAGTCGAAGGCGCCCTTCTTCATGGCCTCCACGGCCTTTTCCACCGTGCCGAACGCGGTCATGAGAATGACCGGCACGTCGGGATAGAGCCGCTTGAGTTCGGCCAGCAGGTCGATGCCGCTCATGCGGGGCATCTTCATGTCGGTCAGGACCAGGTCCAGCTCAGCCTGGGCCGCCGCCTTGAGGGCGTCCGCGCCGCTGCCCGCGGTGAGGGCCTCGTAGCCCGCCCCGCCCAACAGGGCCTCCATGACCGTCAGGTAATTGGCTTCGTCGTCAACGACTAAAATGGTGTCCATAATCACCGCGGCAAGATGAGTTTGTGGGGGAAGGGCCGGGAGACCGCTGGTCCCCCGCCCTCCCCACACCCCCCTCCCAACCCCCCTTA
>CAZFWX010000189.1:0-3976 GCA_964522695.1 uncultured Desulfobacterales bacterium
ATCACCGAGGCCATGCTGCGCCATTTCATCCGCAAGGTGCACAACCGCCGGTCCCTGATCCGGCCCCGCATCATCGTCTGCGTGCCCTCAGGCATCACCCCGGTGGAAAAGCGGGCCGTGCGGGAATCCGCGGAATCGGCCGGCGCCCGGGAAGTCTACCTCATCGAAGAGCCCATGGCCGCGGCCATCGGCGCGGGCCTGCCCATCACCGAGCCCATCTGCAACATGGTGGTGGACATCGGCGGCGGCACCACCGAGGTGGCCGTCATTTCGCTGGCCGGCATCGTCTACTCCAAATCCGTGCGGGTGGGCGGCGACAAGATGGACGAGGCCATCCTGCAGCACATCAAGCGGACCTACAACCTGGCCATCGGCGAGCGCACCGCGGAGATCATCAAAACCACCATCGGCAACGCCTATCCCGGCGAAACCGAGACCCTGGATGTCAAGGGCCGGGACCTGGTCACCGGCATCCCCAAAATCATCACCATCAACTCCGACGAAGTCCGCCAGGCCATCCAGGAACAGATCGACTCCATCGTCGCCACGGTGAAGACGGCGCTGGAGCAGACGCCGCCGGAACTGGCCGCGGACATCGTCGACCGGGGCATCCATTTGACGGGCGGCGGGGCATTGCTGAAAAACCTGGACATTCTCCTCCACCAGGAGACGGGCCTGCCCATCAAGATCACCGACGATCCCTTGGCCACCGTGGTTTTAGGCTCCGGCCGGGCCCTGGACAACCTGAACATCCTGAAGGAAGTCATGGTGGATTGAGGCGGTTGCCGTGCGCACCCGAACGCGCTTCCGCTCCCCGCTGATCATCGCCTTCACCGTCATCCTGGTCTTCACCGTCCTCTCTCTCAGCCTGAAACGGCTGCCCCTCATGAAAAAGGCGGAGGAGTTCCTGATCAGCCTCAGCGCCCCGGCCCTGAAGGGGCTCCACACCACCAGCCACTCGGTGGCGCGGCTGTGGCGGGGCTACTTTTATCTGGTGGGCGTGCAGCAGGAGAATATCGAGCTCAAGCGGCGCCTGGAGGAGTACCAGCAGAAAGACGCCCGCTATGAAGAGACCCTGTTGGCCCTGGGCCGCCTGGAAAACCTCCTGAGCCTGAAAAAGCAGATCGCCCTGCCCGTGACCGGGGCCCGGGTCATCGCCTATGACCCGTCTCTCTGGTCCCGGTGCGCCATTCTGGATCAGGGCGCGGAGCAGGGGGTGCGGGTGGGGCTCCCCGTTCTGGCCCCCGGGGGCATCGTCGGCCGGGTGGTGGAAGCCTTCTCCGGGTATGCCAAGGTCATGCTCATCGTGGACCGGAACAGCGGCGCGGATGCGGTGGTGCAGCGCACCCGGGTGCGGGGCATCCTCCAGGGCAAGGGCGGCAACCGCTGTTCCCTGGAATATGTGCCCAAAAACGCCGACGTCCAGGTGGGGGACTTGGTGGTGGCTTCGGGCCTGGGCGGCATTTACCCCGCCGGCCTCATCTTCGGCCGGGTCAGCCAGGCCAGCAAAAAGACCGCCGGGGTCTTCCAGGAAGTGGAAGTCACCCCGGCGGTGGACCTCTCCGCCCTGGAGGAGGTTCTCATTATCAGGGCCGCCAAGCTGGCCCTCACCCCCTGAACCATGATCGGCGCCATTTTCGCCTTTGGTCTGGCAGGACTGGGGTTCTTCATCCTGGAGAACCTGGTGGGCGCCGCCCAGGTGCATATCCGGCCTCTGGCCCTCTTGTTGTTCTATCTGGGACTGGAGGAGGATTTGACCCCGGCTTTCGTTCTGGCGGCGTTCTTCGGCCTGCTCCAGGACAGCTACGCCTTGACGCCGTTTGGCCTGCACCTGGTGGGCGCCCTCTTCGTGGTGGGGCTGGCCCGGTTCTGCCGCCTGCGCTTCATGCTGCGCACTCCTGTGCCCCAGGTGCTGGCCAGCCTGGCCATACTGTTTCTCCAGGATGCGTGCCTGCGCTTCAGCCTGGTGGTCCTGGGAGCCCGGGCCAGGCTGCAGGATGATATATCCTATGCCCTGCTGTTGGAGATCCTGGGCACCGCGGCCCTGGCCCCCCTGATTTTTGCGTTGCTGGGCGCCTTGAAACGCCTGAGTGGCGGACGGCCCCGGTCCAAAGAAGCGGATCTGTTTGTGCCCTGAGGAATGTCCATGCGCCTCCGGTTCCTCTCCCGGAAAAACGATACGGCCTCGATTCTGAATCAGCCCCTGCCGGGCGGTCCCCTGCCCGCCCCTGTGGAGGAGCAGGATCACAGCAGGCGCACCTTTACCCACTGGGCCTTGCTCATCATCATTCTCTTCGGCCTTCTGCACCTGCGGCTCTGGTATTTGCAGCTGGTGCGGGGCGAAGACCTGAAAGTGCGCTCGGAGACCAACCGCCTGCGCCTCCAGGACCTGCCTCCCTGGCGCGGCATGATCCTGGACCGGAACGGCGAGATCCTGGTGGCCAACCGGCCCAGTTTCGACCTCCAGGCCGTCATGGAGGATGTCACCGATATTCCCCTTTTAAGCCGCCGTCTGGCCACCCTGCTCAACCTGGACGCCAAACAGACCCAGGCCACCCTGGAAGGGGCCCGGAGTTCCAACCTGACACAGGTGAGAATTCGCGGCGACCTGTCCTGGACGGAAATGGCCCTCATCGAGACCTACAAGGCTGAGCTTCCCGGCGCCCTGATCATGGTGCAGCCCAAGCGCGAGTATCGCCACCAGACCCTGGCCTGCCACGTCCTGGGGTACCTGGGGGAAATCACCGAAACCCAGTTGAAGAGCGGCCGCTTTCCCAACGCCAAGATGGGGGACTATATCGGCAAGTGCGGCGTGGAGATGGCCTGGGAGGAATATTTACGGGGCGGGCGGGGGTTCCGGCGCATCGAGGTGGACGCCTACGGCCGGGAGCTGGGCCAGTTGGACCGGCAGCTCTCCACCCCCGGAGCCAACATCCACCTGACCCTGGACCTGCGCCTGCAAATGGAGGCCGAAGCCTGCCTGAAGGACAAGACGGGGGCCATCGTCGCCCTGGAGCCCAAAACCGGCAAGATCCTGGCCCTGGCCTCTTCCCCTGTCTATTCCCAGGAGGCCTTTGAAAAGGGGCTCAGCGCCGAGGAGTGGCAGAAACTGGCCACCCGCAAGGATCACCCTCTGGAGAACCGGCCCCTGAAAGGGCAGTATCCGCCGGGCTCCACCTTCAAGATCATCATGGCCATCGCCGGCCTGGAGGAGAAGGTCATCACCCCCGGCACCGTCATCAGTTGCAGCGGCGCCCTGCCCTACGGCACCCATGTCTTCCACTGCTGGCGGCGGGGCGGGCACGGCGGCATGAACCTGCACAGCGCCCTGGTGAACTCCTGCGACGTCTATTTCTACACGGTGGGCAAGCGGTTAGGGATAGACCGCATCGCCAAGTGGAGCCGCCGCTTCGGGCTGGGCGCGCCCTCGGGCCTCAAGCTGGACAAGGAGATGCCGGGCCTGGTGGCCACCAGCGCCTGGAAGCTGGCCCGCTTCAAGGCCCCCTGGCAGGAAGGCGACACCCTGTCCGTGGCCATCGGCCAGGGTTATAATCTGGCCACACCCCTGCAGATGGCCCGGGCCACGGCCACCATCGCCAACGACGGCCTGCTCTTGGAGCCCCAGTTGGTGGAAAAAGTGGAGAGTCCGGCGGGCGAGATCCTCTTCCAGGCCAAACCGGTGATTCAGGGCAAGCTGGAGGCCAAGCCCCAGCATGTGGAACTGGTGCAGAAGGCTTTGCGGGCGGTGGTGGCCAACGGCACGGGCAGGGCCTCAAATCTCCCCCAGGTGGAAGTGGCGGGCAAGACCGGCACCTCCCAGGTGGCCTCCCTGGAAAAGGAAAAGCTGGGCAAAGCGTTCCAGAATCACGCCTGGTTTGTGGCCTACGCCCCTGTGGACGATCCCCAGCTGGCCGTGGCCGTCATCATTGAACACGGCGGCGGCGGCGGCGCCGTGGCCGCGCCTTTGGCCGGCAGA
>CAZFWX010000190.1:0-3949 GCA_964522695.1 uncultured Desulfobacterales bacterium
CGGGACTATTTTGGTATGCTGTCTTTACAATAAGATAACGTGGTTTCGTGGGATTGAGGAATTGGGGGAGGGGGCCAGGGGTCACAGACCCCTGCCCCCTCCCTCAAGCTCCCTCCCCCAACCCCTTAGCGCCTTCTTGCAGGCAGGTCTGGTCCGCAGGACCAGACCTGCCTGCCCTCTCAGCGGGTTGGGAGGGGGGTCTGGGGGAGGACAGGGAGGTCACCTCCCCGGCCCTCCCCCCAGAAGACTCATGCTCCTCCGTCCCTCACGGCCACAGGGCCTGGCCCGCGGACTTCACATCCTTGGCCCAGGCGGCCTGGACCAGCTGCACCACGTTATCCGGCAGGGGCACGTAATGCAGGTTCTTGGCCAGGTCCGCGCCGTGCTTGTAGGCCCAGTCGAAGAACTTGAGCACGGCCTTGCCCTTGGCCGCGTCGGCCTGCTCTTTATAGATCAGGATGTAGGTGGCGCCCACGATGGGCCAGCTCTTCTCCCCGGGCTGATTGTTGAGCATCAGGGAAAAGCCCGCCGGCGCCTTGGACCAGTCCGCGTTGGCCGCGGCGGCCTGGAAGCTGTCGATGTTGGGCTCCACGAACTTGCCCGCGGCGTTTTTGAGCTGCGCATAGGGGATCTTGTTCTGGAAGGCGTAGGCGTATTCCACGTAGCCGATGGCGCCGGCCACGGCCTTCACCTGCCCGGCCACGCCCTCGTTGCCCTTGCCGCCGATGCTGCTGGCTGCGGGCCACTTCACGGCCTTGCCCGCGCCCACCTTTTCTTTCCACTCGGCAGAGACCTGGGCCAGATAGCTGGTGAAGATGAAGGTGGTGCCCGAGCCGTCGGTGCGGTGGGCCACAGTGATGGCCTGGGCGGGCAGTTTGAGGTCGGGGTTCAACTTCTTGATGGCCGGGTCATCCCACTGGGCGATCTTGCCCAGAAAGATGGCGGCCAGGGTCTCGCCGTCCAACTTGAGTTTGCCCGCCTCGATGCCAGGGACGTTCAACACCGGCACCACCCCGCCCATGACGGTGGGGAACTGGGCCAGGCCGGCCTTGTTCAGGTCCTCGGGCTTGAGCGGCTCGTCGGTGCCGCCGAAGTCCACGGTCTTGGCCTTGATCTGGGCGATGCCGCCGCCGGAGCCGATGGACTGGTAATTGACCTTGACGCCGGTGAGTTCGTGGTATTTATGCGCCCACTGGGCATAGACGGGGTACGGGAACGACGCCCCGGCGCCATTGAGGGCCGGAGACTGAGCCGGCGCGGGGCCGGCCAGAAGAACCAGGGTAAGCGTGGCGGTCAACAGGGACCAGAGTTTCTGCATGGTGCCGCTTCCTTTGAGGGAAAAGATTACCTATCGGTTCCTGATACTATAAGCCTCTCTTGTTAGCGTTCGGTTAGCACCGGGTTAAAAGTTCTTTAGATCTTGGCGGCAGGAGGGAAAATCTGCCCTGCTTTCCTGAGACGAACTCTAGTCGCTTTTCACCACCAGCGTGAAGATGGTCCCCTGGCCAGGCGCGCTCTCCACCGTCACCCGGCCGCCGTGAGCCAGGGCGATGTGCTTGACGATGGCCAGACCCAGCCCCGAGCCGCCCACCTTGCGGCTGCGGCCCGCGTCCACCCGGTAGAAACGCTCAAAGATGCGGGGCAGGTGCTCCGCAGGGATGCCGGCCCCCTGGTCCCGCACCCGCACCGCCACTTCGGCGCCCCGGCCCTCCGCCTCCACCTGCACCCGGCCTCCCGGTTCGCTGAACTTGACGGCGTTGTCGATGAGATTCACCAGGGCCTGCTCCAAGAGCGGCGCATTGATGAGGCCGCGCAGGGTCTCGGGGCAGGCGACGGCAATGTCGATCTTTTTGGCGTCGGCTTTGGGCCGGCACACGTGCACGGCGCTTTCCAGGACCCCCTTGAGCTTCTGACCGGTGAGGAAGATCTGGCCCCGCTCCGCCTCCTGTTCCAGACGGGACAGGCTGAGCAGATCGTCGATGATCTCGTTCAAGCGCTCCGTCTGCTTGGCGATGATCCGGAGAAAATTTCCGGCGTTGTCCGGTTCTTTGAGCGCCCCGGCCAGCAGCGTCTCCACGAAGCCCTTGATGGAGGTGATGGGGGTCTTGAGCTCATGGGAGACGTTGGCCACGAAGTCCCGCCGGGTGTTCTCCAACTGCCGCAGCTGGGTGATGTCGTGCAGCACGATGAGGGTGCCCAGGGCGCCGCCCCGGGCATCCCTGAGCGACGTGCCCCGGGCCGTCAACAGGCGCCGGCCGTTGCCGGTGAGCTGCACTTCCCCTTCCACGGGCTCGGCGCTGGCCAGGGTGCGGGTAAGGAACCACTTGAAGCCGGGGTCGCGAATGAAGTCCTGCAGGGGCCGGCCCAGGGCCTCGGCCGCGCTGATCTTCAGCATGCGGGACCCGGCCTGGTTGATGGTGAGCAGGCGGCCCTTGTCGTCCAGGGCCAACACGCCTTCCGACATGCTGGCGAAAATGGCCTGCTGCTCCTGGCCCTGGCGGGTCAGGTTCTCGATTTTGCCTTGCAGCTGGGCGGCCATGTGGTTCAAAGCCTCGGCCAGGCTGGCCAGCTCGTCCGTGGCCGGGATGGGCAGAGACCGGCCCAGCTCGCCCCGGGCAAAGCGCAGCGCTCCCCGCTGCAGATCCGCCAGAGGGCCGGTGAGGCGCCGGGCGATGAGGTAGCTCAGGCCTGCGGCCAAAAGGGCCAGGATCAGCCCGCCCAGGGCCACCTGGACATAGAGGGTGCGGATAGCCTGGCTTATGGCGCTCATGGGCAGGGAGGCCCGGACGACGCCCGCCGCCTGCCCCGTTTCCGGCACGGGCACGGCCACGTACATGAGGGTCTCGCCCAGGGTGAAGCTGTGGCGGGTGTTCAGGCCCACCTTGCCGGTGAGGGCCGCCTGGATCTCGGGCCGGTCCCCATGGTTGTCCAGGCGGGCCGGGTCTTCCTGGGAATCCCCCACGACCTGGCCCGTGGGCAGAATCACGGTGAAACGGGTGGCGGTGAGCCGCCCCCACTCCCGGCAGCGGGCCTGGATGGCGTCGCCGTCCGACCGGGCCAGCAGCTCCCGCAGGGAGGCGCCGGCCAGCCGGGCGCGCTGGGTCAGGTCCCCGGCCAGCTGCTCCAGATAGAAGGTGCGCCAGGCCTGCGCGGTATGCCAGGCGGCGGCCGCCAGGGAAACCAGGGCGATGACGATAAAGGCGGGAATGAGCCGCCAGGTGAGACTGAGACGCGCCATGACTCAATCCTGAAAGCGGTAGCCCACGCCCCGGATGGTCTCCACGCAGGAGCCGTAATCGCCCAGTTTTTTGCGCAGGCTCACCACCTGCACGTCCACGGAGCGGTCGGAGACGGGGTAATCATCGCCGTGGATGGCGCTGACGATCTGGCTGCGGGTGAAGACCCAGCCGGGTTTGCGGGCCAACAGGTGCAGCAGCCGGAACTCCGTGGCCGTGAGCTCCAGGGGCTGGCCCCGGAGCAGGACCTCATGGCGGCCGGGATGGATGACCAGGTCGCGGATGGTCACATGCTCCCCCTCAGGGACCGGGGCGGCCTGGCGCCGCCGCAGCACGGCCCGCACCCGGGCCAGGAGCACCCGGGGGCTGAAGGGCTTGGTGACATAGTCGTCCGCGCCCAGCTCCAGACCGGCGACGATGTCGGCCTCTTCGCCCTTGGCCGTGAGCATGATCAGCGGCAGGCGCCGGGTCCGGTCATCGCTTTTCAGCCGGCGACAGACCTCCAGGCCGTCCATCCCGGGCAGCATCAGGTCCAGCAGAACCAGATCGGGTAGGGTCTGGTCCACCAGGGCCAGACCCTCCTCCCCGGAAACCGCAGCCGTCACCTGCAGCCCCTCCTTCTCCAAATTGTACCGCAGCAGTTCCCGAATGTCTTCTTCGTCCTCCACCACCAGAATCCGTTCCCTGCCCATAAGCGCTCCTGTCCGGCCCGG
>CAZFWX010000191.1:0-3884 GCA_964522695.1 uncultured Desulfobacterales bacterium
CGCCCCCCCCCCCCCCCCCCCCCCCCCCCCCCCCCCCCCCCAATTACCTATTTCAAACACCACCTTCATGCTCTGATAGCGGCGTTTGTTCATGGCGGTGGCAAAGGCCCGGCGGTAGTCCTGCAAGGAAAACCGGTGGCTGACCAGACCCTGGACCGGATAATCGCCCCGGCTCAGGATTTCCACTGCCAGTTCGTAGGTGCGCACCGGCCTGCCCTGGAAGGCGCCCCGGCCGTACATGGCCGAGCCGGTCATGGTGAGTTCCCGGAACCACAGGCTGGAGAGGTCCACATGGGAGACGGCCCCGGCCGTACCCACCAGAACGTAAATCCCCCGGGCCCGCAGGCTCAGCAAACCTTCCTGGAGCGAGCTGCCGCTGCCCACGCAGTCAAAAAAGTAGTCCGCCCCCCCTTCCACATTGCCGCCTTTGAGTGTGGTGGACAGGTGCCGCCCCCCCACTGCGGCGGCCAGTTCCGGCCGGGAGGGGGAGATGAGCACCGTATCCGCGCCGCCGGCCCGGGCCAGTTCCGCCTGGAAGTCATGGCGGGCCACCGCCGTCACCCGCGCCCGGCAGCCCAAGGCTCGCACCAGCCGCACCAGGTGCTGGCCGATGATCCCGGCCCCGTAGACCACCACGGTGGCATGATCCGGCGGGAAGTTTTGCAGAAGGGGCTCCAGGGCGCTGGCCAGGGAATCGGTGAGCACCGCCACCTCGTCGGCCAGAGTTGCAGGCAGGCGCAGCAGGCAGGCCGCGGGTGCGGCCATGAGCTCCGCCATGCCGCCCGGGGCATCCCGGTTGAAGCCCAGAACGGGCCCGGGCGCCAGGGTCCCGGCGGTAAAATTTTCACACAGATTGGGCGCGCCTTCAGCACAGCAGCGGCAGGGGTCCAGGCCCCGGTCCCGGCAGGCCAGGATGGGCTCCACCACCACCCGCTCACCGGCAGAAAAACCCGACTCTGGCGGGGCGGAGGCCACTTCGGCCACCACTTCGTGGCCCAGCACCGCGGGAAAGGAGGCATAGGGCTCCAAGAGATACGATTCGGCGCCCTTGAGGAGGTTCAGGTCCGAGCCGCAGATGCCCACCAGCCGGGGGCGCAGCACCACCCAGTCCGGCGGCGGCGCGAAGGCCACCGGCCGCAGCCGCAGAGGGGCCACCCGGGGAAAGAAATGGCGGGGCCAGAAGCGGTTGAGCAACCGGCTTAAAAGATAACGGGGAATGGAATAATAATATTCCAGGGCGAGCCGGTCCGGCCGGAGTCCCGTCTGTTCACCCTGCATAGCCGCCCCCTTTCCGCCTCCGCTCCCATGGGCTCATGTCCAGACTTTGCCCCCGTGCAGGCTCCCTGTCAAGGGCAATGATGGCCCAAGCCTTGGGATTCGGGGCATGATGCTGTATAATGTATCATTGTTTGAGGATATTGCATGGGAACCAAAAGCAGAATCGGCGCCGGGGTGGTGCTCAAGCAATTCGTGCGCCTGGCCCGGCATCCCTGGATCGGCACGAAATTGGCCGCCCTGGAAGTGGAAAAGTGGCTCTTTCCCCTCCTGTATCCCACTGCCAACGGCGGCTTCGCCCGTCGCATCCGCCAGGTGAGCATCCGCATCACCGACCGCTGCAACCTGCGCTGCCATACCTGCGGCCAGTGGGGCGACGAGGGCTTTCTGCACGGCCAGGACTTGCGGGCACTGATGGCCGACGAAGTGACGCCGGCGCGCTACCTGGAGGTCCTGGAGGACCTGGTGCGGCACCGCCACCGTCCGCTGCTCTACCTCTGGGGCGGGGAGCCCATGCTCTACCAGGGGGCGCTACAGGTGATCCAGGGGGCCACCGATCTGGGCCTGCCCACCTCCATCGCCACCAACGGCACCCGCATCGCCGCCCTGGCTCAGGATTTGGTGGCGGCCCCCCTTTTTTTACTGCAAATTTCCATTGACGGGCACACCGCGGAGCTGCACAACAGCCTGCGCCCGGGGGTGGCGGGGGCGGACAATTTCGCCGACATCGTCAAGGGCCTGGCCGCGGTGCGAGCCGCCCGACGGGAGCGCGGCACCAATCTCCCGTTGATCGCCTCGCTCACCACCATCTCCCAGAATAACCACCGCCATCTCCTGGATATCTATGAAAGTTTCCGGGACAAGGTGGACCTTTTCGTCTTTTACCTCTCCTGGTGGATCGATCCCCAGAACGCCCGGGCCCACGACGCCGATTTTGAGGCCCGCTTCGGTTTCAAACCCGCGCTGCACTGGTCCTGGCAGGCGGGCTGGAAACCCGCTGATTATGCGGAGTTAAACCGGCAGCTTGAGTTGGTCCAGGCCGCCTCCCGCCCCTGGACCGCGCCGCCCGTGGTCCTCATCCCGCCGGTGACGGGAACGGAAAATCTGCACACCTATTACACGGACCATCAGGCCCGCTTCGGCTTCGACCGCTGCCAGTCCATCTTCCAGGTGGTGGAGGTGAACAGCAACGGCGACCTCTCCCCCTGCCGGGATTATCACGACTACGTGGTGGGCAACCTGAAAGACGCCACCATCACCCAATTGTGGAATTCGGAGCCGTACCGTCAATTCCGGCAGAGCCTGGACACCCAGGGGCTCATGCCCGTCTGTTCCCGCTGCTGCGGCCTCATGGGGTACTGAGAAGCGTGGCCCCTCCCGCCCCCATACCGGGAGGCCGTCCGGCCCGCATCGTCTTTTTGCTGCAGGATCTTCTCTTCGGCGGCACCCAGCGGCAGTCCCTGGAACTGGCCGCCCGGCTTGACCGGGGCCGCTTTGCGCCCGAGCTCTGGGTCCTCATGGCCGGGGATGATCTTATGCCCGCGGCCCGGGAACGGGGTCTGTCCGTGGTCCATCTGGGCCGGGACGGCTGGGTGAGCCCCCGGGCCTTATGGAGCTTATGGCGCCGCCTGCGGACGCATCCTCCGGACATTCTCTTTCTGCTCACCGCGGTGCCCAATATCTGGGGCAGAATACTTGGCCGTCTGGCCCGCATCCCCAGGATCGTCGGCAACTGCCGGGGGGGAGCCGCCCCCCGCCGGCAGCACGAACGCTTCCTGTGGCCCCTGGCCCAGTGCATCATCTGCAACGCCATGGCCATCAAGGAAGATTTGGCTCAAAATTTCGGCGTGGACCGGGAGCGCCTCCACGTCATCGTCAACGGCGTGGACACGGAATTTTTCCGGCCAGACCCGGACAGGCGCAACGGCGGCCCCCCCCGGGCCCTGGCCCTGGCCCGGTTTGCGCCGGACAAGGACCATGACACCCTCATCCGGGCCTTCGCCCGGGTACACGCTCTAGTCCCTCAGGCGGAACTCTGGCTCGTGGGCGACGGCCCCTTGCGAGTAGCCGTCGGCCGCCAGGCGGACGCCCTGCTGCCCTCCGGCCGCATCCGCTTCTTTCCGGCCCAGGCGGACGTGCGCCCCTTGCTCCGCCAAGCCGGGCTTTTGGTGCTGAGTTCCGTGGCCGAGGCCCTGCCCAACGTGGTCCTGGAGGCCATGGCCGCGGGCCTGCCGGTGGTGGCCACTTCCGTGGGCGGCTTGCCCGAGGTGGTGGCCCAGGGGGAAACGGGCCTTTTGGCGCCACCGCGGGATCCTTGCGCCCTGGCCCAGGCCCTGGCCCGGCTCCTGGCCGACGCCGGCGAGCGGGGGGCCATGGGCGCAGCAGGACGCGATCGCGCGGTGCGGGAATTCTCGCTCACCGCCATGGTGCGACGCCACGAAGAGGTGCTGGCGGGGGTGTTGGGGATGTGAGGAAAAGAAAACTGAGGGAGTGGGCCAGGGGTCGCAGACTCCTGTCCCCTCCCCCAGACTCCCTCCCCCAAACCCTGAGGAGTAATAGGGTCACAAATGCATCTGGTGCAGGACATCCGCCCTCGGGTGGCCAGAGTT
>CAZFWX010000192.1:0-3722 GCA_964522695.1 uncultured Desulfobacterales bacterium
CCACCCGCTGCTGGATGCGGTTGTCCACGTTGAGAAGGCTCGCGGTCTTGGCCGCAGAACACAGGGCCACGCCGATATCCATCATGCGCATGACGCAGTGGGGGCCGCCGTAGCCCAGCTCTTTTTCCTGGAAATGCCGGTTCTTCTCGAATTCCTTACAAGATGGATAGCCGCAGCCGCCGCAGTCGTAGCCCGCCGCATGGGACCGGGCCAGGCCGATGAGCACCAGGGCCTGGGCCCCTTCGATATTGGCCGCGTCCCTGAGCCAATACGCCTCGTTGGTGCTCTTGGGAGCGTATTCCCGCATCTTCCCAGCGATGCGCTGCAGATCGGCCTCCGCCTCGATGACCACGATCTCCAGAAAATCCTTGCCGCCGCCCTTGGGCGCAGTGCGAGCCGCCGCGGCCATGAGTTTGGCCACATGAACAGTCACATCCTTCATATGAGTATCTCCTTGATTATTTTAATTGCCTTGTTATTTGAGTATCAGAGAAAAGATCAGCCCCAGTCCTCCGGCCCCCAGGACCACCACGAGGGTTGCGATCTTGGCATGCCACCGGTAGAGCAGTGCCAAGGAGGCTGCAAAAATCCCCAGGGCTGGCATGTTGGTCAAAGCCGCCCGCACCAGCTCAAGGCCGCTCACGGCGATCAAACCAATCACCCCGGCGGTGACGCCGGTATTGAAGTTATGGAGACCGGGGTGGTTGATCAGCTTTTCCAAAAAGTTGTGTCCCACCAGAGTGAAGGCGAAGGCCGGGAGGAAGATGCCTATCGTCAAAGCCCACGCCCCCCAGGGGCCGCCACCCAGGTAGCCCACAAAGGTGGCGAAAATAATCAGGGGGGCGGGAATAATGCCGGAAAGGGCCAGGCCGTCCAGGAATTGGGCATTGGTCATCCAGCCGCCTGCAGCCACGGCGTCATGCTGCAAAAAGGGAATGACCGTATAGGCGCCGCCGAAGGTGAGCAACCCCGCCCGCAGGCCGGAAAGGAACAGGCTGAGGAGTGTGGGGGAAGCATCAGTGGAAGAAAACAGGACCATCAGCACGGAGTTGATGCCTTTCTCCCACGGGTTCAGGGAATACCAGACCGATCCGGCTAATAGCGCCACTCCCACGAGGGCGGCCGGGACGTAATGCTCCCGGCGGCACCAGACATAGGCCAGACCGGCCAGGGGAAGAATCATCAGAAAATGGGCCCCCAGCCAGGAACTGGCCGCAGCCGCGAGGCCAATGGCCCACAGCCAGCGGTCGGCCAGGGCCGGCTGGCCCAGGCGATGCACCGCCCGCACAATGAGGGCGGCCACCGCGGCTTTGGCCCCGAAGAACAACGCCTCCAGGAACGGCAGATGGATGCCGTACGTCACGTATAGCCAGGACAGGGCGAACATCAGCACCAGGCCGGGCAGCATAAACCCCAGGCCCGCCAGAAAGCCCCCCCAGCGTCCCCGGTTTACCATGCCGAAATAGACGCAGAGCTCGTGGGCCTCCGGTCCCGGCAACACCTGGTAGACCGCCAGGGCTCGGTTAAACTGCTCCGGCGACACCCAGCGTTCCCGGTTCACCAATTCCTGGCGAATCATGGCGATCTGGGGGACCGGCCCGCCCCAGGCCAGCAGCCCGAAATGCAGGAAGCGCCAGAACAGCCGGGCATACGATTCTGGCCGGGAATAATAACCCTCTTCCTTCAAGTCCTTTCTCCTTGATACGCGGCGTAGAGGGCGTCGAACACGACCAGGGCCCGCTCCACCAGAGCCTCATCGTCGGGGGTGATCTTCACCAGGCCGTCCACCAAATCCTTCAGGGTTTTGGCCTCCTCCAGGCTATCCAGGCTCTCTTTCAGGTCGATGGCCCGGACCAGTGCCGCCAGGCGCCCCACCCCCTGATCCTCCACCCCAAAAGCCGAGACTAAAACCTCAAAGGTGATGAGTCCCTCCCGGTGGGTGAACTCCGCGCCGGCCATGTCGAAATAGACCAGATCAGGAGCCGGTGTGTTTTTTCCCCGGGGAGAAAGGAAACGAATCCGGGCGTCCCGGTCCACAAAGCGCCTCACCAGCCAGAAGGAGGCCAGCCGGTCGATGTAGGGCCGCTCCCGGGTGACCCAGGTCTTGCCCACATAATCCTCTTTTTCCAAAACCGCCGGAGGCCGCAGGGCGGTGTCGGCGCCGGTCAGGATTTTGAGGTGGTTTCCCAGAGACGAAAGGAGTAGGGCAGTGCGCTCCGCCTGACCGGTGGGGAAAAAGTCGATCTCCTGCATGGCTTGGAATTTCCTGGTGAATTTTTTGAGACAGGCCTCAAATTCCCTGACCTTGTTCTCCTGGTCCAGGGCTCCGGCCTCCAGGCTCTTGGCAAGGCCCTGAATTTCCTCTTGCAGCCTGGCATAGTCTTCATCCCGGGCCTTGCCGAAGAGAGCCATGATCTCGGGGTCGCTGAGATTTTCCACCGCCCCGCATTGAACGAACACCGCCTCCCCGCCCAACTCCTCCACCTCACGGGTCAGCCACTCCAGGTGTTCATAATTGGCTTCGCTGAAAGGCAGCACATACAGCGAGTTCTTGAGCTGGACCGCGCCCACTGCCTGGAGCCGCCGCCAGGCTCTAACCCGGAGATTGGGGTTTTTTGCCGGAATGGTATACGAAAAGATCAGCCACATAGTGTTATACCTATTTCACTTATAATATAGATATAACTTTTGTCAAGGTGGGAGGGGGAAAATTTGGCAGGACCTGAATATGACCAAATCGGAGGAAGAGCCTCAAGACCGCCAAGAGTGGGATTTTGGCCAACCGGGCAATTTTCGGTTGACTCCCGCAGCTAAAGAGTATTTACAATGAAACAGGTCCCTTTCCGGCGGGGCAGAGGCAAGATCTGCCCTTTTCGTGATTTTCCGCAGGAAAGACGGGCCCGGGGCCATCCCGACGCTGCCCATTCTTAGCAAGTGTTCTTAGATTTTTTTGCAGATAAGGAGTTCGACAATGGCTGCAAACCGGGCGCAATCTCCCCTGGAGGAACTGCTGGGAACCGAAACGCCCTTTCGGGCCGAACGCCTGGCCTACCAGCCCCGCCTCTGCCCGGTGCTGGCCGCAGGGCCGGGAGTCCTCCGGCCTTTGACGGGCTTTGCTCTGGAAGCGCTGAAAGTTGCCTGCGAACAGCTCCCGTATGTGAGCCAAAATCAACTGGCGGCCATCGTTCCCGCCGAGGCCCCGCCCCCCTCGGGCCCCCCCCGGCGCCTGGGCATCGTCTTATCCGGCGGGCCCGCGCCGGGCGGCCACAACGTCATTGCCGGGGTCTACGACGCGGCCAAGCGGGCCCACCCGGACAACACTCTCATCGGCTTTCTGGCCGGGCCCAAGGGCATCCTCACCAACAAACACCGGGAAGTGAGCCGGGAGATGGTGGCCCGGCACCTCAATTCCGGCGGCTTTCACATGCTGGGCACCGGCCGGGACAAGATCGACACCCCGGAAAAAATGGCCCAGTGCCGCCAGACCTGCGCCGACCTGCACCTGTCGGGCCTGGTGGTGGTGGGGGGCGACGACTCCAACACCAACGCCGCCTTCCTGGCCGAAAACCTGCGGGAGGTGGGCACCCAGGTCATCGGCATCCCCAAGACCATCGACGGCGACCTGCAGGTGCCGGGCCTGTTGCAGATTCCCTTCGGCTACCATTCCGCCTGCATGGCCTTCGCCACCGAGATCGGCAACCTCAACTCCGACTGCAAATCCG
>CAZFWX010000193.1:0-3696 GCA_964522695.1 uncultured Desulfobacterales bacterium
GGTGATTGAATAGAATTGAGGGAGGGGGCCAGGGGGCGCACCCCCTGCCCCCTCCCTCAAACTCCTCCCCCAACCCCTTAGCGCTTTTCGGGCCGGGGAAGTCTGGGGAGCTCGCTCCCCCCTCCCCCCACAAATATTCTCCTATCTGCCCGCTTTCTCCAGCCTTTGGATGACACCCTTCATTAAAATAGGCCAGGCAATGGTGGCGTCGCACAGCACTTCGGCAAAGCGGCCGCCGTCTTGGGGCGAGACGAACTTGCCCCAGGAGACGCCCTCCTGGTAGGTGCAGCCGCTTAAGCCGCCCCAGTGCGCGGGTTCGGGGCAGAGGCGCACGCCGTACTGGAAGCGGATCTCCGGCAGTTCCAGCCCCAGGCGGGCGTGCAAGAGCTCCAGAAACGGCGCGGCCTGCTGGGCCCAGTTGCGGGGCACGCCGCCGCCGATGGTGAAGACGCCCAGGCGCTTGGCCTTGAGGACTTTCTGGGCGTAGCTGCCCAAATCCAGAAACGGATTGAAGGCCACGGCCGGCTCCATCAGGGCCGCATTGAGAACCTGGCCCGCCGCCAGGGCCCGGCGCACGTTGTAGCCCGCCAGGTCCAGCCCCAGCTCCGAATCGGTGAACGCGGGGATAAAGACCGGCACACCCTTAAGATAAGCGTTGCGCAGCAGGCCCGGCTGCTCGTGCTGCGCGGCCAGGTATTTCCCCACCTCCCGGCAGAGGCTCTCCGAGGACCAGACCTGACTCTTATCCAGGCCTTCGATCACCCCGCGCAGGATTTCCTCGGCGTAATCTAAATTGGCCTCCATCTCCAGGGTGTCGTAAATGCGGTTGTATCCCTGAAGATAAAGGTCCCGGTCCGAGCGGTCCGCGGGGCACTTGTAGTGCGCCCGCCCCAGATTTTCAATGAGGCCGTGGGCCACCAGCGCGCCCGTGGTGATAACCACATTGAGCCAGCCCCGGTCCATCATATCGCAGATGAGGAGCCCCATCTTGGCCACGCTCATGGCCCCGGAAAAGGTCCCCACAATGGTGCAATCCGGGTCCTGCACCATGTCTGCCAGGACCTCCGCGGCCTCGCCCAGGGTGCGCCCGCCGAAGGCCGTCCGCCCCATGGCGGCAAGCATCTCGTCGAAATCCTCAATCGCATTCAGGTCCAGCGGCGTCAGCGGCGCCAGGCCATCCTTCGCCCCGTCATGAAAATCCTCAATCTTGCGCCGCATGGGCGTCTCCTTGACATGGGAAATGGGGGGAGGGCCAGGGAGGCGACCCCCCTGCCCTCCCCCCTGGCCCCCTTCCTCAAAAAAATTGCCCTTGCTGTTCTAACCCGGACGCCTTTGCTGAAAGATATACCCCAGCATTTTATACAGCACCCGGGCCGCGGTGAAGTCGCTCACCCGGTGGCCGGAAATGGGGGCCAGTTCCACCAGGTCCGCGCCGATGATGGGGCCGCGGGCCGCCAGGGTGGAAATGATGGTCAGGGTCTGATGATACGTCAGGCCGCCCGGTTCCGGCGTGCCCACCGCAGGCATGATGGCCGGGTCCAGGGCGTCCAGGTCGATGGTCAGGTAGACGGGGCCTTTGATGTCCCGGAGATGTTGCAGGGCTTTCTCCCAGCCCTCGGGAGTGTGCAATTCCCGGGCCGGGAAAAGTGTGAGCCGCGGGGCCACCCGCAAAAGCTGATACTCCTCTTCGGAGTAGCTGCGCACCCCCAGGATGGTCAGGGGGCGGCCCAACTCATAGATGCGCCGCAGGGCGCAGGCGTGGGACAATTTGCTGCCGTCGTATGCGTCCCGCATATCGGCGTGGGCATCCAGGGCCACCACGTGCAGGTCCGGGTATTTGGTCTGCACCGCCTGCACCAGGGCGCCCGTGATGGTGTGTTCGCCGCCTAAAGCGATGATGAGCTTTCCCTGGCCCACCCAGGGCTGCACCACCCGGCGGATTTTCTCCAGCATGGCCTGGGGCCCCGCGGCCTCGGCGGTGATGGGGTTGGCCGTGGCTAGATTGATGTGGGCGCTGGGGTTCCAATTCCCCTCCTCATCCCACAGTTCCACCTGGCGCGAAGCGCAGAGGATGGCTTCGGGGCCTTCCCGGGTGTTGCCGCCGTAGGTGACAGTGGCCTCATAGGGGATGGGCAGGATGACGGCCTCGGCGTCCTTGACCGGCAGAAATTTCAAATCCAGAAAGTTGGGGAAAGACATGTCACTGTCCCTCGGCGGCAGATTCCCGGTGCCCCATTTCCTTCAGGCGCCTATATAAGGTGGCCAGGCCGATGCCCAGCAGCCGCGCCGTGAGTTCCTTGTCGCCGCCGGTTTTTCTCAGGGTCTGGGTAATGGCCAGGCGCTCGATCTCTTCCATGGACGCGCCCACGGGGATGGTGATTATGTCGTCTGCAGGGGAGTGCCGCTTGATTTCGTCGGGCAAATCCTCCAATTCCACGGTGCTCTCCTGGCACAGGGCCACGGTCCGTTCCACCACGTTTTGCAGTTCCCGGACGTTCCCCGGCCAGTCGTAGCGTTTCAGCGCACTCATGGCCTCGGGCGCGAAGCCCATGGGCGGCCGGTTGTTCTCCAGGCAGAATTTGTCCAGGAAGTGCAGCGCCAATATGGGAATATCCTCCGCCCGTTCCCGCAGGGCGGGCAGTTCCAGATGGATGACGTGCAGCCGGTAGAATAAGTCTTTGCGGAATTTCCCCTGGGCCACCGCGGCTTCCAGGTCCACGTTGGTGGCGGCGATGACCCGCACGTCCGTTTTTAAGGTCTGGGTTCCGCCCACCCTTTCAAATTCCCCTTCTTGGAGGACGCGCAACAGCTTCACCTGGGTGGACAGGGGCATCTCGCTGATTTCGTCCAGGAAGATGGTGCCGCCGTCAGCCAGTTCGAAGCGCCCCTTGCGCTGCTGGATGGCCCCGGTGAAGGACCCCTTTTCATGGCCGAAGAGCTCCGATTCGATGAGCCCTTCCGGGAGCGCCCCGCAGTTAAGCTTGACCAGGGGCTTGCCCTTGCGGGGACTCTGGTGGTGGATGGCCTCGGCCACCAGCTCCTTGCCCACGCCGCTTTCGCCGGTCAGAAGCACCGTGCTTTTGAGCGGGGCGATCTGATTGATCATGTGGATGACTTTCAGGAGCGCCGGGCCCCGGCCCAGGATGCGGCCTGCGGGCCCCCGGTCCTGCAACGCCTGGCGCAGGCGCTCGTTTTCCGCCAAAAGCTGCTGGGTCTCCAGGGCCTTGTTCACCACCTTCCGCAGTTCGTGCATGCGAAAGTCTTTGGTGATGAAGTCGTAAATGCCCTTTTTCAGCGCGGAGACGGCCTCGTCCACGGTGGCGTGGCCGGAGATCATGATGGCCATGGCCGCGGGCCGCAAAATGCGCAGGGCCTCGAAGAGGTCGGTGCCTTCCATGTCCGGCAGCTTGAGATCGATGATGGCCAGGTCCACGGCCTGCCGGCGCACCTCCTCCAGGGCCGCGCCGCCCGTGCCCGCGGCGATGATCTCATGGCCCATTTTTTTGAGCCCGGACTCCAACGCCTCCCGGGTGGGGGCGTCGTCATCCACGACAAGTATGACGCTCATATAATCAACCCTTTTTGTGGGAGGGGGGCCAGGGGTCACTGACCCCTGCCCCCTCCCTCACACTCCCTCCCCCCCCCCCTTGATGGGGGGCTGGGAGGGGAGTTTGAGGGGAGGGCGGGGGGATTGTA
>CAZFWX010000194.1:0-3666 GCA_964522695.1 uncultured Desulfobacterales bacterium
CCCAGGATCAATTCCGCGGCCTGTTCCACCTCGGCCGAGGTGGTCAGCCGGCCCACGCTGAGGCGCACCGCGGCCAGGGCCAGGTCCCGGGGCAGGCCCATGGCGGTGAGCACCGGCGAGGGCTCCTCTGTGTCGCCATGGCAGGCCGCGCCCAGGGAAGCCGCCACTTCCGGCGCCCCGGCTAAAATCGCCCGGCCCGAAAGTCCCGGAAAAGAGACGTTTAGGGTGTTGGGCAGGCGCGCTCCCTCCGGGCCGTTTAAAACCAGCGAAGGAAAACCGGCCTGCAGGCGCTCGTGCAGGAGGTCCCGCAGGTTCCGGTAGTTCTCCATATCCTGACCCAAACGCTCCCCGGCCAGGCGGCAGGCCTCTCCCAGTCCGGCCAGGTAGGGCACGTTTTCCGTGCCCGCGCGCCGGCCCCCTTCCTGGGAGGCCCCGTGCAGCAGGGGCACCAGCGGCGAGCCCTCCCGGACATACAAGGCCCCCACGCCCTTGGGCGCGTAGACCTTGTGCCCGGCCACGGTGAGGAAATCCACGTTCAGGTCGTTCACCCTGACCGGAATTTTGCCGATGCTCTGGGCCGCGTCGGTATGGAACAGCACCCCGGCTTCTTTGGCGATGGCGCCGATCTCGGCGACGGGCTGAATGGCCCCCGTTTCATTATTGGCGTGCATGATGCTGATGAGGATGGTGTCGCGGGTGAGGGCCCGGCGCACGGCCTCGGGTTCCGCCAGGCCTTCTTGATCCACGGGCAGCACGGTGACGTCAAAGCCCTCGGCCGCCAGGAAGGCCAGGGGCTGGCGCACCGCGGGATGTTCCACCGCGCTGGTGATGATGCGGCCCCGGCCAAAGTGCCAGGCCACGCCTTTGATGGCCAGATTGTTGGCTTCCGTGGCCCCGCTGGTGAAAACCACCTCTTCCGGGCGGCCGCCCAGAAGTTCGGCCACCTGGCCCCGGGCCCGGGCCACCGCCTCTTTGGCCCGGCGGCCCAGGGCATAGTCGCTGCTGGGATTGCCGAACTCCTCCCACAGATGCGCGTCAATGGCCCGGGCCACTTCCGGCGCCACCGGCGTGGTGGCGTTGTAATCCAGATAGATCATGACTCCGCCTCCTTGAGTGGGGGGTCGGCAGGATTACTTGAGGGAGGGGGGCCGGAGAGCTCGCTCCCCCGGCTCCTCGCCCCACAAAAACCTCCCAAAGGGCTTTGCCGACCGGCTCCTTGCATTTCGCCCGTTGACACCATACTGTAACCTCTGATACATGGGAAGAAAAGGTTTGCGAGCGGAGGTCCGCCCCAAGGCTTCGTGGTGTCGTTGTCCCCCACCTTTTACCGTTGTGTGCGCTGGCTGACCGGCCACCTCCTGGGCCGGCGCTTTGCCCTGTCCGTGACGGGCCTGGAATTTCTGCCCTCTACCGGACCGGTCATCATCTGCCCCAAGCATCAGCGCTGGGAAGACATCCCCTTGGTGGGGCTGGCCCTGCCCCGCGTGCCCCACTACATCGCCAAGGTGGAGCTCTTCCGGCGCCCTGTGCAGCGGGAATTCCTCCTGGCCCTGGGAGGAGTGCCCGTGGACCGGGACCGCCCCCGGGCCACCCTGTCTTCTTTCAAACGCCTGGTGCCGCTGTTGCGGGACAGCGCCGCGCTGATCCTGTTTCCCGAGGGTACCTACGTCAAAGGCGGCGTGGGAGAGGGTAAGCACCGCCTGATTCAGATGCTGCTGCGCCTCCAGGACCACCGGGGGATCGGCCCGCTGCCCTTCGTGCCCGTGGGCATCCGCTATGACCAGGCCGACTGCGGCTATGCGGTGAGCGTGCGGCTGGGTCCGCCCCTGCGGACCGTCCACCCCTCCCAGGCCCGGGAATTGACCGACGCCATCATGTCCGAGATTGCCCGGCTGTCGGCGGCGGAAAGATAAAGCAGGAGGTTGGGAGGGAGAAGCCTTTTAAAACCTCTTTTCCTGTCAGCCAAAGCGCAGCGAAGGGCCTATCCAACTACAGGGATTAGATTCATCGCGTTGCCCAGAATGACAATTTCTTGGTGGAAAGGTCTTGAAATAGCGAGAAGCTGTGGCCGCAACACCTGGCGCTCTTTCCGAAATTTACGCCAGATGAACTGCCAACTGCTGACATTTGGGAAATTTTCTTTTTGAAATTTTTCACAAATAGCGCTACAAACGGATAAGGAGTATACTTATATGCCTGGCAAGAAGCAGGGGAAATCTGGGAAGGAGAAGGCTGTCATGGAACATAAGCGGTACTGCTATGCTTTTGAAGAAGGCGACGGCACCAATAAAAAACTCCTGGGCGGCAAAGGAGCGGGCCTGTGCTCCATGACCCAGATCGGACTGCCGGTGCCCCCGGGCTTCGTCATCACCACGGAAGCCAACGTGGAGTACCTGGAAGGGGGCAACCAATTCCCCGGGAACCTCATGAACGAGGTCCACGAATACTTGGAGGCCCTGGAAAAGAAGACCGGCAAGGGGTTCGGCGACCCCAAGAATCCACTCCTGGTGTCGGTGCGCTCCGGGTCCGCCCTGTCCATGCCGGGCATGATGGATACCATCTTGAACCTTGGCCTAAATGATGAAACGGCCAAGGGTATTGCCGCGCTGACGGGGGACGAGCGCTTCGCCCAGGACTCCTACCGCCGCTTCCTGCAACTGTTCGGCAAGATCGCCTTGGGTGTCCCGGACGTTGAATTCGATGAGGCCTTCGAGGAGGTCAAGGAAAAACACCACGCCACCGTGGACACGGAACTGAACGCCCAGGCCATGGCCGAAGTGGTGGACCGGTTCAAAGAGGTCATCAAGAAAAATACCGGCCGGCCCTTCCCCCAGGACCCCTGGGCCCAGTTGGTGCTGGCCGTGGAAGGCGTCTTCAAGTCCTGGACGGGGAAAAGGGCCGTGGACTACCGCCGCCAGTTCAATATCACCAAGGACCAGGCTTACGGCACCGCGGTGAACATCTGCACCATGGTCTTCGGCAACATGGGCACGGACTCGGCCACCGGCGTGGGCTTCACCCGGGACCCGGGCACCGGTGAAAACGTCCTGTACGGCGACTACCTGGTGAACGCCCAGGGCGAAGACGTGGTGGCCGGCATCCGCACCCCCCGGCCTTTGCGGGAACTGAAGACCGACATGCCCTCCATCTATAAGCAACTTGAACAGATGCGCAGCATTCTGGAGAAGAACTACCGGGAAATTCAGGACTTCGAGTTCACCATCGAGAAGGGCAAGCTTTACATGCTGCAGACCCGGAACGGCAAGATGAACGCCTGGGCCCTGTGCAAGACCTCGGTGGATCTGGTGAAGGAAGGCCTGATCAACGAGGAGGAGGCCCTGCTCAGGATCCCGCCGGAATTTCTGGAGCAGTTCCTGCACCGCCGCATCGACCCGGACTTTAAACAGGAGCCCCTGGCGGTGGGCATCT
The DNA here is from genome assembly GCA_964522695.1 of uncultured Desulfobacterales bacterium. Lineage (GTDB taxonomy): Bacteria > Desulfobacterota > Desulfobaccia > Desulfobaccales > 0-14-0-80-60-11 > VGSQ01. The sequence goes on from CAZFWX010000194.1 coordinate 3,430, forward strand.
CCGCCTCTCCCGGCGCGGCCACGGGCAAGGTGGTCTTTGATGCCGACCGGGCGGAGCATCTGGGCAATATGGGGGAGAAAATCATCCTCACCCGGGTGGAGACCAAACCCGAAGACATCCACGGCTTTTTCGTGGCCCAGGGCATCTTGACCAGCCGGGGCGGCAAGACCTCCCACGCCGCGGTGGTGGCCCGGGGCATGGGCAAACCCTGCGTCTCCGGCGCCGAAGGCCTGGACA
>CAZFWX010000195.1:0-3363 GCA_964522695.1 uncultured Desulfobacterales bacterium
ATTTGGGCAGAATACTTTTTACTATTTCTAATACCTTTATGTCGTGGTCTGATGACATTCCTGTAGAATCAATGTATCCTGTTGGGACATTACTAAATACTGCTCTTGCTGCCTCTAAAACGACAGTGTCTTTCAGTTGGGTATTTTCTACAGACGCCGAAAAGGCTTGCAAGGTCTGGATGCTCAAAGCTCTATGGCGGTTAATATAGGATTGATGCATAAGTGCTTTATAAATTTTTCCACACCATACCGTCCCAGATATTAAAATGACGAGTATCAATAATTTTGTACCTATTTTTTGCAAAAGTTGTCCCGTATCTAAGCCAGGTTCTGTAAGCAACCACATTATACCTGCCAGTATTAATGTAAAAGAAGCAAAACATATAGTTGCTATCAGCCATTTAATAGCTATGTTTTTTAGAGTAGTGCTTTCATTGTTAAAGTCCTGTGTGAATACAGCTGCTCCGGCGGCTGCAGATGCTTCTCTGGCTCTAGTTATTATATCGTGTATTTCATTTTCTTTTTCAATAATTTCCTTTTTTGCTGAATCGTATAATTCATTGGCCTGTTGCACTGAAATTGTCAGTGATTTAATATTTTCAGAAACATCTCCTTTCTGGTAAGCCAAAAATGGAATCCATGGCGATGCATCATTGTATAAAGAATCAGCCCTGCCCTGCATTTGTGACACAAATTGGCTTCTTTTTTGAGAAGGATTTTCAACTTCAATAGAGAATTTGTTAATTTCATCAAATAAATTATTTATATCGCGCAATTCATTTGTTAGTGTGTTAAGAGCATTTATTGGGAGTTTTTTATAAGGAAGTTTATTTAAATAATCAACAATTTCATAAATTCTATCAAAGTCAATTCTGGCTTCCTCAAGCGAAATTGTTCCCCATTCTGGCCTTGAGATCAGATTATCTTTATTAAATTGAGAAAATCTTTCAATTTGTGTTTCAAGTTCATGTAATTTTTCCAGATTTCTTGTCATTCTAATAACCTCTTTTGTATGGGGATTAATTCATTCCCATCAACTGCACTTCGAAAAACCGCAACCCCGGCACACCAAACAGCCGCCTTCGTGTTCCACGGCGCCGCCGCAGTCGGGGCAGGCGGCCATGGTGGCCGTGGGCGCCGGGGCCTCCACCTGGGCCAGGCGGGCCAGGACCTGGGAGATGGCGTCGGGGCAGGAGAGCACCTGTTTGCCGTTCTGCCAGATGGGGCTGGGGCAGCGGATGCCGGTGATCTGCTTGATGATGGAGTCGATCTTCACCCCGGCGCGCAGGGCCAAGGAGATGAGGCGGCCGGTGGATTCGATCTGGCTGCTGGCGCACCCCCCCGTCTTGCCCATCTGCGCGAAAACCTCGCAGAAGCCCAGCTCGTCCGAGTTCACGGTGACGTAGAGCTTGCCGCAGCCGGTGGTGATGAGCTCCGTGGCGCCGGAGGTGCGGGTGGGGCGGGGCCGGGGAGTGATGTATTCCAGGGTCTTGGGTTTTTCCTTGCCGAAGCTCAGGACCTGCTCGTCCCGGCTGCCGTCCCGGTAGATGGTGACGCCCTTGAGCCCCTGTTCGTGGGCCATCTGGTAGACCTGGCGCACGTCGTCCGGAGTGGCCTGGTGGGGGAAGTTCACGGTCTTGGAGACGGCGTTGTCGGTGTATTTCTGGAACGCGGCCTGGATGCGGATGTGCCACTGGGGCGACACCTCGTGCGCGGTGACGAAGAGCCGCCGGATGTCCTTGGGGATTTCCTTGAAGTCGCGGATGGAGCCGGACTGGGCCACGGCCCGCATGAGTTCGGGGGAATAGAAGCCCCGGCGCCGGGCCAGTTCCTCGAAGTAGGGGTGGACCTCGATGAGTTCGGTGCCTTCCAGCACCCGCCGCACGTAGGACACGGCAAACAGGGGTTCGATGCCGCTGCTCGCGCCGGCGATGATGCTGATGGTGCCCGTGGGCGCAATGGTGGTGACGGTGGCGTTGCGCATGCGGCCCAGGCCGTTGCCGTCGTAGCGGCTGCCGGGGTAGTAGGGGAAGTTGCCCCGGGTGTCGGCCAGTAGAGCCGAGGCCTTTTTGGCCTCTTTCTGGATGAAGCCCATGACGTCTTCAGCCACCTTGGCCGCCTCTTCGGAGTTGTAGGGGATGCCCAGCAACAGAAGCATGTCCGCGAAGCCCATGACCCCCAGGCCGATCTTGCGGTTCTGCTTGGTCTGCTCCTCGATCATGGGCAAAGGAAACTGGTTGGCGTCGATAACGTTGTCCAGGAAGTGGACCGCGGTGTGCACCAACTCCCGCAGGGCCCGGTAGTCCACGCAGCCGTCGGCGGCCACCCGGGCCAGGTTGAGCGACCCCAGGTTGCAGGATTCGTAGGGCAGCAGGGGCTGCTCGCCGCAGGGGTTGGTGGCTTCCACGTCTCCCAGGTGCGGCAGGGTGTTCGTGCGGTTGATGGCGTCCAGAAAGATGATGCCGGGTTCGCCCGTGGCCCAGGCGCTCTTGACGATGAGATCGAAAAGGGCGGAAGCCTTGACCCGCTTCACCTCCCGCTTGGACCGGGGGTTGATGAGGGGGAAGTCCGCATCCTGGGCCACGGCCTCCATGAAGGCGTCGGTGATCCCCACGGAGATGTTGAAGTTGGTGAGTTTTTTCGTATCGTTTTTGCAGGTGATGAACTTTTCGATGTCCGGGTGATCGACGCGCAAGAGCCCCATGTTGGCGCCCCGGCGGGTGCCGCCCTGCTTGATGGTTTCGGTGGCCACGTCGAAGATGTTCATGAAGCTGATGGGCCCCGAGGCCACGCCCTTGGTGGACATGACCGGATCGTTTTCCGGGCGGATGCGGGAGAAGGAGAAGCCCGTGCCGCCGCCGGATTTATGGATGAGCGCAGTGTGCTTGATGGCTTCGAAGATGGAGTCGATGGCATCCTCCACCGGCAGGACGAAGCAGGCGGAGAGCTGGCCCAGTTCGCGGCCCGCGTTCATGAGGGTGGGGGAGTTGGGCATGAAGGAGAGCGAGGCCATGATCTCATAGAACTTCTTGGCGGTGGCGGCCACGTCCGCGGCGGGGTCGTAGATCCGGTCGATGGCGGCGATGGTGTCGGCCACCCGGCGGAACATGTCGGTGGCGCCTTCGGTGGGGCGGCCCTTGTCGTCCTTTTTGAGGTAGCGTTTCTTGAGGACAACCACGGCGTTGGGGCTGAGCGGCAGACTGCCAGCGATTTCCTGATGTTCCATGAGCGAATCCATCTTCTCCCCCTCATTTCCGGCAGTTGCCGAAAATGTTTTAAATATCATTATGTTGTATTAACAAATATATTAAGCCACAATATATTGCGGTGTCAAGTAGATTTCCCTTGAGAAAAATTTCTTAA
>CAZFWX010000196.1:0-3357 GCA_964522695.1 uncultured Desulfobacterales bacterium
TCGCCCCCCCCCCCCCCCCACCTCTTTTTTTTGGGGGGGGGGGGGGGGGGGGGGGGGGGGGGGGGCCGGGGCGCCCCCCCCCCCCCCCCCCCCCCCCCCCCCCCACATCACCTAGTCCCATCTCATTCCTTCTCTTTGGCCGCCCGGGCTTCGTTGATGATTTTCTCCGCCAGTTGGGGCGGGACTTCTTCGTAGTGGGAGAATTCCATTTCGAAGGTGCCCCGGCCGCCGGTCTTGGAGATGAGGTCCGGGGCGTACATGAGGACTTCGCTCATGGGCACCGTGGCGGTGATTTCCTGGAGTTTGCCCTTGGGTTCCATGCCCAGGACCCGGCCCCGGCGGCCGTTCAGGTCGCCGATGATGTCACCCATGTTTTCTTCGGGCACCCAGATGGTCATCTTCATGATGGGTTCGAGCAACGTCGGGTTGGCCTGTTGGGCGCCCTTTTTGAAGCCCATGGAGCCGGCGATCTTGAAGGCCATGTCCGAGGAGTCCACGTCGTGGAAGGAGCCGTCGTACAAGGTGACCCGGAAGTCCACCGTGGGGAAGCCGGCCAAAATACCTTCCTGCATGGCTTCGACGATGCCCTTTTCCACCGAGGGAATGTACTGTTTGGGGATGACGCCGCCCACAATCTTGTCCACAAACTCGAAGCCCGCGCCCCGGGGGAGCGGTTCCAGTTCCAGCCAGGTGTCGCCGTACTGGCCCCGGCCGCCGGACTGGCGCTTGTATTTCCCCTGGACCTTGGTGGTGCCCTTGATGGTCTCCCGGTAGGGGATCTTGGGGGTTTTGAGGTTGACTTCCACGCCGAACTTGCGCTTCAGCTTCTCGGCGGTGGCCTCGATGTGCACGGCACCCACGCCGGAAAGGAGGATTTCCTTGGTTTCGGCGTTGCGGGTCAGCTTTAGCGACGGGTCCTCTTCGATGAGCTTCTGGAAGGAGGAGTAAACCTTGTCCTCGTCGCCCCGGCTCTTGGGCTCCACCGACAGGGTGATCATGGTGCGGGCCGCGCCCGGGACCGGCAGGACCACCGGGTTGCCTTCGGCGGTGAGAGTGTCGCCGGTCACCGTCTCCTTGAGCTTGGCCACCGCGGCGATGGCCCCGGGGCCCGCCTCGCCCACGGCCTTCTGGCCCTTGCCTTCCAGCAGAAAAAGCTGGCCGTAGCGTTCGGGCGCCGACCGGGTGGCGTTGAGAACCGTGGTGTCCGAAGTCATGGTGCCGGAGTAAACCCGGAAAATGGACAGGCGGCCGGCGTAGGGGTCGGCCACGGTCTTGAAGACCTGCGCCACTACGGGGGCGTCGGGATCCGCGGCGAGTTTCACCTCCGCGTCGGAACCGGGCTTTTTGCCAGTGATCTCACCCCGGTCCTCGGGCGCCGGGAAATAGAGATTGACCGCGTCCAAAAGGAGTGTGGCCCCCACGCTGCCCAGGGCGGAGCCGAAGAGTACGGGGGTGATCTTGCCGCTCAGGGTGCCTTGACGCAGACCCCGGTAAATCTCTTCCGGACTCAGTTCGCCTTCTTCCAGGAACTTTTCGATGAGCTCGTCGTCGCTTTCCGCAGCGAAATTAAGCAGATCGCTGCGCAGGTTCTCCACCTCGTCCTGGAACTCAGCAGGGATGGGGCCGGCTTCCATCTTGCCGCCATCGCCCGGGGTATAGGCCTTCTGGGCCACCAGGTCCACCACGCCCTTGAATGCGGCCTCCTGCCCCATGGGCAGTTGCAGCAGCACCGGCTGGCCTTCCAGCACGCCTTTGACGCTGTTCAGCACTGCCTGATAGTTGGCCCGTTCCCGCTCCATCTTGTTGATAAAGATGAACCGGGGCAGACCGTATTGGGAGGCCGTCTGCCAGACCTTTTCGGTGCCCACCTTGACGCCGTCCACCGCGTCGATGACCACCACGGCCGCGTCAATGACGTGGAGCACGGCCCGGGTGTCGGCCAGGAAGTTGTCGTCGCCCGGGGTGTCGGCCAGGTAGACGGTGTGCTTCTTCCAGGTATAGTGGTGAAAGGCGCTGGAAATGGTGATCTTGCGCTTCAGTTCCTCCGGTTCGAAATCCAGCACCGAGCTGCCGTCGTCCACCTTGCCTAACCGGGAGGTGGCCCCTGCGGTAAAGAGCAGGGCTTCGGCCAATGAGGTCTTGCCGCAGCCGCTGTGGCCGATAAAAGCCAGGTTGCGGATGTGTGCAGTTTTGCCGGCCATCAAGTTCTCCTTTTCATCCCATGCCTGGGCCGCGCCGAAGCGGGTGCGTTCCAGGGAAAACTTTTTTTAAATATCAGAACTTTCTATTTTTTACAACCTGCCAGCCCCCGAAATTTCGGCAGGCGCATGCCACCGGCAGACGCGCCTCGCCGCCTGAGGCTCACCCCCGCGCTTCCTTCGCTCCGGCCCCTCATCCCGCATCAGCCCCACACCCTGCATCATCAGGCGGGGCGATCCTCTGCGCTCTTGGGTTCTCCAGAGCCTGGAGGAAAAACCGAAGAGTCATGGGGAAAAATAACCATTCTGGGCGGCCCGATCTGGACTTCGGGCAGGAAAGTAATGATACTTTGAGAGGACAGGTAGTTTTGGGGGCCGTGTTTCAGGCCGTCCCGGGAAACGCTACGCGGCTCAGAGCCAGGCCCGTCCGGGAGAGGGAAATTTCGCCTAAGGAACCATTTTGCAGCCTTTTCCCGTTATAATCAGATTGTTACTTTTCACTGTGGCAGTGGTCCTGATTTTCGGAGCCGGGGCCGGTGCCGCCAAGATCCGGCGTTTCACCGACCCCCAGGGCACCATCCACATCGACAACCTCAGTCCCTCAGAGAAAGAACCGCCGGAAAATAAAGTTAGCCCCTTTCCACCCGCTGCGCCCCGATTGCGGCGCCCGGCGGGACGCCCCGAAAGGCCCTTTCCTGAACCGGGTGCTGTAGAGCGCCCCCATTCCCATGTCACCCCGCCGGAACCCTCACCCCCTCCCGGGCCCGCCCGGCCGGAACAGCCGGCGGCTCCCGAACCGCCTCCGGATGAGTAGAGCCTGGGCGGCCAGGGTAATCTCATGATAAGAGGATGAGCCTGGCCACGGAAGAAGGGAACTGCGGCCCCCTTGGGGAAATGGTCCCTCCTCCGTCTTGATGTTCAAGGGACAATTGCCCCGCTGGGCCCAAAGCCACGGACTGAATCCGGCAACTTCACGATACGTCTAATTTTATCAAGGCGCAGAAATCATCCCTGTCCTCCTGCCCCAGGGCCGTTGACAAGTCATTTGCCGGTTGATATAGTCACCAGTTGTCGGGACGTGGCGCAGACTGGTAGCGCACCTGAATGGGGTTCAGGGGGTCGGAGGTTCAAATCCTCTCGTCCCGACCAGAATCAGCTA
>CAZFWX010000197.1:0-3334 GCA_964522695.1 uncultured Desulfobacterales bacterium
GGACCAGGGAGTCGGAAAAAGTCTCCGGCTGGCGCTGGTCGATACGGGAGAATTTGTAAAGCAGGCCGCACTCCAGGTAGTCATTGATGCCCGAGGCGGACAGGTGGGGCTGACTTCTCAAGTCCTTGATCTCCATGTTCTTCCTCCCCAAAGGCCCGAGGGGCAGGACGTACTGGTCCCTATCCCGCCCCTCGGTTTTGGTGGTTCCTGTTAGCTTAGTTGTGGTGGAGTTATGCGGACTGTTGCAGGTGGCGGATCATTTGAGAGGCGTCGGCCACGGTGAGCGCGGTGAACTCGATGCCGAAAGCTTCCAGGGCCAGCTTTTCAAGTTCCTCCTGGCTCAGCCCTCGTCTCTTCCCCAGGTTCATAATAGCTCGCTCTTGAGCCGGGGACATCTTAGCCGGGGACGCTGACCCTTTAACCGCGGTTGGCGGTACAGGGGCCGGGGCCGACGGTTTGGGGGTTTCCTTCTTGCCGGCCTTGGCCTTCTTCGCAGCCGGGGTCTCCAGGGGTGATCGGTCACGTTTCGGTTCCTCCTCCGTGAGATCGGTGAGATCGCCCAGTTCTTCCAGGCAGGTCATGCCGATGTTGGTAAAGTCCCGCAAGGCCCTGGCCTTGGCCCGGGTGCTGGCCATGCGCAGAAGATGCTTGGCCACCTTGCTGGTACAGTTGCTGGGATTGGCATCCCCCACGTCCACGAACAGCTCTCCCAGTTTGGACTCGGCTTGGGCCTTGGCAATGGCCATATAGCCATTCTCCGCGGTGGGATTTTGCACAATCTCCACTGCCATCTTGGTAAGGCCCTTCTGGTGGGCCAGATCCAGGAGCCCGGCGTAGAGCACAAAGTCCCGGCCGTCGATGGTCTTGACGAAGCGTTCGTCCAAGCGGGGCTGGCGCTTTTTCAGAAACTCCTGCTTCACGGCCCCACCATTGGGCAGGCAGTTCTGAATGGCAAACAGGTGCTTGCACCGGAAGCCGGGGTCCTGGCTGTGCTTGTGGAAGTCCAGGCAGGTGCATAAGGCCTTATCATCGGTGAGCACAGCCTTGTACGCGACTTTGCCGTCACTGCTTTCCACGAAGTAATGGCCTTCTTCCACCTCGATGACCCGGAGCTGCTGAGCCTTGCCGTTGCGCCGCTGCATTTCTTTGGCGGTCATGGTGAAGTCCTCCTTAAAAAGGCACGTCTTTGTCGGGGGCAGCCCACGCGGCGCCGGGGCCTTCGGTCCTGATGAATTCCAGAGATCGGGCGATGACCTGAAAACCGTTTCTCTTCTGGCCGTCAGGGCCTTCCCACTCCGGCTGGTCCAAGACGCCCATGACCACCACCCGGGCACCCCGGTGCAGGTGTTGCTCGGCGACCTCGGCCAGGCGGTCGAAGCAGACCACGCGCAGCCAGCCGGTGCGCTGCTTGGAGGCCCGGAAGGCCAGGCTGAACGTCGTCACCAACTGCTCGCCTTTCTCGCCAAAGTGCCGGGTCTCCGGGTCATGCCCCAGATTGCCGCTGAGGGTGAGGTTGTTGATCATCTTGTTTCCTCCTTATTCAATAAGAATTTGCCCATCCCGAAAAGCCCCTGTCGGGTCTGGCTTCATGGCAGGCGGTTGGGGTGAACACGGGACGTCAGGGAGAAGGACAGCTGTGGCTGGCTAGGCAGCTGGAGCGAGGTGGAGGCTACCGGGTTGGTCCGGGGCCTGGGAGATGGGGGTGATACCCGGTGGTGGACAGGGTGGATCTCCCCCGGCCACCACCAGCCTCATCTCCTCACGCAGTTCCAGGAGATCAAGCGTAGAGAGCTGGCAGTGTTCCAGGGGGCTCCCCCAGAAGGCCTCGTCGTAGCCGTGGTTCCTGGCCAGCATGACGATGGCCTCGTCCAGGTGGCGCTGGGCTAGATTTATGTCATCTAACAGGTCATCAAGGAAGGTCAATGCTTGGCGGAGCTTGTCCCGGGTCAGCTGACCAGACGCTTGCAGATGGTGAAGGCGTTGCAGGGCCCGGCGCTCCCGGTCCTCCAGTTCAGCCAAGCGCGCTTCCAGCTGATGGGGCCAGGACGGCTTGGCTTCTTCCCGGATCTGCGGCCAATCCTCCTCAGGCACGGCAAACTTCTCCAGCAAAGCCCGGAAGGCCTGACGGATGAGATGCAGGCACGACTCTGAGAGCCACACCCTCCCTGGGTGAGCCTTCACCCAGCGACGGCGGCACCAGAAGAGAAAATTCCAGGCCGCGTGCAGGATCTGGGTGGGGCTGGCGGGCGGCGTGGTGGTGACGGAGTCGGGGGGCTTGATGCCCGCCTCTGTCCAGGTAAGCCTTTGAAAGCGCCACGTGCTTTGCCCGCGGCGGTTGCGGTAAGGGACAATCTCCGGGGCGGCGCCTTGCCGACACCACTCATGCACCTGCCTGAGGAAGCGTTCCACGTGCTCCCAGCGGGCCTGCCAGTTGAGGTTTTCTTGTCGTTCTTCCGGGGCTAGGAGGCGGTCATCGGCCTTCCCCAGCGGCTCGTCCCAGATGGAAAGTCCGGACAGTTGATCCCATAAATCAATGCCCCGCAGCTCCTTGGTAGAGCAGCCTGCGAGGCGATTCCGCTGGATCTGGCCCATCTCGTAGAACAGCTCGGCGTTCAGCCGAGTGCAGGCCAGCCCCTGCTGTCTTAAGGCATGGTAGCAGGACTCGGGGTGAGCCTGCGGGAAGATGCCCAGGGGCAGATCAATCTCAATGGCTGCCAGGGCATCGTCACCGTCTTCAGATTCACGGTTTGAAAGTGGGTAACGCATATCGCTTCCTCTTTGGTAGTGAAAAACTAAAAGGCCCAGGACTTAGGGGATCCTGGGCCAGGGTCAAAGTAAGAGAGCCCGGGCAGGTGGGCAGGGCTCCTCAATCAGATGCGTTCATGGGTTAGTGGGGCGGGATGCTCGCCCCTGGTGAGGCATCGCCAAAAAACCTGTGCAGCAGCCAGGCGAAGCACAGACTTAAGACGGCAACCATGAGGATCTTTAGCAACCCCGCGGTCACCACCAGGTATAAAGCCACGGCGGTGCCCACGATGGCAGAACCCCTCCTCAACAGAGCATATTCGGCCCCGCTCAGCGGGCTGGTGCAAAACCACTGCACCTGTTCCTGCGCTCCGCGCCGCAACTCCTGGCCCTTTTCATAGGCCACGGGCACTTTCCGGTCTATCCAGGCCCGGATGTCCTGAGCCTTCGCTTGGAGCCAGCCGATTATGGATTTCAGCGTAATCATCTCTATCACCTCCTTTTCGATAAGCATGATGGCGTCCCAGTGCGCCTCCAGAGCCGGATGCTCCGGGTAAATACCGATGGTCGTCCCCAGTCCTCTGCCGGC
>CAZFWX010000198.1:0-3272 GCA_964522695.1 uncultured Desulfobacterales bacterium
GGGTGACCTGTGGCCATTTGGATGCCTCTTAAAAGACAGTTTTCAGTTAAAAGACAGTTTTCGGTTTTCAGTTTTCGGTTTTCAGTAAAAGACAGTTTTCGGTTAAACAATACTTCAATTCAGGCTATTGGAGAGCCCCTTGAGCATTTTCCTGATGTGATCGATTCTCTCCAAAAGAGGATTCAGTTCTTCACAATTTAAGTACGCTATTTCTTTGGCAATGATTATCTGAGTTTCTACTTCCGCCACTGATCCCAGGGCAATGCCCAAAAACTGCCGAAACTCTTTGCCCGAGTTTCTTCCCTGTCCTTCGGCGATGTTGGATGGGATGGATACTGCGGCCCTCCTGATCTAACCGGTCAAGCCATAAATCTCCGCTGGAGGGAATTGAGCGGTTAGCAGGTAAATTTCCTTAACAAAAGCAATCGAAGCTTTCCAAACCTCCAAATCGCGATACGATCGGGATTTGCGCACATCTTCTGGCATTTTTTCCTCTTTTAACCGAAAACTTAATACCGAAAACTGAAAACTATCTTTTTGGTTTTAAGTCCAGCCCCACCAGGATCTTTTCCGTCTGGGACAGGTCGCCGATGAACCTGCGGAGCGGCAGAGGCAACTGCTTGATGAGGGTGGGCGCGGCGATAATCTGCTCACTTTGGGCCAGGACCGGCTGCTGGTAAATATCGATTACCTCCAGCTCGTAGCGTCCCTGCAAGTTCTCTTCGCAGATTTTTTGGAGGTTTTCAATGGCCCGGAGGGATATTCTGTTAAGGCCGGCCACGTAGAGGCGCAAGACATAATGGCCTTTCTCCCGCTCTTCCAAGGAATCTTCCAGTTCCTTCATTTTGGGCTCGTCCATATCTGGCCTCGTTGCCCTGCGGCTTCATCTGGGGTGGCGTTGCTTATATTATTCCGGTTCCCATTTTTAGACCATGTGGTTTGTGGCGGGTAATGCCTTCTTCGCTTGGGGGCGAAAAGAAAACGGAAAATCGACAACGGTCTTTTAGCCGACAACTAACAACTGAAAACTGAAAACTGTCTTTTAGGTCCGCTCCCGCAAGTCCAGCCCCACCAGGACCTTTTCGGTGTTGGAGAGATCGCCGATAATCTTGCGCACCGGCTCGGGGAGCTTGCGCACCAGGGTGGGGATGGCCAGAATCTGATCGCCCTGAGCTAATTTCGGGTTCTCCAGGAGATCGATGATCTGGATGGCGTAGCGCCCTTCCAGATGCTCTTCGCAGATTTTCTTGAGGTTGGCGAACGCGGCCAGGCACTTGGGCGTCATCCCCGCCACGTAGAGCCGCAGTTCATAATCTATTTCGGCCATCGGTGTATTCTCCCTAGTTGGACTCCGGGGCATCGGCTTTGCGGGCCAAGGCCAGCCGCTCTCTTTCCTCTGTGGCAATTTCCTGCTGGAGCTTGGATGTAGCCATCAGCGCCTTAAGCTCATCTTCCTCCAAGCTAATCTCCGCCTGCAAGGCCGAGACCTGGGCTTCCATGATCTGGCGCTTGCGTTCGAGAACGCGGCGACGATGCTCCAGTTCCTCTTGGGCGATCAGGACCGCGGCCTTCTCCTGGGCCTCCTGCTGCAGCCGGGCAGCGCCGGTGAAGACACCGTCGGGGCCCAGATAGACGTCCACCAGGTCGATGCCCTTATCGGTGATGATAAATTCCCGCATCTGGTTGGAGTGGGCCATACCCCGGGACTTCAAAAGATGGAAAACCCGGTTGCGCTCCCCGCTGCTCTCCACGCTCAAGAGCAGGAGCCAGGTGTCCATGAGGGAGGAAACCCCGGTGCTGGTCCTCTCCAACTCTCCCGAATGGGTCAGGTTGGTAAGCAGGACGGTGATTTGCCGGTTCTTGAAAAAATCCACCAGGCGCATGAGCACTGACTTCACTTCGTTGTGGCTGGCCACAATGGACAGGTTGGTAATGGGATCCATGATTACCGTGCCGGGCTGAAAGTCGTTGGTCAGCTTGTGAATCATGGCCAGGTGCATCTCCAGGCCGTAGAGGGTGGAGCGGGCGGCATGGAACTTGAGCAGCCCTTGCTTGATCCAGGGCGCAAGGTCCAGCCCGATGGAGCGCATGTTGCGGATGATCTGGTGCTGGGATTCCTCTAAGGCCAGATAGAGGCAGCGCTCCCCCCGGCGGCAGGTAGCGTCGGCGAAGTAAGCCGCCAGAGAGGTCTTACCGGAGCCGGCGGTGCCGGAGATCAGGACGCTGCTGCCCCGGTAATACCCCAGGCCGCCCAACATGCCATCCAGGCGGGGGATGCCGGTGGAGACGCGTTCACTGGTGACCTCATAATCCAGCCTGAGGGAGGTGACGGGCAGGATGGAAAAGCCGCTTTCGTCTATCAAGAAGGGGTATTCATCGGTGCCGTGCATGGAGCCTCGGTATTTGACGAAACGCAGGCGACGGGTGGCGATCTGGTCCACCACCCGGTGATCCAGGAGCAACACTGCGTCGGAGACGTATTCCTCGATGCCGTGGCGGGTCAGGGTTCCTTCGCCTCGCTCGCAGGTGATTACCGTGGTGACGCCCTTGTCCTTCAGCCAACGGAAGAGGCGGCGCAACTCGGAGCGCAGGATGAGCTCGTTGGGGAACCCCGCGAAGAGGGCCTCTATCGTGTCCAGCACCACCCGTTTGGCCCCCACGGAGTCGATGGCGTGTTCCAGGCGGATGAAGAGACCCTCCAGATTGTACTCACCGGTCTCTTCGATTTCGCGACGCTCGATATAGACAAAATCCAGGGTGAGGAGCTTCTGTTTTTCCAGGTCCGCCAGGTCGAAACCCAGGGAGGATACGTTTTTGGCCAGTTCCTCCGAGGTTTCCTCAAAGGACATAAAAACGCCGGGCTCACCGTACGTGACGGCCCCCCGCACCACAAACTCCATGCCCAAAATGGTCTTGCCGCAACCGGCGCCGCCGCACACCAGGGTAGGGCGCCCCTGGGGCAGGCCCCCCCCCGGTGATCTCATCCAGCCCCTGGATGCCGCTGGGGCACTTGGCTAACTGTTGGTGCGAAAGTTCTCTTTGCCCATCGGTTCCAGCCACAGACCCTCCTCTTAAAAGCTACTTCAGTAGTGTCCGGTAAGGTTTTTGCATAAGGGAATTAGGCGCCGGCACCCCCAGGGAACAGAAACAATTGCGGGGGCGAGGTTTTTTCCCGGGGACACAACAGATCCCAGAGCCGGCAGCGCTTCATCAGCAAGGTCTGCACCAGGCGGGTGAGTTCCAGTAAGCCCCAGCCCACGGTGCTGCGCAGT
>CAZFWX010000199.1:0-3263 GCA_964522695.1 uncultured Desulfobacterales bacterium
GGTTGATGAGGCACAGCAGCAGGAAAAAGCCGAATACCTCAAACCAATGTTTATGCACCACCTTCCGGCTCAGCTCCATGGCCGGCCAGAAATCCAGCCGGCGATCGACGATCAGCCAGGTGGTGAACAGATAGCCCACGAGGAGGTACAATCCCGGGGCAATCAGCAGGATCAGACCGATGCTGATAAAAACCGACGAGACGACGCTATAGAGCAGGAGAGGGAGAATGAATTTAAAGCCCGAGGTGAAGTCATTGACCTCGGTGGGTTGCTGCTGGCATAGCTTTAAGGCCACGATGAGCAGACCGGCCCACAGGGGCGGACCGATGACATAGGCCAGAATTTGTCCCAATCCTGCTTTAGAGTTCAAAGCGAACAAGACAAAAAGGGCAACGACGCTGAAGCCGATGAAGCCCACCGCATTCTGCTTGAATAACTCCCACCCGGCTTTGAGATAAAAGCCGGGCCGGATCTTATAATCTTCTGGAATGGTATCTTCCAGCTTCACCAAAGAATCTTCTGCCATGGCCGGTCTCCTGGTTAACGGTGTTGTTCCCGAAACTGCCGGACCTGGTACATGAAGGCCTCCATGCGGGTGCGGGTGTTGGTCTGTTCCTGGCCGTCGTAGGCCAGGTTGAGGAAGGGGATGTTGCCGTGTTCCTCCCGGAAGCGTTTGAACAGGGAGTTGACCACGGTCCCCGGCATGCAGGTGAAAGGCATGATGTTCACGAGACCCGCCGCGCCCTTGCGCACAAAGTCCCGGCACTTGCCGATGCTCAAGATGGCCTCGCCCTCAAAGGAATTGTGCAGATACTCCCGGGCCAGGGTCAGGGTTTCGTGGATGTGCGGCTCGTGCAGGTTGCGGATGCTGCCCTCGAAGTGGTGGCACAGCCGGTGCTCGTCCTTGGCCTGGACCCGCTCCTTGATGTAAACCTGCAAAAGATTCTTGTACTTGCCGAAATTCCAGGCCCGGCGCTTGGCGGTGAAATTCACGTACAGCAGCCACTCGGTGACGGGCGGCATCCACACCTCGCCGCCCAGGGCCTCGATCTCCCGCACCGCGTTTTCGTTGGCGAAGCGGTTGGCCCGGGTGTAGATTTCCCCCACCACGCCCACCACGGGCTTGCCGCCGTTGGGGGACAGGCCCACGTCGTCGAAGGTGCGCCGGGCCTGGGTCAGGGTCGCGTCCAAGTCGCCCCGGTCCCGCACGGTTTCGTAGACTTTCTGGAGATAGTGCCGGTAAACCTCATCGGCTGCGCCGGTTTGGCGTTCATAGGGCCGGGTTTCGAAGAGCTTTTTTTCCAGCAGGTCCACGGCCACCAGGCCCTGCCAGGCGATGCGGGGATACTCATCCCCCACCATGCCCAGTTCATCGTAGAGCGTCTCGCTTTGGTCCGGGGAAAAGACCGGCACGTGGGGGTAGCCCAACTGGTCCAGCACCAGGCGGTGGAAGCGGTGGTACTGCCCGAAGCGGCAGGGGCCGTCGCCCGAGGGCATGAAAAAGGCGCTCTTGTCCGGGTCGAAATCAGGCCGCTGCACCATCTTGGCCAAGTCGCCGGTGGTGAGGATGAGGGGGTAGCATTCCTTGCCGGACGTAAAGCGCCGCCCCAGTTCCAGGGTCTCTTCGTCCGATTCCGGCAGGGCCTCGGCCTCGGCGCCGCAGGCCTGGAAGGCCCCCACCATGGCCAGGGCGTGGTCGGCCATGGGCGGCAGAAAGACCTTGCGCCGCTCGGCGTTCACTACCCGCCGGCGGTGCGAGGTGGCCCGTTCCTGGACCGGGGCCACGGTGACGTTTTTCAGGCTGTCCAGGAAGGCCTCTAGGCGGGTGATGGCCCCTACGTCAGAGGAGTGCTCGTCGATTTCGATTTCCAGGAAGGGTTTGCCTTCCATGCGGTCTTTAAAGAAGTGCTCGATGAAAGAATCGGGGCCGCAGCCGAAATTGGTGATGAAAATGGCGGAGAGCCGGTCGTCCCGGCGGATCTGCTCCGCGGCGCTCAAGATCTTCTGGCCGAAGCGCCAGTACATGGGCTTCAAGTCTTCCAGGTCTTCGATCTGGTCCAGAGGCAGGAAATCCATGGGGATGGCCTGGACGCCCAACTGCCTCAGTTTCCGGTGCAGGTTGAGGTTCATGCCCGGGTCCAGGGCGTTGTAGGGCCGGCCGATGAGCACCATGAGGCGCTCGCCGGGAGCTAAGGAGTCCAGGATTTCCTGGCCGCAAGCCGAGAGTTTGCCGTAGTATTCCTGCTGAGCCGCTTCGGCCCGGGAAAAGGCCCGCCCGAAACGGAACGGGGAGGCGCCCAGTTCCTTCGCCAGGGCCTTGAGCCCCTGGCGCAACTGCTTGCGGCCCCGGCCGAAATAAAGGACCGGAGTAAAGAGCTTGACTCCGGCCGCAGCGAAGTCGATGGTGGCCGGGACCGTATAGGCCAACGTCTGGGCCATGGGACAGACCAGGCCCCGCTGGATTTCGGGATGGGGATGGGGCAGATCGATGACGCTGGGCAGGAAGATGCGTTTGACGCCCTGTTCTATGAGGTCCAGGATGTGGCCGTGGGCCACCTTCACGGGATAGCAGGGCTCCGCGGCCAGGCACTCCACGCCCTGGCGGATCACTTTTTTATTGGTCTTGGGGGACAGGACCACGGTGAACCCCAATTCCTCGAAGAAGGTGCGGAAGAAAGGCATGAGCTCCTGAAAGAACATGGTCCGGGGCAGGCCGATGGTCCCCAAATCCCCTTCCTTGGAGGTTTCGGGGCCGTAGAGCCAGTCCTCCCGCTGCCGCACCAGGTCCGGCAGGTCCACCTGGACCTGCTTGCCGGCCACCTCGTATTTCTCGCAGCGGCTGCCGTAAAACAGGGGCTTTTCCCCGGTGATCTGCACCTGGCGGATTTCGCAGTGGTTGGCGCAGCCTTTGCATTCGAAAGACGAGATGGCGTATTCCCGGTCGGCCAGGTCAAAGCCCTTGAACTTGGAGACCTCCCAGGTGCGCTCCCGCATGGCCAAGAGCGCGGCGCCGATGGCCCCGGTGACGTCGTGGTGGGGGGGCACGGTGATCTTTTTCCCCAGCACCTGCTCGAAGGCCGCGACGATGCCCCGGTTGGCGGCCGTGGCCCCCTGGTAGAAGACCGTGTCGCCGATGGGCCGGTCTTCGGCCACCTTGTTTATGTAGTTCTGGACGATGGAGTAGGAGAGCCCCGCCACCAGGTCTTCCTTGGCCGCGCCCCGCTGCTGGTGGGAGACGATGTCCGACTCCATGAATACGGTGC
>CAZFWX010000200.1:0-3251 GCA_964522695.1 uncultured Desulfobacterales bacterium
GCCGCCCCAGGGCTCTCGCTTTTGCTGCGGTCCATCCCAGGAGCTTGGGCCAGAGCGGTGGCAGCGGCTGCCAGCATGATCACCAGCGTGATGGCAGACAAGCGGAATATTCTTGGAACATTGGCCGGACTGTCTCACACCCGCATCTCCCTTTGAGGGGGTATTACCGGGATGCATTATCCACCATTCTCCGTTTTAAAGAAAAACCGATAAAATCTTTTTTAATTTTTCCAGATCAAGTTCGCAGCCACAAACCGAATGCGGTTGGCAGGGTAATCCCCGGTCACCCGCCCCGCCGGTTGATGAGGACTCATCTACATGAGAAATCCTTTGCGGTCCTCGGCCGCCTGCCAGCCGTGCTTGCCGATGAGGCGCACGAAGCGGCAGCCCCCCAGGTAGTCGTGCTGGAGGCCGTCCTGGGTCCGGCGCACCCGGGTGAGGGTCTGGGAGTACTGGTCGCCCACGGGGATTACCAGGCGGCCGCCCAGGGCCAGTTGCTCCACCAGGGGCTGGGGCACCTGGGGCGCGCCCGCAGTGACCAGAATGGCGTCGAAAGGGGCCTCCGGCGGCCACCCCAGGGTGCCGTCCCCGGTGAGCACATGCACGTTCTCATACCCCAATGATTTCAGCACCCGCCGGGCCTGGTCGGCCAGGGAAGCCAGGCGCTCGATGGTGAAGACCTCCCGGGCCAGCTCTCCCAGGATGGCGGCCTGGTAGCCGGAGCCGGTGCCCAACTCCAGCACCTTTTCGGAGCCCGTCAGCTCCAGGGCCTCGGTCATGAGCGCCACGATGTAGGGCTGGGAGATGGTCTGGTCCTCGCCGATGGGCAGGGGGTAATCGTTGTAGGCCTGCTCCCTCAGGTACGTGGACACGAAGAGGTGCCGGGGGACTCTCCCCATGGCCTGGAGCACCCGGGGATCGGTGACCCCCCGGCGGCGGATCTGGGTCTCCACCATGTGAGTCCTGAGGGACTGATATTCATCTGGCGTCATCTCGGACATGAGAATGCCTCGGACTTCTGTGAGGGGGCGGGGCGTCGCAGGGTTGCCCCGCCCTCCCTGGCTCTGAAGAAATTATGGTAAAATGAAAGCGGACACAGTCAACCGGGTGGAACAGGGCTCTGCTCCCGCTCCTGCCTCGGGCATTCTCCCATACTTGTGCCCTTGATTGTAATCGATTGCCGGCGCCGAAGAAATAGGAAGAAAAGGTATGGAGTGCCGTTTTCACCCCGGCCGGGAGGCCTGGGCCCGCTGCGACAAGATGGAATTCGGCTACTGCCGGGAATGCGTGGACCTGTGCAAGGCCTGCACCGACCCGTGCAATTACTGCAAATCCCGGCCGTCCTGCGTCATTTGGGAGTTGTGCGGCAAGGAGGCCAAAAAGCGCTGCCGGGAAAATGCCAAAGACGCGTGAAGGGGATGCCGCCTTGAATCATGGCCTCTAATGCGGCATCCCCTTCATATAATTACGGTTTGGTTTTCGTCTGTTTTTTGGTCGAAGTCGTTTGGGACGAAGTTGTACCCTGCTTCTTCTGGGCGCCTTTGGCGGCCTGCCTTTTCTGCTCCAGGAACTGTTCCCGCTCTTCCATGGCCTTTTGGGTCTGGGCTCCCATGCCCCGCCATTTGACGGTGTCGCCGGGGCTGTAATTTTGTGCATTCGCCGGCACATTGATTAAGAGCATGACCGCCGCTCCAGCCAAAAAGCCGCCCAAAACAGTTGGTTTTTTCATGCGCTTTTTCTCTCCTTATAACTTTAAGACGATGAAAACCAAGAAACGTAAACACACTCTCCGGCATCAGACCGGATTTACCCCCAAGTGCAGTGCTGTCCGGCAGAGATTTTGCCTGAGACAGGCCCTTAAACCCCATTCCCACGGCAAAAGGGGGTTGGGGGAGGGGGACGATTGAGCCAGGCCCCCCTTGAGACGCCGAAATTCCCTCCCCACCCTGGCTCTCCCCCATCGAGGAGGAGGGCAGAAGTGGCAGGCCCCCTTTTACGTCAGAAGACGGACGCAAGGCGCCCAAAGCCTTTCATCAGGCCTCAGGCATGGAACTTGCGGAAAGGAACCTTTGCATGTTATTTTGCAGTTATCGTGCCAGATACTACTGTCCTAGGCGGTAGCAAAGACTTGCCTTCCGTACGGCCCCTTTAAACTTTAAACCTTCTTCTCCCAGCGCAGCAAATCCGTCACTTCGGCGAGCGTCCGGCCTTCCTTGATCTCTTCCCGGATGCGGTTTTCCTTCTCCAGCACGTCCATGGCCCGGTTGGCGTATTCCACGGCCACCTTCTGGGGCAGGACCACCACACCGTCGTCGTCGCCCCGGAGCCAGTCGCCCGTTTCCACCCGGATGGTGCCCATGCGGATGGGCACGCCGATTTCGCCGAAGCCCCGGGGCTCCCCGGCATTGGGCATGACCAGGCGGGAGAAGGCCGGGAAGCCCAGCTTGATGATGTCGCCTGCGTCCCGGAGCGCCCCGTCGATGACTACGCCGGCCAACCCCTTTTCCAGGGCCGAGTTGGTGGCCAGCTCCCCCCAGATGGCCGGCCCCACGCCGCCCGCGTCAATGACCAGGACATCACCGGGGGCGGCCTGGTCGATGGCCTCCACGGGCTTGGCCCAGTCGCCGGGGTAGGTGCGCACGGTCAAGGCCCGGCCCACCATCTGGAGGCCGGGGAAAAGGGGCTTCAAGCCCTCCAGCACGCCGCCCCGGTGCAGGGCGTCGCTCAGGTTGGCCGCGGAGACCATGGTGAGCACCCGGCGCAAATCCTCTTCGCCGGCCCGCTTGAACAGGGTGGTGGGGATGACCTCGCCCTCGTCCAGGGCCCGGCGGATATCCCGGGCGGCCTGGGCGGGGTCCGCGGCCTTGGTGATGGCCCCCCCTACGATGACAAAACTGGCCCCATGGGCCAGGGCTTGGGCCGCGGTCTCGGAGTTGATGCCCCCGGCCACGCCCACGGGAATCTGCACGGCCTCACTCACCTTGGCCAGGGTGGCGAAGGGGTCTTGCCCCTGCATTTGCTCATCGATGGCCACGTGCACAGTGACGTAATCCGCGCCCAACTCCTCGGCCCGCCGGGCCCGGGCCGAGGGGTCGGGCACCGCGATGAGGTCCACGGCGATGCGGGCTCCGTAGTTTTTGGCCGCGTGCACGCACTCGGCGATGGTGGCGTCGGTGGCCGTGCCCAAGACGTCCACGATCTGGGCCCCGGCCTTGGCCGCGGCCTCCACCTCGATGCGGCCCGCGTCCATG
>CAZFWX010000201.1:0-3190 GCA_964522695.1 uncultured Desulfobacterales bacterium
CCCCCCCCCCCCCCCCCCCCCCCCCCCCCCCCCCCCCCCACAGGAAAAAACGCGCATGCAGCGGCTCATCGTCGTTATCTTCGGGCTCATGGGCACCGGCAAGACCACGCTGGCCCGGGCCCTGGCCGACGCCATGGGCTGGCCCGCGGTGCATTCCGATGCGGTGCGCAAGACCCTGGCCGGGCTCACCCCCACCACGCCTGCGCCGGTGGCCTATGGAGCGGGCATTTACCAGGAGGACTTTTCCGCCTGCACCTACGGGGAGATGCGCCGCCTGGCCGCCGGGCATCTGGCCGCCGGCCCGGGCGTGATCCTGGACGGCTCCTATAAAAGGCAAGGGGAACGCCAGTTGGTGCGGGACCTTGCGGCCGAGACCAACGCCCGGATTTGCTTCATCTATTGTTTTTGTCCTTTAGAGATCGTGCGGGCCCGGCTGGATCTCAGGAAAGCCAATGCCACCGCCATCTCCGACGGGCGTGAGGAAATTCTGTCGGCCCAGGCCCGGGACTTCGATCCCTTGACCGACGCCGACCAGCCCCTGCTGAGACTTGACACGGGGCGGGAATTGGGGGAAGTTCTCCGGGAGGCTCAGGGATTTGTGGAAGGCCTGCTGGGCCAATAAACCTGGTGGAGTGGCGGACTGATAAATCATTTCTCCAGAGGGTGCGCCCTGCGCACCACAAATAATTGCAGGGAATCAAAACTGATTTCTGGTGGGATACCATGACGTTAAGATTTTCCCGGCGCATGACTCTGTTTCTGGCCCTGGCTTCAATACTCTTATCGGGTGGATTTATTTTCGGCACCAAACATTTTGACAACTACTTCCCCTTGCAGGAAGGTCAGTCTTTGGAATATGAAGTTAAGCGCAGCAAGGACGGAGCCGTTGTGGAGCAGGTGAAAGAAAAAGTCACCAACCTGGCCGAGCAAACATTGGAAGGCAAAAGGGTCGTGCCCCGGAAATATGACATAGGCGGGAAAACTTTTTTGGCATTCTTTAATAGAGATACTGAAGGAATTATGTTTATGGCCACCAAAGGCGAAAAGGATGCCAAGCCCAACCTGCTGCCGCATCCCTTTTACTATATCAAGAATCCTTTGGAGGTGGGCGCCTCGTGGGGCAAGGGCGACGGCCCCAAGGGAAGGATCGACAGCGTCAGTGAGACGGTCACCGTGCCCGCCGGCACCTTCAGGAAATGCGTGAAAGTGAAAATCACCTATCCTGGCAGTATGCCCATGAGCGAAGGAACTCTCTGGTTTGCCGAAAAAGTCGGTATTGTCAAATCGACCTATGTCTATAAAAACGCCATGAAGGAAGAATTTCAGTTACTTGCCGCTCATTAATAATGCATTTCAATACAGAATACTTTGTTCTTTTTACTCCTTTGTCACAAGTAATTAAGCACCTTACCGGCTTGCGCATTTCAAAAGGAGAGGCGCCATGAACCCAGAAGAACTGGTGGCCCAGGTCAAACAGCGGGCCAAAGATAATTTCAAGACAGGCATGAACTGCGCCGAATGCGTGCTGGAGGCGGTCCTGTCCCATGTCCCCACCGGCCTGCCCCATGAATGCATGTGTCTTGCGACCGGCTTCGGCGGCGGCGGCGGGCTCTTCGGCGACACCTGCGGGTCCCTCATCGGCGCCCTAGCAGCCTTGGGCGCGGTGTACGGCCGCCGGGAGGTGCCCACCAATTTCCGGGCTGCGGTGAATGAACTGTACGGGAATCCGGGGCTTTACCGCCTCTTCAACCGTCTGCCCAACGAGTTCACGAAGCGTTTCGGGGCCACCCAGTGCCGCACCCTCACAGAAAAATGGCAGCAGGACTGGCTCTGCAAGGACCACGCCCTGTTCTGCCGCAATCTCATCGTGGAGATGGCCGGACTGGCCGCGGAGATGGCCTTCCCCAAGGACCTCTACAAATGGGGTACTGAGCCGTTCGGCGACAACGTGGAGGGGCTGAAGTAAAATGGCCCAGGAACCAACTCGTCAACGCATCCTGAGCGGCATGCGCCCCACGGGCAAGCTGCATCTGGGCAACTACTACGGCGCGCTCTACAACTGGTTGAAGCTCCAGGAACAATACGAGTGCTTTTACTTCGTGGCCGACTGGCACGCCCTCACCACGGAATACGAAGACGCGGCCAACATCCGGGACTACATCCCCGAAATGCTCATGGACTGGCTGGCCGTGGGGCTCGATCCCCAAAAATCCACCCTCTTCGTGCAATCGGCCCTGCCCGAGCACGCCGAACTTTACCTGATCTTCGGCATGTTCACCCCGGTGCCCTGGCTGGAGCGCAACCCCACGTACAAAGATCAGATCATGCAGCTGGCCCACAAGGACCTGGCCACCTACGGCTTTCTGGGCTACCCCGTGCTCCAGGCCGCGGATATCCTCATGTATAAAGCCCACGGCGTACCCGTGGGGGTGGACCAGGTGCCCCACGTGGAGATGACCCGGGAGATCGCCCGGCGCTTCAACCATCTGTACCGGCCCATCTTTCCCGAGCCCGAGGCCCTGCTGGCCGAAGTGCCCAAACTCACTGGCACCGACGGCCGGAAGATGAGCAAGAGCTATGACAACTGCATTTATCTGAGCGACCCCCCCGAAATCGTGGCCCAAAAGGTGAAGCAGATGGTCACCGACACCCAGCGTCCCTTTAAAAAGGACCCGGGAGAGCCGGACCGCTGCCTGGCCTTTCCCTTCCACCGCCTCAATCTGGCGCCGGCAAAGATCGAGGAGATTACCGGGGAGTGCCGGGCGGCGCGCTTAGGCTGCGTGGACTGCAAGAAACTCCTGGCCGCGGCCCTGCTGGACAACCTGGCGCCCATCCAGGAACGGCGGCACTATTACGAGAGCCACCCCGCAGAGGTGCGGGAGATTCTCATGGCCGGCAACGCCCGGGCCCGGGCCACGGCCCGCCAGACCCTGGCCGACGTGCGGGAGGCCATCGCCTTTAATCTGGACTTTCAACTGTGGCCCTGAGCTGCGCTCAGGGCCACAATGGCATAGCCATTGATTGTGGGGGGAGGACCGGGGGAGCGAGCTCCCCCGCCCTCCCCCCACACCCCCCACCCAACCGCCTTTAGTGAGCTCTATTTGAGACGGGACCTTTGGACAGGACTACCCTGGACCCGGGAAAAACCGTTAAGGGGTTGGGGGAGGGAGCTTGAGGGAGGGGGCAGGGG
>CAZFWX010000202.1:0-3135 GCA_964522695.1 uncultured Desulfobacterales bacterium
AGATGCTGCAGAAATCCCTGGAGGAGCATTTTCCCCAGTATACCATCTTCCTGGAGGAGGCAGGGGACTTCTGGGGCCTGATCAAGGTGGAAAAATCCTCTTTCACCGGGATCATTGTCCGACTGTTCGGCAACGGTCAGGTTGTCCTGAAACCTTACGTCCCCGGTGCCCTGGCCAGGTTCTTCCTGCGGGCCGACACCTGGCTGTTGAAAGCGCCCTATTTCTGTTTTTCCCGGCACCTCCGAGAAATGGGCGCCTTCCTGGTGGAGAAGTTCGGCCAGCCGCGCCAGCAACCGGATAATCTGGCCGGCATTCGCCGCTGGACCGTGAAAAACGCATTCTGGTTCGTGATCCTGCCCCTGGCGGTGGCGCTTTTCCTCCTGAGCTTCGTCACCGGCCCCTGGATCTCCTGGCGGGAATTGACGAAGTCCGAACACAACACCTTCCTGCTCATGCCGGCCATCTTGGCTGTGAGCCTGACGCTCCTTTATCTATCCAATGCCATGGACGACCTGCCGGACCGGCTCCAGGTCCCTTATCTCTATCCCCTGCTCTCTTTCGGGTTTTATGCAGTGGGCGCCGTGGGTATGATTCTGGGGGGAGTCGGGTTTCTCGCCATGGTCCTCTCCCTGATATTCCCCGAGGTGGGATAGACTTCTCCCTCAGAACCCGTCAGATTGTTCATTCTTCAACATCAGGAGATTGCCGCAGGTGGTCTGGGTAGAGGAAGCCCAGCAACAGCATGAAGGCCCGAAAGTCCTTGGAGGGGGTCAACCGGACAGGAGGCCGGTCTGGCGGCCTCCTGGGGGAAGATTACAATTTATTGATAAAATTACTCGATAAAACCTGGCCGTGCACCCTCCTTCGAGCCCGCCACAAACGGGTAAGCGGAGCAGGGGGTTTTGGATTAGCTGCCGCCACGACACAGACCGCCTGACTTACCGCTGCTTCCTCCCGGACCTGACGGGGTTCGCCAGCGCCTGTTGCGTGGGGTCCAATCCGCCCGTCTGACCGCCTTTCCCGGCTGCGCTGCGACCCTCACACGAGGGAATTCAACCCCGCTGAAGCGGATTTCGGGTTACAGGGCACCGCTAGCTCCCCGCCTAGCACGACCAGGCTTCAAGACTTGTCGCTGTCAACCAGTTCGCTCAGTTCTTTTCCCACTTTGAAGAAGGGGAGCTTCTTCCCTCCCACCTCAATAATGTCGCCGGTTTTGGGATTACGCCCCTTGTAGCCGTTGTAAAATTTCACTTTGAAACTGCCGAAGCCGCGGATTTCAATGCGCTCTTTCTGAACCAGGGCCTCCGCCATATTCTCAAACATGGCGTTGACCACCATCTCCGCCTTTTTCAAGGTTAGGTTCTCATACCTGGCCAAAGCTTCGATGAGCTGAGACTTATTCATGCCGTCTTGCTCCTGGTGGGGAATGGCGCCTTACCCTGCCATAAACGGCGGGCTTCGGCCAGAAATCGATAATTGTTTTGAATTATAAATAAAATGGGAACAGGGGTAAAGAAAAAAGTGGAGCGCCCGGCATCAGGTCAATGGGGCACCCCCCACAGGGCAAATTCCTTCAACTGCTCGGTGGTCAGCCAGGGGGCCTTGGCCTCCAACCCATTGATTCTTTTCTGCAAATACCGAACTTTGGCCTGATAGTAGGGGTCTTCCGGGTTGGCCTCCAGGCTATCGGCGGCCGCCTGAAGTAATTGACGCAATTCCAGATATTCCCGGGCCACCGCCTGGGTTTCTTTCTGGAAGGCCCGATATTCCGGGGGCACATCGTCAAAAAACCACATGGGGTCATGGTCCATGGCGCCTCTCCTGCAGTCCGGGCGGCTGCTCAGAACTTCCGGTCCGCCCGGGCGTCATAAAAAATGTCCGGCACTTCCTGTCCGGTCAGCAAGCGGTTTAATGATTCCACCATAAAGCCGGCAATGATCTGGTTGGTCATGATTACCGACGGGTCGGGCTGAAAGCGGCACGATTCCTGGTGGCGCGGCCCTTCAACCGGCTGGCGGCGGCCCACCAGGTCGGCCAATCCCAGCAGGGCCGCCGGGGTCTCGCGGCGCGCCTGGGGGTCATAAACCACCACCTGGCCGGAGTCCACGCCGGAGCCGCCGCTGATGAGAATCTTTCCCAGGTCCCCGCAGCGCTCGCTCAGCACGATCCTGGTTTCAAAATTGTCCACGCAATCAAAGATAATGTCAAATCCGGTCAGATCAATGTCCCCCTTGACATAATCCACCACGGCCCGGGCTTGCAACCCGAAGGCGCGATTAAGACGCCCGGCCAGGACCTCGGCCTTGCTTTGGCCCACGGCCTCGTAAAAGAAGACCTGCCGGTTGAGGTTGGTGACGTCAATGGTGTCCGGATCCAGAAACGTCAGGTTCCGGTATCCCGAATAGGCCAGCCCCAGGGCCACGAAATTGCCCAGCGCGCCCGCACCCACCACAGCCACTGCGGGATCGGCGGGTAGCCCGTTCCAGGATGGGCGTTGGTACCGGATCACCTCCCCTGAAACTTTGCGCCCCATGAAGACGTTCTTGGCCTCTTCCAGCACCAGGCCCGCGGCGATAATGGCCAGCACCGGGTCTTCGGCCTCATGGTGCGGCAGGTTCCTGGGCGACACCACCTCCCCCAACTCCCGCCATTCCCGTCCCCGGCGGTAGGTAAAGATCTTGAAGCCGGCAGTCTCCGCGTCTGCCCAGGTAAAACCGCGGATGACGGGTACGTCTTCCCGGCGGCCCCTTTCCAGGAGCAGCTTGTTGGCCAGGCCGTAGCGGCTCAGGTCCACCAGCGCCTTACAACCCTGGAAGATGTCGCCCAGCAGGGGATGGGTATAGAAACCCTCCACCCACACCAGTTCCAGGTCCGGGTTCAGCCGCCGGGCCATCTCCAGAAGCGGCCCATCCACGCCGGGGGCCAGGACCACCAGGCGGTTCAGGCCCAGGGCCGCGGCCGCCAGGATGAACAGCGAGGCCAGCCGGCCGCTGTCGCCCACCACCCCCATCCGGGATGCGGCCAGAACCTCCTGATCCCAATCATCGATGAGCAATTGCCGGTCAAGCCGCGCGGAGAACATTATCTAACTCGACTTGAGAGAGGGGGCCAGGGGGCGCGGCCCCCTGTCCCCTC
>CAZFWX010000203.1:0-3100 GCA_964522695.1 uncultured Desulfobacterales bacterium
ACTGGCGCTGGCCCAGCGGCAAGACCTCCCTCAGAAAGGCCGTGCCCGTGCCCGACCCCGGGGTCATGGTAGAATAATAGAAGCGAGGGCAAGCCAGGGGGATGCACACTCTCCCTCACCCCCCGTTCACAAGGAGGAAATCCATGAAACTCACAGGCAAACGCATCGCCGTGCTGGTGGAAAACCTCTACCAGGAACTGGAAGTCTGGTATCCGCTCCTCCGGTTCCGGGAGGAGGGCGCTGAGGTCGTGGTGGTGGGCTCCGGCAGCGCCCGGGAGTACACCAGCAAGTTCGGCTATCCCATCGCCGTTGATCAGTCGGCCCGGGATGTCAAGGCCTCAGATTTCGATGCGGTCATCATTCCCGGCGGCTACGCCCCGGACATCATGCGCCGCTACCCGGAAATGGTGGCCTTAGTAAGGGACGCGGCCACCTCCGGCAAGGTGGTGGCCTCCATCTGCCACGGCGGCTGGATGCTGGCCTCGGCTAAGGTGCTTAAGGGCCGCACCGTCACCTCCTTTTTCGCCATCAAAGACGATCTGGTGCACGCCGGCGCCACCTTTGTGGACGAGGAAGTGGTGGTGGATAAAAACCTCATCACCTCCCGCAAACCCGAGGATCTGCCCGCCTTTTGCCGGGCCGTCATTACCGCCCTGACTGCCGCTTAAGCCCTTCGGGGGCAGGCGCTCCTGCCCTGCCCCCATCCTTCCAGGCCATTCTGGCGCCCCGCCCCAGCTGACCAGGCCGCGCTTCCCCAATGCCTCATGACCAGGACTGTGACTGGTCACGGGACAGGGGTGGCCCTCCCTGGTCTAATCATTAATATTGTCAATTTATCAGTTACTTATAAAAAATTGTCCTTGGTCTTGGATTTGCATATGAAACAAATAGCACGGATTTCCCCGGCTCCGGTGGTTCGCCGTGACGCCCATACCGGATGTGGCGGAAAAATTTCCCAGGAGGGTTAAAGTGCAGAGGCAAGCCTGGCGAACCATCCGCAGAAAAATTGGGGCAGAACGGTTCAGGCGCCAGAACGTATGGATGAAGGCGATGACAAGAAAGACCAGGGCCGGCGCCCCGGAGACAAGGCGGTAATCCCCATGCCCACGGCAACCGACATGCGTCCTGTGCACCCCCCCGGTTCTACCTCCTCTACCCCTGCCTGGCTGCGCCGCGGCCCGGGACGCCAGAATCTTAACGAGCAGGAGGACCTGGGACGGGCCCTGGTCGCCGGCTTGATTCTGGAGGTGGTTTTGGATGCCGCCAGCCTCCCGGTGGAACCCCGCTCCCGCCGCCGCCAGGTCAAGTCCCGTCTCAAGGATACCCTGGTCTCCCGTTTGGCCGGCCACATTCCCCTAAGTTCGTTTCTAAACCTGGTTCAAAAAGTGGACCTCTGGTTCGACACCTACTATCCCCTTATTACGCCGGGCGACCATACTGATACGGCCCCGTCCCCCGTACACACTGAGCCTGCGCCCTGGGCCGGGGGGCTGGCTGAGGACCTGCTTTCTCCATTCTTGGACAGCCTGAGCCCTTTGCTGCCCCAGCGGCGTCACCGCAAGTTGAGCCGCGCCGGCCTGCTGGAATTTCTCCGTCACACCGGCGGGAAGTGGTTCCGGCTGCGGGATTTCCAGGAATTTTTTCATCTGGACCGCAAAACCGCCTGGGAATATGTCCAGAAACTATCGGTGGCCGGACTCTTCCGCCGCAACGAGGGGCGTTCGGCGGCGGTGCGCTACCGCTTGGACGCAAAATTCCTGCAGACTTCGGCCCCATAACTGTGGTATCCTTGAACACGATATCTTGGGAAAAGGCGCAGGAATCTCTGGCGCCCTCCCCGTATTGCTTTCCCCCCGATCATGATCCGCATCGGCCCGGCAGGTTGGGATTATCAGGACTGGGAAGGGGTGGTCTATCCCCCCGGCCTCAAGGGGACCGACCGTCTCGCCTTCCTGGCCGGCCTGTTCGACGCAGTGGAGGTGAACGTCACCTTCTACCGCCCCGTTGAGGTCCGCCTGACCCGGCGCTGGGCGGAGGCCGTGGCCGATTTCCCGGATTTCCGCTTCACCGCCAAACTCCTGAACGTCTTTACCCACGAGCGCCGCCTGCCCGACGCCGATCTGCGCCATTTCCAGGACGGCCTCCGGCCCCTGCTGGAAGGCGGCCGTCTGGGCGCGCTCCTGGCCCAGTTCCCCTATTCCTTCCATAATACCGAGGAAAACCGGGCCTATCTCATCGAACTGAAAAGCGAATTTTCGGAATTTCCCCTGGCCCTCGAGGTGCGGCACCGCTCCTGGCAGCGCCGGGAAGTGCGCGAGTTTCTGGCCGAAGTGGGCTTTGACTTTTGCAACATCGATCAGCCTATGGTTTCCTACCCCGTGGGTCAAACCGCCTGGGTCACCGGCCCCCACGGCTATCTTCGGGCCCACGGCCGCCGCAAAGAAACCTGGTTCGAATTCAAAGACGACCGCCAGGCCCGCTACGATTACCTCTATCCCCCGGAAGAACTGGAGGAACTGGCCGGGCGCGTCCGGGAGATCGCCGATCAGGCTCTGGAAGTTTACGTCATCTTCAACAACCACCCCGCCGGACAAGCAGTAGCCAATGCCCTGGAAATGGCGCACCTCCTCACCGGCCGCACGTTCCGCCTGCCCCCCGGCCTCACCAAGGCCTTTTCCCGCCTGGCTCAATTGGTAGAGGAGTGACTAATTATGTGGGGGACGGGCCAGGGAGGTGACCTCCCTGCCCTCCCCCCACACCCCCCTCCCAACCCGCATATTGGATCGAGGCAGGCAGGGCAAATCCCCTGCCTGCCCCGATCCTCATAAAGCGATAGGGGGTTGGGGGAGGGAGTTTGAGGGAGGGAACAGGAGGCTTTGACCCCTGGCCCCCTTCCTCAAGTTTCATCCCCAAATAGTCCCCTGGTCAAAAAAAATATGGTATATTTTTTAGGATTTTCTTCTTTTGAGGTGCGCGGTGCAGGCATTATTGGCGTTGGAAGACGGTTTGGTGCTCAAGGGTCGGTCCTTCACCGGCCCCGGCGAAGCCCTGGGCGAAGTGGTGTTCAACACCTCCATGACCGGGTATCAGGAGATCTTGA
>CAZFWX010000204.1:0-2841 GCA_964522695.1 uncultured Desulfobacterales bacterium
CTATTCTCTTGACAAGTATACTAATGTTTAGTATACAAAGGCCATGAAGCCACTCACGGAACGACAGCGACTGGTTCTGACCTTTGTGGAGGAGTTCTGCCGGCGGCAGGGCTATCCCCCCACGGTGCGGGAGGTGGCAGCCCATTTCGGCATCCAGCCCCGGGCCGCGGCGGACCACCTGGCCGCGCTCAAGCGCAAGGGCCACCTGCACCGGGAGCCGGGCCGCTCCCGGGGCCTCACCCTCACCGCCCGCCTGCCCGAAGCCGTGGTGGAGGTGCCCGTTCTGGGCCGCATCGCCGCGGGCCAGCCGCTTTTGGCCACCGAGCACGTGGAGGACACCCTGCCCGTGCCCCGCACCTGGGCGCAAGGGGATGAGGTCTTTCTCCTCAGGGTGACCGGCCGCAGCATGGCCCCCCTCATCCATCCCGGCGACCTGGTCATGGTGCGGGTGCAACCCCGGGTGGCCAAAGGCGAGATCGCCGTGGTCATGGTGGACGAGGAGGCCACCCTCAAGCGGGTCTATGAAGAAGCGGGCGGCTTGGTGCTCCGGGGCGACAACCCCGAATTCACGCCGCTGCGCTTCTCGCCGGCGGAAGCCGAGGACGTGCAGATTCTGGGCAAAGTGGTGGGCATCTACCGCTCCCTGGAGAAGTGAATGGCGCATCTCATCTCCATTAACCGGTGGCTCAAACCCCTCACCCCGGGGCGGGCCGTGCTTCTCTGGGGCGGGTCGCTCAGACCCCTGGCCGCGGCGGCCGCGGCCTGGGGCGCGGTGCGCACCGCGGGTGTCCTGGTCCTGGACGCGGCCAACGTCTTCGACCCTTTCCATTTGGTGCGGGAGGCCCGCAGCCGGGGTCTGAGCCGCCA
The DNA here is from genome assembly GCA_964522695.1 of uncultured Desulfobacterales bacterium. GTDB lineage: Bacteria > Desulfobacterota > Desulfobaccia > Desulfobaccales > 0-14-0-80-60-11 > VGSQ01. The sequence goes on from CAZFWX010000204.1 coordinate 868, forward strand.
TGAGGCGCTTGCCCGGGTGCGGGTGGCCCGGGCCTTCACCTGCCATCAACTGGTGCGCCTGGCGGCGGAGGAACTGCCCGGAGCGCTCACGCCGGGCAGCCTGGTCCTTATTCTGGGACCGGTGAGCCTCTTCTATGATGACCAGGTGCCCTTGCCCGAGCGGCAGCGCCTCTGCCGCCAACTCACTGATACCCTGACCGCGGTGAAAGCCACCAACCCCCTGCTGCTGCTCCAGCCTCACCGGCCCCAGGGTGCGGCCAACCACCGTTTCGGCCGGCTCCTGGCCCCCCTGGTGGACGTGTTCGGCACGCTTGAGGGAGGGCAGGGGGCACAGACCCCTGCCCCCTCCCTCAAACTCCCTCCCCCAACCCCTTAACGCTATCAAGGCCTGAAAAGTCGGGACTGCAGGCCCCGATAAAGGGGGTTTGGGGGAGGGGGCTGTGGGGCGAGGGCGGGCGAGCTCGCTCCCCCGGCCCTCCCTCCACCAACCAGCACCAGAGGTACATCATGGGACGCACGGTTTTACCCTATAGTTTTGCCTGGGAGGAGGAGCGGGAGCGCTGGCGCAAGTTCCGAAGGGCCTTGCGCCGGGAAGATCAGGCGCATTTCGACCGCCTCTTCGAATATGCCCGGCTGCACCTCCAGGCCGGGGTCTATGCCGCCAACCCCTGGCCCCTGGAGTCCATGCTTCTGGCCATGCTCCTGGAGCATGAGAAGGCGCTGGCCCTTCTCCAGGAACGGGTGCGGCGCCTGGAGGTAGAAGAAGGGATGGCGGAGGAGCATCAAAGAGGAGAAACGCAGGTGTAAATAAGACTTGCGCCGGTAAAAGTGAGGACACCTGGGCCACCTTCTGATGATGAGGTGGGCAGTGCCCGCCCCCCATATTTGATGCAGGAGGCCCGCCCCACCAAGATTTCGTTGTTGTTCCCAATCCCCGGCTTGGGAACCAGATGCGGCAACTCTTTTCCCCCATACTACCATGCACACCACCGCCTGGCTCTTCGACCTCTATCCCCTGGGGGACCGGATAGTGCTCTGGTTCCTCACCGGCCAGGGCCAGCCTCTGCGCCTGGAGGATGACTTTCCTTATCGCCTCTATCTGGGAGGCCCTAAAGAGCGCCTGCGCGGCCTGGCGCAAAATCTGGGCCGCCGGGGCTGGCTGCGGCGGGCCTTTTTCACCACAGGACGGGAACTGGTTACCGGAGACGACATCCCGGTTTTGGCCCTGGAACTCAAGGCCTACGCGTACCTCTCGCCGCTCCGGGGCATCCTGGGCAAGCTCGAGGACCAGTTCCAGATTTATAATGCCGACCTGGACCTGGCGGCGTATTATCTCTATGTCCGCGGCCTCCACCCCTGTCTCTGGTACGACCTGGACCACGCCGACGGTCGGCTCCGGGCCGCGGCGCCCCTGGAGGATGCCTTCGCGCCGGAATTCGCCCTGCCGCCCTTCACCACCCTGCACCTGGGCCTGGCCCGGGACCCCCTCATCCCCCTGAGCCGGGGTAACGTCCTGACCCTCACCTGGGAAGGGCGCACCCTGGAAGTGGAGGCCGCAAGCCCCCAAGACCTGGTGCGCCAGGTGGCCCGCGTGCTCAAGGACCTTAATCCTGACCTCATTTTAAGCGACTGGGGCGACGAAGACATCCTGCCCGCGCTCTTATCTTTGAGCCGCCGCCACCGCCTGGCCCTGCCCCTGGACCGGGAGACCGGCCCCGCGCCCCGTAAGGCCGCCACCGGCCGTTCCTACTTCTCCTACGGCCGCATCGTTTACCAGGGGCCGTCCCTGCCGCTGTTCGGCCGCTGGCACGTGGACCGGAAGAACTCCTTCTTCTACCGGGAGGCCGGGCTCAGGGGCCTGGCCCAGATCGCCCGCATCGGCCAGTTGCCCCTGCAACAGGCGGCCCGCACCAGCCCCGGCACCCTCATCACCTCCATGCAACTGGCCCGGGCCGTGGCCGACGGCATCCTCAT
>CAZFWX010000205.1:0-2812 GCA_964522695.1 uncultured Desulfobacterales bacterium
AGCGGGCCCGGGAGGCGGCCCGGCAGTTGGGCCTCTCCCTCATCGAGCTTGATTTCACGGAGCTCTTCCTGCCCCTTCTTTATGAGCCTCCCCATGGCTTCGGCCGGGGCCACAACCCCTGCGTGGACTGTCATATCCTCATGCTCAGGGAGGCGGGCCGGGTGATGGAGGCCCAGGGCTTCCATTTCCTCTTCACCGGCGAAGTCCTGGGGCAGCGGCCCATGAGCCAGCACCGCCAGGCCCTGGACATGGTGGCTCGGGGTTCGGGGTATCCGGACCTGGTGCTGCGCCCCTTGAGCGCCCGGCTGCTCAAACCCCCCCTGCCGGAGCGGGAGGGCTGGGTGGACCGGGAGAGGCTGCTGGATGTGAGCGGCCGGGGGCGCAAACGCCAGATGGCCCTGGCGGAACACTACGGCCTGGCCAGCTATCCCGCGCCCGCCGGAGGGTGCCTGCTCACCGATCCCGGTTACGCCGGCCGTCTCAAGGAATTGCTGGCGCATGTCGGGACAGCTTCCCGCCAGGACCTGGAACTTCTCAAATGGGGCCGCCACTTCCGGCTCCCCGGCGGGGCCAAGGCTGTGGTGGGGCGCACCGCCCGGGAAAACGAGGCCATCCAGGCCTTGCTCCTGCCCGGCGACGCCCTGGTCAAGGTCCTGGGGTACCCCGGCCCCCTGGTGCTGGTCCCGGGCTCGGGAACTGAAGAGGAACTCCGCCAGGCCGCGGCCCTGGCCGCGGCGTATAGCGACGCGTCCACAGGCGCGGTTCTCAAGGCCTTGGCCCAACGGGATGGGGAAATATCCATGGTGGAACTGACTGCGAGTCCCAAAGAAGATTTTCGTGACTGGTTGCTGTAGGGTTGAAAAGAAAAATTATAGTAAGGGGTTGGGGGAGGAAGTGTGAGGGAGGGGGCAGGGGCCCCCGGCCCCTGGCCCCCTCCCTCACGAGCATCTGCAAATAATTATGGACCCTCTCACCCTGGTGCAGCAGCTGGTGAACGGCCTGTCGTTGGGGAGCCTCTACGCCCTCATCGCCATCGGCTACACCCTGGTCTACGGCATTCTGCGCCTCATCAACTTCGCCCATGGCGACCTCATCATGGTCTCAGCCTATGTGGGCGTCATGGGGGTGGGACTTTTTGCCTGGCCCTGGCCCGCAGCCTTCGCCCTGGCCATCGGCCTCACCGGACTCATGGGCATGCTGCTGGAGCGGGGGGCGTATCGCCCCTTGCGCCGGGCGCCCCGCATTTCGCTCCTCATCTCCGCCATCGCCGCCTCTTTTCTCTTAGAAAACCTGGCCCTGATGCTGGCGGGCGGCCGGCCCAAGCCCTTCCCCACCCCCCCCTGGTTCGCCGGCGCTCTGGAACTGGGCGGCCTTTTCATTCCCCGTCTGAGCCTGGTTATCCCCCTGGTGACCGCCGTCTTACTCTTGGGCCTCTTCCTCCTGGTCTATCGCACCCAGGCCGGCCGGGCCATGCGGGCCATCGCCTACGATCTTGAGACCACCAGCCTCATGGGGGTGAACGTCAACCGCATCATCGCCCTGGCTTTTCTGGTAGGGTCGCTCTTGGCCGGGGCCGGGGGGCTCTTGTGGGCCATGAAGTATCCCCAGGTCAACCCCTTCATGGGCATCGTCCCGGGACTCAAGGCCTTCATCGCCGCGGTCCTGGGAGGTATCGGCAACCTGGCCGGGGCCGTTTTGGGCGGCCTCATCCTGGGCGTCCTGGAAATCGCCATCGTCGCTCTGTTCCCGGCCTGGGCCGGCTACCGGGACGCCTTGGCCTTCGGCCTGCTCATTATCCTCCTTTTGGTGCGCCCCACGGGCCTCCTGGGCGAAGCCATAGGCGAGGAGAAGCTTTGAGGAGTTTATTGTGGGGCAGGGGGCCAGGGTCCGGAGACCCCTTCCCCCTCCCTCACACTCCCTCCCCCAACCCCCGTATTGCTTCGTAAGGGTGGGGGAGTCGTTGCGCAGGCACAGCCCTCCTATCTCCCATCAGCGGGTTGGGAGGGGGGTGTGGGGGGAGGGTTGGGAGATCATCTCCCTGGCCCTCCCTCCATAAAAGTCATCCAAAATCATGACCAGTCGGTTACTCACCCTCGGGGCCGTCGCAGCCTTGGCCTTCTTCCTTTGGGGAGCGGAAAGCCTCGCCAACGAGTATCAGGTGCGCCTGCTCAACACCACGGCCATTTTCGTCATTCTGGCGGTGAGTTACAACCTCATCAACGGCGTCTGCGGCCAGCTGAATCTGGGGCCCAACGCCTTTATCATGCTGGGGGCGTACACCGCGGCGCTGCTCACGCTGACGCCTGCGGAAAAACAGCAGGTATTTCTCATCGCCCCGCTCATCTGGCCCCTGAACCAGGTCTCCCTGCCCTTTGCCGCGGCGCTCTTGATGGGCGGTCTGGTGGCCGCGGGCTGCGCCTTTCTCACCGGCTTCCCCGTTTTCCGGGTGCGGGGCGATTACCTGGCCATCGTCACCCTGGGCTTCGGCGAGGTGGTGCGCGTGATGGCCAACAATTTGCAGAACCTCACCAATGGCCCCCTGGGACTGAAGGGGCTGCAGCCCTTCACCACCCTCTGGTGGTCCTGGGGAGCGGCGGTGCTCACCGTTGCGGTGGTCACTGCGCTGGTGCGTTCGGGCTACGGGCGGGCCATGCTGGCCATCCGGGAGGATGAAACCGCGGCCCGGGCCATGGGGGTGGACACCTTCCGCCACCTCATGCTGGCCTATGTGCTCAGCGCCTTCTTTTTCGGAGTGGGCGGCGGGCTTTTGGCCCACCTGGTGACCACCATCTCTCCCAGCCTCTTCACCTTT
>CAZFWX010000206.1:0-2764 GCA_964522695.1 uncultured Desulfobacterales bacterium
AGGAGGGAGCCATGGCGACGTCTCAGTCTGTCAGATGGTCTTTCGGCGGGCGGCTGTGCCTCGCTCTGTTCCTGGTAACTGCCCTTAACTTCACCGGCGCGGCCTGGGGGGCCAGGCCGTCGCCTTCTCCCGGCAAAGAACCACTGGCGGTGGGAGGCGAGGAGGGTCCTGGGGCGTCTGATCCCTCTTCTCCGGGGAAATTGAAGCAAGCATGGGCGCTCTATCAGGCCGGCAAGTATGGGGAAGCCCTGGTCCTGGCCGGGGAGGCCGTGGAGTTCCGCCGGCGCACCTACGGCCCGGAAGATCTGAGAACCGCCAAGGCCCTGCATATTCTGGGGATTATCCAATTGGCCGGTTTCAAATTCCGGGGTGCGGTGTCTTCCTTGCAGCAGGCCTTGGCCATCCGGGAGAAGACCCTGGGTCCGGACCATCCCGTGACGGCGGACAGCCTGTTGGCGATGGGAAGGGCTTACGTCTTGGTGGCCTCATACGCCCAGGCCGAGCCTCTGTTAATGCGGGCCCTGCTGATCCGGAAGAAGGCCCTGGGGCCGGAGCATCCCAAGACCGCAGATGTCATGGTAATCCTGGCGAGGCTGCACCGGGAGACGGGCAACCATGCCCGGGCCCAGACCCTGGGCCTGGAAGCCCTGGCCATAAAAGAAAAAGCTTACGGCGTGGAGCATCCCGACAACGTGGCCTGCCTGGAATTGCTGACCTTGATTTATCAGCAGCAGGGCGCTCTGGACAAGGCCCGGCCGCTGGCGGAACGGGCCGTAAAAATCTTACGGAAAGAGCTGGGGCCGGAGCATCCCCGCACTCTGCAGGCGCATCGGGTCCTGTCCACGGTGCACCAGGCCGGAGGGGAGCTTTCACAGGCCGAAACCGAGTCTCAACAGGGCGTCCGGGGCCGCACCGGTAGTTGGAGCCTGGCCGGCGTGCAACTCTCCCAGGGGCGTTATGAGGAAGCTCTGAAGATTTTGATGGCGGCCCCTCCCAGTCGGTATGCGCCTGAGCCGCGGCTGGCCCAATATCAGGCCTACCTGGGGCAGGCCCTCCAGGGGTTAGGCCGCCGCCAGGAAGCCGCCGAGGCGTATCTCAGAGCCGTCGAGGCCATCGAAGACCTCCGGGCCCGGACGCCCGGGGAGCGCACCAGTTTTTTCCAGGCGGGGTTAATCAGCGGCTATTACACCACGTATCTCGCCCTCACCAGCCTGTTGGCGGACATGGGGCAAAAAGGGGAAGCCCTGCCGGATAAATTGCGCAGCTACGGCGACAATGCTGCGGCCGCGGCCTTTTACTTTGCCGAGTCCATCAAGGCCCGGGCCCTGCTGGAGGCCATCGCCGCCAAAGCCGGCAAGGACCACAGCCAGCAGTTGCCGCCGGATTTGGCAGACAAAGAGAGGAAACTGCAGGAGCAGGCCAAGGCTTTGGAGGCGAAGCGGGAAGAGGTCTACCTGCCCCACCGGGGCATGCTCCAGGATGTGGAGGCCTTTGAGCTGCATTGGGCGAAATTCAAGCGCAGCCAGCAGGAGTTCGTGGAGGAGCTGCGCCGCCGCCTGCCCCGCCATGCGGCCCTGTATTATCCCCGGCCCTATAAAACCGCGGAGCTGCCTTTAAAATCAGGAGAAATCCTTCTGGCCTACACCCTGGGGGACAAGGAAAGCTATCTCTTCCGGGTGGAGCCCGGCGGCAAGACCCAGGTGTTCCGCCTGCCCCTGGGGCGCAAGGCCCTGGAGTCCAGGATTGGCCCGCTGCTGTCGCCCCTGCGCCAAAGTGAGTTGCGGCGGCAGGATCTGAGCCGCTTCTCCATCCAGGCCGCCGCAGCCCTGTACCGGGAACTGCTGGAGCCGGGCCTGGCCGGGGTGTCTCCCGGACAACGCCTCATCATCGTGCCCGACGGCGTCTTGGGCGCCTTTCCCTTTGAGGCCCTGGTGGTGCAGAGCGGGCCGGACTGGGGCAAGGCCCTCTTGGTGGGCGACCGCTGGCCCGTGACCTATTCCCAGTCCGCGGCCATCCTGGCTTTAAACCGGCATCTGGGACTGGCCCGGGCCGGCCAGCCGCTTTTTGCCCTGGGGGATTGCATCTATGATGCCGGCAGTGCCCGCTATAAGGCTTACAAGGCGGGCCAGGGGCAGGCCGGGGAGTTGCGGCCGGCGGATAATGAAAAGCCCCTCACCATGTCCGTCACCGGCCCCGGGGGCGGCAGGCTGGTCTTCGCCCCTCTGCCGGAAACCCGCAAGACGGTGGCGGAGCTTGCCAGCCTCTTCGGCGTCGCCGTCAAGGCCCCCCAGATTCTCCTGGACGTCCAGGCCAATGAAACCCAGGTGCGCAAGGCGCCCCTGTCTCAATACCGCTATCTTTTCTTCGGCACCCACGGGTTTCTCACGGACAAGCTGGCCAACCTCAAGGAGCCGGTGCTGGTGCTCAGCCAGGTGGACAATACCGCCCCGGACAACGGCTTCCTCACCTTCAGCAAGGTGCTGCAGCTCAAGCTGGACGCGGACCTGGTCACCCTGGCCGCGTGCATGACCGGGATGGGGGAGGTGGTGCAGGGGGAAGGCGTCCTGAACTTCGCCCGGGCCTTCCAACAGGCCGGAGCCCGCAGCGTCACCGTGACCCTGTGGAACATCCCGGTGGACGAATCCCTCAAGTTTTACCGGACCTTATACGAGGGCCTGAAGGCCGGCAAATCCAAACTGCAGGCCTTGCAGGGCGCCCGGCAGGCTATCCGGGCCACGGAACCCCATCCCTTCTTCTGGGCGGG
>CAZFWX010000207.1:0-2729 GCA_964522695.1 uncultured Desulfobacterales bacterium
ATCTATCCCCACCGGGTTCTCACACGGGCCGGGCATGAGGTGGCGGGGTATTTTTACAATCCCAACATCCACCCCTACCAGGAATTTGCGCGGCGGGTGGCGGCGCTCACGGATTATGCCGGGCAGGCGGGTCTGCCCGTGATCTGGCGGCGGGACTACGACTTGGAGGAGTTTCTCCGGCTCATGGTGTTCCGGGAGACGGAGCGCTGCCGCTTTTGCTATCAGATGCGCCTTACGGCCGCGGCCAAAGAGGCTCTGGCCGGGGGCTTCGACGCCTTCACCTCAACTCTTCTGTACAGCAAGTACCAGAACCATGAACTGATCCGGGAGTTGGGCGAGGCCCTGGCTATGGCCATGGGCGTGCCGTTTCATTACCAGGACTTCAGGGAAGGCTGGCACGAGGGGGTGGCGGCCAGCCGGGAGCTCAACCTGTACCGCCAGCCTTACTGCGGCTGCATCTACAGCGAGCGGGACCGGTACGAACGGACCCGGAAGACCCCAAAGATGTTGGGGGAAGGGCCAGGGGGATGATCCCCCTCCCCTCCCCCCGTACCCCCCTCCCAATTCCACCCACACTACTTCCCGTACTGCTTGGCCTTGCGGAAGGCGTCTTCGGCCTCCTGGGTCTTGCCCCGCTCCTTGAGGAAGAGCCCCAGGTAGTAGTAGCCCTCGCCGTAATTGGGCTTGATGGCCACGGCCTTGCGCAGGGCCTCTTCGGCCTCTTTGTAGCGGCCCATTTCGGCCAGGGAGCTGCCCATGTAGCTGTAGGCTTCGGCCAGGTTGGGCATGAGGCTGATGGCCGACTGAAAGGACTTGACCGCGGATTCGTGCCGCCCTTCCGTGGCCTGGATCAGGCCGTGCTTGACGTAATCCTTGGCCGCCTTCTCGGTGGACTGTTTGACTTTTTCGGAAACATTGGTGGCCCGGAGGGGGGAAGTCACCAGTCCCAGGGCCAAGGCCAATATCAGGATTGCCATTTTCTTCATAGCCATCTCCTCGGGTTCAGGGCGGTAATAATCCGCCGGCAGCCTGCCAGAAAAGTTTGTGTGGGACACCCGCTCCGGGTGTCTGCGCAGGCTGGAACGCCTGCGCCACCGGACTTTCCAAATTTCAAAAGGGGCCCAATACCCGCGCCATAATCGTTTCACTGCTTAAAAGCTCAAAGGCCCCACCGAGGCCAGGTAGAGGGCTACTTCTTCAACCCCGTCAACTCCCACCAGAGCCTCCAGTTCATCGTCAAAAAAAGCCCCCACCGGGCAGCAGCCCAGATTGAGGGCCGTGGCGGCCAGCATCAGGTTCTGGCAAATGTGGCCGGCGTCCAGGAAGAGGTAGCGGATGGCCCGTTCCCGGTACTTCCACATGGCCCGGTTGAGGATGCCGGTCCAGATGAACACCGCGCCCGCGGTGGCCAGGAAGGTCTGGGAGAGGCCGGCTTCGGCCAGGGAGCGGCGGTGATCTCCGGGATTGATGAGCTCCAGGGCGAAATCCAGGATGTTCAGGTGCCAGATGCCGGATTCCAGGCCCTCCACCTGGTGCGCGGCCAGGTAGGTCTCCACCGGGTACAGGGCTCCGGCCGAAGGGGAGGCCCGGAAAAAGAAGTTCTGGGCGATGAGGGTGATCCCCTGGGTGGCCCAGCACAGGGCCGAAATTTCCTCGAGATTCAAGGGGCGGGCTACGTAGTCCCGCAAAGAGCGCCGCCGGGCCAGGGTCTGCCACAAGTCACCGGCCCGTTCCGGAACCGTGGGCGTCAGTTTCACCCGGGTCTGCGCTTCGGGGTATTCCTTAAACGGATGGGCCCGGGGATAGGCCCGGGTTTTGGGACCCCGTTCGGCGCGGCTGTAGCGGGTGTCTTTCAGGTACCGCCGGCCCAGGCCCAGGTCGTCCTCAGCCATGTTCAGCCCTTCTCCCGCTCTTCCCGCCGCGGCCGGTTGCGTTCATAGATAATTTTCAACCCTTTTAAGGTGAGGTAATCGTCCACCCAGTCGATGCACTGGGTTTCCGAGGCGATGAGGCAGGCCAGCCCGCCGGTGGCGATAACCTTGGGGTCGTCGCCCATCGCCGTTTTCATGCGGTTGACAATGCCGTCCACCAATCCGGCGTAGCCGAAGATAATGCCGGCGTTCATGCTGCTGATGGTGTCCTTGGCGATGATGCTCTTGGGCTTGGCGAAGATCTCCACCCGGGGCAGCTTGGAGGCCTTCATAAACAGGGCCTCGCAGGAGATCATCACTCCGGGCGCGATGGCCCCGCCCAGGTATTCCCCCTGTTTGGAAATAACGTCAAAGGTGGTGGCGGTGCCGAAATCCACGACGATGACGCTGCCGTGCACCCGGTCGTAGGCGGCCACTGCGTTGACGATGCGGTCTGCGCCCACTTCCCGGGGATTGTCATAATGAATGGGCATGCCCGTCTTGATGCCCGGCCCCACCAACAGGGGACGCACTTTAAGGTAGCGCTGGGCGAATCCTTCCAGAGTGTTGACCATGGGCGGCACCACACAGGAGATGATGAGGTCCGCGCCCCCTGCCAGCTCCAGCCCCTGGGACTGGAAGAGATTGCTGAGCAGGATGCCCAACTCGTCGATGGTCACTTCTTTTTCCGTGCGGATGCGCCAGTGGCTCAGGAGATGCTCCCCCTGATACACCCCGATCACCGTGTTGGTGTTGCCCACATCCATGACCACCAGCATACCGGCTGCCTCCGGGTTTTTTTCAGGTGATTGTGGGGGG
>CAZFWX010000208.1:0-2715 GCA_964522695.1 uncultured Desulfobacterales bacterium
TCGGACTGCCGGCGCCCGGAAACTGCGGCCCTGCCGGTTGAACCCCATGAGCGGGTCATAAGAACCACCGGCTGGCTTTAAGATAACTACCCGGAAGGGCCTGAGTTTCCCGGGGCATCCGGCTGTTAATTCCTGAAATTATTGAATACTTATTTTAAAGGATGGAGAACTATCATGCCTGAGAAACAGCAGCGGCTTGCCGAGGCCTGGCGGACCTTATGGGGGCAATATAAGGCAATTATCGATTCCCTGGATGGATTCCTCTATATTGTCTCGCCTGACTATGAAATTGAATTTGTCAACCAGCAATTTGCCCAGATCCTGGGACACTATCCCCTGGGGCAGCAATGCCACCGGGCCTTGTATGGTCTGGACCGCCCCTGCCCCTGGTGTCAGAGGGACCAAGTGGTGAAAGGAGAAACGGTACGCCGGCTCTTCCGTCATCCCCAGGACAACCTGACCTCCTACCGGGTGTCCACCCCCCTCTTTTGGGACGGCGACCTGTTCATGATGGTGACGGTCCAGTATCTGCCCGGTGATATACCGGTCCCGGAGGAAATTGGCGGAGAGATCCATGACATCGAAGGGATCATGACCCAGAACGTCGCCTGAAACGGGTGAATCGCTCTCAGAAAGTTTGCATCCCCTGATTCCCTGCGAAGAACTAACCCAATATTAATTTCCCCCTAACAACCCGGTGTTAAAAGGATGCCACCTAGAGCCCAGGGGTGTGGAACCCCTTTCGCCGGCTCTTTTAACCTGAGGAGACCGGGGAAAAGGATCCGTCCCGGTGCTAACTTCAGGAATTTTTTAGGAGGAAACGTTATGAAACTCGGCAAAAAGAACCTTTGGCTGTGCGTCTTGACCGTCGTCATGACGGTCGCCGTCGGCGCGGGGCTCATGGGCGCGGCCTGCGCCAAGATGGGCCCGAAGCCGCAAGGCGTCTGGCTCTCCGGGGACTTCCATCAGCACACCAATCTGACGGACGGCTCCCATCCCATGCCCGAAGTTTTTACCAACGCCAGCCGGTACGGACTGGACTGGTGGGCCAACTCGGAGCACGGCGGCGCCTTCGCCCGGGACACCTACGGGACTTATTTTGACACCATGACCCCCATGCCCCTGTTTCTGGGCGACCCCAACCCCAGCCTGGAAAACGGCCACCTGCGCATGTGGCGCTGGCAGTCCCTGATGCAGTATTCTTTCCCGGTGCTTCAGAACCTGCGGGCCATGTATCCCGGCAAAAAAATCATTCAGGGATATGAGTGGAATGTGCCCGGCCATGAGCATTGCAGCGTGGGCATCGTGGCCGACACCGTGTTTCCCATCGCCCAGTTCGAATATCTGTTCGATGCCAGCGACAAAGACGCCACCGGCGGCAAGGCCCAGGGCTTCGAAGACCCCGCCAATTTGGGGGTGGCGAAAAACCCCACCAACGATCATGCCAAGGCCGTGGCCGCGGTGCGGTGGCTCCAGGAGCGCCATACGCAGAACGGCTGGTACGGCTGGACGGTCTTTGCCCACGTCGAACGGAGAAAAGCTTACAAGATTGAACATTTCCGTGACTTCAACAATGCCGCTCCGGATGTGGCCTTCGGGTTTGAAAGCATTCCCGGCCACCAGAAAGAGGCCAACCGCGGCTCCTACAGCGCCTCCGCCGACGGCGGCGGCACCTATGGCGGGGCCGGCAAATATGTGGCTAAAGTGGGCGACGTGTGGGACGCCCTCCTGGGCGAAGGGCGGCGCTGGTTCGTCTTTGTGAGCTCCGACTTCCATGACCCCAACGATGACTTCTGGCCAGGGGAATACGCCAAAACCTGGACGTTCGTCAAAGACCTGGACGGGGACGGCCGCTACTCCCACCAGGAAATCGCCAAGGCACTTCGCACCGGCGCCTCATTTTGCGTCCATGGCGATCTTATCAATGCCCTGGACTTCCATGCCCAATATAAGAGCCATGGAGCTGCCATGGGCGAGGAACTGCAGGTGGAAAAGGGCCGCCAGATGAAGCTCACCATCCGCTTCAAAAGCCCGGCCGCCAACAATAATGGCGACACCCCGCACGTGGATCACATCGACCTGATCGCCGGGCCGGTCACGGCCAAGGCCCAGCCCGGCACCCCGGCATACCTGGCGAACACCAATCCTGCGGCCAAAGTGATCGCCCGCTTCACCGCCGCGGATTGGGAGACGGACGCTGACGGCTGGAACGTTATCCAGCACCATGTCCAGGTCAACGGCGACATGTATTTCCGGATCCGGGGCACCAACCAGTCCCTCGTGGACGGCGAGTTGGAGCCGGCTACGGCCACCAACAACAACCGGGATCCCCTCCTCGACACCCCTGGCCAGAACACCCCGGAAAAAGCCTGGGCTGACCTGTGGTTCTACTCCAACCCCATCTTTGTCAAAGCGGTTGCAGTCAAGTAGTGGAGGGAATGAAGGTCTGACGATCTCACATACGAAGGGCCAATAACCAAGGAAGGTCAGGGACCATGCGTCACTGGCCTTTTGCCTTGATGGTCACCGTAAATCTCTCATGGGGAGCGAAAAGTTTGGAGACGCGGCCTGTGGCCGTTCCCCCTGCAACCCTGAAAATATGGACTTGTGCGGTCAAGTAGACATGGTACAAAATGACATATGGTAGGATAGTTAGATAGCCGGGCCGGACAGGAGCGCTTATGGGCAGGGAACGGATTCTGGTGGTGGAGGACG
>CAZFWX010000209.1:0-2701 GCA_964522695.1 uncultured Desulfobacterales bacterium
TGAGCAACTCGGGTTCACAGGCCAGGGCCATGGCGATGAGGACCCGCTGGCGCAAGCCGCCGGAAAGCTGGTGGGGGTATTGATTCAGACGCCGCGCCGCTTCGGGCAATCCCACCCTCTCCAGGGACTGGGCCGCGCCCTCCCAGGCCTCCTGGCGGGAAACGTCCCGGTGCTGGCGCAGCACTTCCGCCACCTGGTCGCCGATGGTGAGCACGGGATTGAGCGCGGTCATGGGCTCCTGGAAGATCATGGCGATGTGATCGCCCCGAATCTCACGCAGACGCTGGTCGGGAGCGTCCAGGAGATTCTCCCCCGCGAAGCGCACCTCCCCGGTCACCCGGGTCAGATGGGGCGGCAGCAGGCGCAGGATGGACAGGGCGGTGACGGTCTTGCCGCAGCCCGACTCGCCCACCAGCCCCAGGGTCTCCCCTTCATGCAAGGCAAAATCCACCCCGGCCACGGCCCGCAGGTCGCCCGCGGGAGTGTGGAAATGCACCGTCAGGTCAGTGACGTCCAGCAGAGGCGTGGGCATAAGGGATTATACGATATATTGCCGGATGGGGAAAAATGGTTTGTCAGGGGGAAGGATCAATCATCGCCGCCCAGGTAGTCGCCCAAAAGCCCGCGGCTGTGCTCGTCCTCATGGCAATAAACGCAAAGGTTTTCCCAGTTGGAGCCGTCCGGCGGATTGTTCCGGGGATTGCCGTCCTTGTGGTGCACCGTGAGCAGTTGCCGGTTCTTACGGGTGAATTCCCGGCCGCACTTGGCGCACACCATGCCGTGCAGTTTCAGGGATTGTTCCCGGTAGTTGGAGGACGGATATTTCATGGGGATTTACTTCCCTTAGCGGATGGCATCATATCTTTCGGGCAAGCCACCCTTGGACAGGACAATCTGCCAGACGTTGCTTGCTCTGGCGCGGAAGGAACCGGCAGAAGCCAACAGATAATATTTCCACATACGATAGAACCGGTCCCCGTATTTGGGCCGCAGGGTTTCCCAATGGGCGTCGAAATTCCGGAACCAGGCCATGAGCGTCTTATCGTAGTCAGGGCCGAAATTGTGCCAGTCTTCCATGACAAAGAGATTTTCGACGGCCCGGCTGATCTGGGCGGCAGAGGGAATCAGGGAATTGGGGAAGATATACTTGCCGAACCACGGATCGGTGGTCTTGAAAGTGGCATTCTGGCCGATGGTGTGCAACAGGAACAATCCATCGTCTTTCAGGTGGTCATGGACCACCTGCATGTAAGTGCGATGGTTTTTATAGCCAACGTGCTCGAACATGCCCAGGGAGACGATGTGGTCGAAATGACCCTCGATGTCGCGGTAATCCTTAAATTCCAACCGCACCGGCAACCCGGAGCACAGGCTGTAGCCGTAGGTTAACTGCTCCTTGGAGACGGTAATCCCCACCACGGCAACCTGGTATTTTTCCGCGGCATACTTGGCCAAACTGCCCCAGCCGCAGCCAATGTCCAGGATACGTTGCCCCGGTTTAAGCCGCAATTTGCGGCAGACCAGATCAAGTTTGGCCTCCTGGGCTTCGTCCAGATTGGCGGCGTCGCGCCAGTAACCGCAGGAATACACCAAGCGGCGGTCCAGCATGGCGCAGTACAGATCATTGCCGATGTCGTAGTGGTGTTCGCCGATGCGGTGGGCCACCTTTTTCCGCTGCCGGTTGATGATCGTCTGGCCGATGGTCCACAGATGCGTCTTCCAGTTGCCCGAGACCTTTTTATCCAGCTCGGCTTTGAGCAGTCTGGCAAAAAATTGATCCAGTTCCCGGGCGTCCCACCAGCCGTCCATGTACGATTCGCCCAGGCCCAGCGAACCTTCTCGGAGCACGCGGTTGTAAAACCGTTTATCGTAAACCTGGAGGTCCCACGGATGCGGCCCGTTAATCTCAATGCCGGCCAGATCCAGGAGCCCTTGGATGATGGATTTGGCGGGAGGCATACTCTTAAGATATTCTGATTCCGGCAAGTTACCAGAGGAAAAATAATTATTTCCGAGCCGAATTTCAATTAATTTTTGCAGGTTTTGGCAGGCCCCCCTTACTTCTGATTATCCACGGGAATCTGGATGGTAAAGGTTGACCCCTGCCCCGGCGCGCTTTCCGCAAAGATGCAGCCGCCGTGCTCTTCCACAATGTTCTGGCAGATGGCCAGGCCCAAGCCGGTGCCCTTTTCTTTGGTGGTGAAATAGGGCTGGAAGATGCTGGCCCGCACTTCCGGGGTCATGCCCTGGCCGGTGTCGGTGAGGCTCACCTCCACCTTGTCGTCGGTGCGGCGGGTGGCGATGGTGAGTTCGCCGCCGTGGGGCATGGCCTCGAGAGCGTTTTTAAAGAGATTGATGAGCACCTGATGGATTTGCCGGCGGTCGAAGTTGAGGGGGGGCAGAGACTCCTGGGGCAGGCGGTGCACGGTGATCTTTTGATCCTTCAAGGAGTCTTCGAAGAGATCCAGCACCTCGTCGATGAGCTTCTCCAGGTCTTCGGGCTGTTTCTGGGGAGAGGGCCGGCGCACGTAGTCCCGCATCTCGGCGATCATGGCCTCCAGGCGGCCCACCTCTTCGGTGATGATGGCCAGCTTCTTCTGGGCCTTGTCGTCCAGTCCCGGCAGTTTAGCGAGTTGGCGGGCAAAACCGCCGATGATGGCCAGAGGGTTTTTGATTTCGTGGGCGATGTGGCTCACGGTAT
>CAZFWX010000210.1:0-2675 GCA_964522695.1 uncultured Desulfobacterales bacterium
AAGAGACCCTTCACCTTCGGCTCAGGGTGACACAATACAGCCCTTTCAAGATTATTCAAACCTAATCATGCGCAAATATTTATGACGTTATGCATAGGGTCGCCATAATTTTTTTTTAGGATTTGGGAAGCAGGGAGAAAACCCATGGAAACATCCCTTAACAAGGATTTTCTGGCCAAGGTCGAGGCCATTCAACACCGCAGCAAGGCCTATCGCAAATGAAATCCTTCGAAGCCAGGTCCTGCGCCACACCCGATCCCATCGGCGAACTAAACAGTTAAGCCGGAGAGCGCCGGGGGAAGGAAACGGTGGGCGGTGCCCGCCTGCTGCGCTTTTCAGGGTATTGGAGAGCTACAGGCTGATGAACCGCTGCTGAAAAATATCATTTCCTGGGAAGCGGGGGGCGCCACCGGCCGCTGCTAATGCAGCAAGTCTGCAAGCAGGGTGACCCCGCCCCCACCTTGTGCAGGCCGGATCGGTCTATCCCACCACCAGCCGGTTGCGTCCGGCGGTCTTGCTTTGGTACAGGCAGGCGTCCGCCCGTTTGATAAGGCTTTCCGGGCAATCGCCCGGCCGGGCCAGGACGCCGCCCATGGAAATGGTGATGCGGATGAGGCTGTCTCCGCAGGTGAGGAAGGATTCCTTGATAAGACGGCGCAGGCGGTCGCCGGTTTCCCACAACTGCGCCTCCTGGCCCACGTTGCCCAGGATGCACAGGAATTCCTCTCCCCCCCAGCGGCCCACCAGGTCGAAGGAGCGGCAGTTTTTCGCCAAAGTTTGGGCCACCATCTTCAGGACCTGGTCCCCCACAACGTGCCCGTGAGTGTCGTTAATGGTCTTAAAATGGTCCAGGTCTGCGAAAATCAGACCGAAAGACAGGTGATGGCGGGCCATTTCGTTGACTTTGCCGGACAGGAAGACCTCCAGGTACTTACGGTTGGCCACCTGGGTCAGGGAATCCAGGTAGGCCAGGGCCTCCAGTTCTTTGATCCGTTCCAGAGCCGCCAGGGCCGCGGCATTGTCGTTAAAGACCTCCACCGCGCCGATGATTTTTCCCTCCTCTTCGGTGATGGCGTTGACGCGCACGGACACGGGCACCCGGTGGCCGTCCCGGTGGTGGAGGAACACCGAGGCGCCGCGCGGCTGGCCGTCGGCCATGGCGGCGCTCAAGGGGCAGCCGGTCAGGCAGAGACAATTGCCCTGGTCGTCCACATGGCGCAGCAGGTTGTCCCGGCAGCGCCGGCCCATGACCATCTCCGGCGCAAAGCCGCTGATCCTGGCCGCGGCCTGGTTCCAGTAAACGATGGCGCCGTCCCGGTCCACGAAATAGACGCCGTCGTCAATGTGGTCCAGGATCTCCCGGTAAAATTTGCGGCTGCCGTTGCGCATGGGTAGGGCCCTTTTACTGTGGTTTGCATCCTTGGGTTCAGCCGGTTTTTGGCCGTCTTATCGTCACGCGAGGAGAAAAACTCTAGGCCTGGCGATGGGAAAATTGGCGGGAAGGAAGGCGACCCCTTATCACGGGGTTACGCCTGGCGGCTCACCATGCCCCAGAGAATCTTGAGGTAATCCCCCAGGGAGATAAATACGGCGCCGCCGGGCAGAGGCAGGCGGCCAGGGAAGGGGCGGGTGTAGACCGCCACCTTGGTGTGGTGCAGAATGTGCTCCCGGGAGTCGTTATGGGTGAGGAAGTTGAAGAATCGCTCGCAGAATCCGTCGTTTTTCAGGTTGCGGGTCAACATGGCCCGGCTGCGCCAGTCCCCTGCGCCGATGAGGTTGCCATGCTGAATCAATTGGGAGTGATGCAGGATGACTGCGCCCAGGTAGTAGGAGATAAAAAAGGAGACTGCCAGTTCCGCTAAAGTCACCGGGAATATCGTCAAGCTGGCAGAGGCGAGACCGCCCAGAAACATAATCCACACGACAAAGGACGTCAGAGTGAGCCAACGGCGGTAGCGGCTGCGGTAGCGGGGCAGAGTGGGCACTGTGAGGGTGGCCACCAGGTTCCAGAAGATGTTCCCCAGGAGGATTTCCAGGAGGTTATAAACCCGGCGAAGTCCATCGCGGCTGATGCGGCCCAGAGGGTGGAATTCCGCGTCGTCCCAGGAATTGACGTCCGCGTGGTGGGAGCCGTGCACCAGCCGGTAGATCTGGGGGTCGGTGAGGAGCATAAAGCCGAAGGCATAATAGAAAAAATGGTGCGGCAGCCCGGGGACGTAGCGGTGCCAGGCCTCATGCATGAGCAGGCCCACCCAGGTGAACAGCCAGACGCCCGGAAAGATCATGAAGAGCAGCGACCACCAACCCCAAAGATGGAAAAGCCAGGGGATAACCAGCAGGTAGAGGGGCCAAGACACAAGGCAGAACCAGAATTTCCAGGCTTGCCGACCGAGGCGGGGCGGGCCGATGGACATTTGATAAATACTTTATAGAAAAAACTTCGGGGGAGGAAGCCGGGGGCGCCGGCAGGCCGGAAAGTAGGCGCCCCTTACCCCTGCCTCCTCCCCCGCAGTCCCTTCTTTGCTCTCGGCTCTTATGGGGGCAACCGGTGCGGCTGCCGTCCCCGCCCATGCCCCATCTGCGCAAGGGGCGGGCCAGCACGGGTGCCTGCCGGGCCTTTTTCCCGCCTGACCTACTTTCCGGCGAGCTTCTCCTTCACTTGGGCCAGCCAGTAG
>CAZFWX010000211.1:0-2668 GCA_964522695.1 uncultured Desulfobacterales bacterium
GTTGAGGAAGTGCGCCGTCAGTTCCGGGAAATCCCCGGCATCATGGAAGGCACCGCCAAACCCCAATACGGCACCTGCGTGGACATCGTCACCAAGTCCGCCCTGCGCCAGATGATGGTCCCGGCCCTGATCCCGGTCCTGTCCCCCATCGTTGTGGGCTTCACCCCGGGTCTGGGCCCCGTCGCCCTGGGCGGCATGCTCATCGGCTCCATCGTCACCGGTCTGTTCCTGGCCCTGGCCATGACCTCCGGCGGCGGCGCCTGGGATAACGCCAAGAAGGCCATCGAAGACGGCCTCTACGGCGGCAAGGGCTCCGACGCCCACAAAGCCGCGGTCACCGGCGACACCGTGGGCGACCCCTACAAAGACACCGCCGGCCCGGCCATCAACCCCATGATCAAGGTCGTCAACATCGTGGCCCTGCTCATCGTGCCTTTGCTCGTTAAGTAATCCCGCAGGGTGCGCACCGCGCACCATACTGAGAAAGTACGCAGGCCGGCTCCCTCGGGGGCCGGCCTTTGTGGTTGTTGGGTTGGCGTAAGAATGGTTCGGGGAGGGAATTGCGGCTTCGCCTATGCCTGCCACATTAAAGCCTGGGTGGGGCAGTTTTCCAGGCAGAGGCCGCATTTCAGGCAGTCACCCCGGCGGTACAGGCCGCCGGCATGCTTCATTTCCTGGGGGGCAAGCTGCATGGGACAAGTCTTGCCGCAGCGCTTGCATTCCACACACTTTTCCGCGGCCAGGACCAAGGGCCGGCGGTTCTTTCCCACCCAACTGGACATGGTGCCGATGGGACAGATATGGCACCAGGTCCGCTGGTGAAAGATGAGCCCCAAAACCACCCCCACCACCGTGGTGACAGTGAGGAGGATGACGAAAAAGCCCCCGATGGCCCAGGGGTCCGGCCACAACCGGACAATTTGCACCGTGAGCACGGTCATGAGCAAGGTCATGACTCCCAGCCGCAGGGGAGTGCCCCGGAAAACCGGGGGAATCTTCCTGCCCGGGCTGATTTTTTCCAGCCAGGCGTCGAGAAAGGAACCCCGGAGGCAGAGCCAGTCGCACCAGGTGCGCCCCCGAAGGGTGGCCAGACCGATGCCCAGGACCATGCAAGCCGGGATGAAGTAGCCCGCCAGGGGAAAAAACCAGCCGGCTGCCAGGAACATCAGGAAGGCTGCGCCCATGATGCCTTGTTTCACGCGGCGTTGCCTGAGGGCCCGGGTGAAACCCGTCTGCCGGGACTGCCGGGAGACGGCCGGCAAGGGGAGACGGGAAGTGGACGACAGGAATGAGGGGGTGACGCTGCAAGACATTTTGGGTGACAAGACGTATTCTCCTTTGGACTTTCGAAATTATTAATTATTGCGCAACAAAGCAAATATGGGCTCAAAAAAAAACCGCATTTACGGTGAGTCGGATTCTTCGCCGTCTGCCTGCGGGCTTCCGGTTCCCTCCGGACCGCCAGAGGCGGCCAGACTTTCGGACAGGCGCCCCCGGGCCGCCAGGGCCTGCCCCAATACCTCCCGCATGATGCAGCAGGCCTCGATGATCCGGGGCGTGGCCAGGCGGTAATAGATGGTGGTGCCCTGCCGACGGGTGGCCAAAATGCCTTTTTGCCGCATGAGAGCCAGGTGTTGCGAGATATTGGGCTTGGCCACGCCCAAAGCCTGAACCATGTCCCCCACGGAGAGTTCGCCGTCCTTCAGGAGCGTGAGAATCTGGAGGCGCTTGGCGTTACCCAAAGCTTGGCAGATATCGGCCTGCAATTCAAATAAGCTGGCATCAGCCGGAAAGGGGCCGGCCTCACCCGGAGCCTTTTTTTCATTATTGCGCATCATTGCAAATATTATAATATGTGAAGATTCATTGTCAATCCCCGTGGCCCTTTTTCTTTTGCTTGTCCCGGACTGCCCCCTTGCCTTATGATGTACAAAGCAGGCCTGAGGACACGAAAACCGCTCTGGCGAGCCGGGTTGTCTCTAGGGGATGAGCCAAGGGAGGGGCGGGGCGTCCCTCCAGGCCTGCCTGGACGCGGTGGTTAGCTTGTTCTCATCCAGAAAGTCCTTTTATTCCCTCCCCCTTGATGGGGGAGGGTTAGGGTGGTAGTGTTTTATCTGGAAGATATCAGCCAGATGGCTTTTAATCCCCCCTCCCCCCAACCCCCTCCCGCCGAGGGGAGGGGGAGTTTCCGGATGAAGACCAGCTTGAAGATACAGGCTCTGTCCTGAAAAGTTACCCATGATCGGCGGCGCAGGCTTTCCAGCTTGCGGGCAGAGAAGCGGCGGGCGGGACGCCCGCTCTACCGAGTTTTTCATGGTTTATGGGTGATCCAAAGGTTCATGAGCAACAACCTGAGAACATTGGGGGCATCTCCCTCTTCTTCTGCGGGGCAATATTTGCCAAGCGGGAGCTTGGCGATCAGGGCGGTTCCCAAACAGGAGCCGGGGAACCAGATGAAAGAACCCTACCTGAGGTGAGGTCAGGTGGCACAGGCGTGCTTACCTGTGCTAAGGGTCACGTCCCTGAATTATCTGACGAATTACCCGGCGATCCACTCCCCCTCCCCTGGTGGGAGGGGTTGGGGGAGGGGGATAAGGACCTGGGGGTTCAGGCTTATCCACCCCCACCCCAGCCCTCCCCCATCCAGGGGGAGGGAGTAAAAGCCTGC
>CAZFWX010000212.1:0-2603 GCA_964522695.1 uncultured Desulfobacterales bacterium
GACCGATAGTGGGACATCAAGTGATCCGGGAATACGTCTATGCCATGACCGCGGTAAGCCCTCAGGATGGACGTCTCACTTCTCTTATCATGCCCTGGGTAGATGCGGAAACCATGTCCATTTTTCTCGCTCATACTGAGCAAACCTTTGCGGGAGATTTTTGTTTAATGCTACTTGATGGCGCGGGGTGGCATCGTGCAAGGGAATTGCGCGTGCCCGCAACAATCAAACTCATCCCACTCCCTCCTTATAGCCCGGAACTAAACCCCACGGAGCACATCTGGGAATATGTGAGGGAAAATGCCTTCAAAAACTTCTCCCTTAATTCCCTGGGCGAGGTCGTTGATATTCTTTCAGATAGCTTAAACTTCTTATCTCAACAACCGGAAATCGTACGCTCCATGACAAACTTCGAGTGGCTTAATACTCTATGTTTGAT
Organism: uncultured Desulfobacterales bacterium; assembly: GCA_964522695.1. GTDB lineage: Bacteria > Desulfobacterota > Desulfobaccia > Desulfobaccales > 0-14-0-80-60-11 > VGSQ01. The sequence continues at coordinate 440 of CAZFWX010000212.1, forward strand.
GTGCAATTAGTATCAGAGCCAGAGCCGGCCTTTTTGGCTTGGCGGGTGCGGTAGTGGGCAACGACGTGTATAGCCCCCGTGACCAGATCGAGCCTCGCTACACTTGCCGGGCGAAGCTCAAGGTCATGGAAATTCTAAAGCTTCTCCCCGTGACCAACTGCAGGGCTTGTAGCAACGCCACCTGCATGGTCTACGGCGCGGCCCTGCCGGCAGCGGAGATCACACTGATTGACTATTCGCCAGTTTGGCAAGAAATTTATGGGGAGAAGCGGAAAACTGATTTACCTGGAGAATTTCGGCTGGCGCTCGCGGGATGAGTAATGGATGACCCCCGGGGAGGGCCGGCGATTCTTTAACCGCGTCCTTGTTAATGAAAAGGCCACAGCTAAAAACTGCTGAGGCCCGTTCCCTTTATTTCATCATCGCCAAAATCTGGCCGCCCATGCTCTGCAGGCGATAAGCTGACGTGGCCGGCAAGCCATTGTGCATGGCGCCCCGGGTGAAGGCGTTGATGACGTGGAACATCGTCTCACCCGGTTCCCACAGCCAGCCCCAGGCCACGGCCTCCTGCTCGTTTTTGCTCAGCTGAAATTGCCGGGCGAAGGCATCGATGGTGGCCAGGGGGTCATCCACACGGCTTTCCATGGACAGCCTGAACTTGTCCCGCTGCCGGAGCTGCTGTCCAGCGACCTGGGCAAAGACCTGGGGGAGGTCATCCAGGATTTTCCGCGACACATGCCGGTAAGCCACCGCCACCTGGGTCCTGGCGATGAGGCCATTGGTGCAGACCAGGCGCAGGTAGAAGGCGGCGATGCGCAGGGAGGACAGGCCCACTTCTGAATTTGCGATACTGATACCAGGGTGATGCGGTCGCCGCCCAGGTCAAAGGTCCTGCTGCCGTCCGGCAGGCTCAGTGACATGAATTCAGAGTCCAGACAGCATTGGACCCGGGCATCAGCTTTATAACCCAGGCTATTTAACCGCTCCAGGATCTCTCTATTGTCCAGGGGCCTATATTTCGGGGTGAAAATGGCCCTGACTTCCTGGCCGTCGAAGCGGAAGAACAGCTCCGGGTGGCGCTCCCGGGTAAGCCAGTAGTTGAGATTGAAGGCCTGCACCTGCGCCGGGCACTTCTGCAGGTAATGCAGGGAAATGCCCAGGCGATGGGCCATGAGGCTTTGGGCGGTGGGCCGCAGGGCATGGGGTTCTCCGGCAATCCTAACTGTTTGTAGATCATCAAAGACAATCTCTGGGGTCCGGATGAGCTGGTCGATACACTGCCGGGACATCTTCTCCACCTTGTCCTGCAACTGGCCAAGTGTTGTCATGCCTTTCATTTTTTGCCTCCTCAAGATATTTGGGGCCTCCGGATTTTCTGGTAGAGGCGAGAATATTCGACGTCTAATATTTTCTTGGTGATTAATTTACTTCCCACCTGCGAACCACTCCCGGCAAGCCGTCCGGTAACCACAGGTCCGGCATTTCCAGCCACCGTCGTTGGGGATGAAAACGCCTTTGGTAATGCCTTCCCAGACGGCCTGAATCTTCTTGGTGGTCCTCTGTTCTTCCCAATCACCCCGGGCAGTGTAGTACTGCTCAAACTTGGGGGTTTTGGTTTTGATCAGGCAGTCAAGTCTGAGCAGGATTTCCCGCTCGCCGTAGCCGTTGGCCCGGGCCGCCAGGTGATAGACCGTCATCTGCAGATGCTGATTGACATCGGCCAGGGAGTAGGCCTTGCTGGCGGTTTTTGGTCGACGATGGTGATGGTCCCGGCCGGGTCTTCCAGGACCAGGTCATAAATGCCGACGAGGGGCACGGGCAGGCTCTCCAACTGGCAGGTGAAAGCCTGCTCCACCGCCAGGATCTTGCAGTCTTCCAGGGGCAGGTCCCGGTTAAAGGCGGCCAGAAGCTCTTTGCCCTCGGTCCGGTACGTGTGGTAGCTCTTCCCTGGTTTATAGATGATGTCGCCGCGGCCGTGGGCCAGATCTTCCCAGTGATGGTCAAAGGCTGCCTCCAGGTGCTGCTGCGCCAGTCTGGTGCCGGCCTGCAGCTTCTTATAGAAATCCGCCAACACCCGGTGGATGGCCTGGCCCAACACCAGGGAGTCGGCAAAAGTCTCCGGCTGGCGCTGGTCGATACGGGAGAATTTGTAAAGCAGGCCGCA
>CAZFWX010000213.1:0-2579 GCA_964522695.1 uncultured Desulfobacterales bacterium
CTGGGTCAGGCAAGACTTCCCATGACTTTGCCTCGTTCCCTAACTCCTGTTTGGGAACGCCTGTGCCCGCCAGGCTCCGCCTGGCACATTTTACAGGTTCAGAGGCTCGGCGGAATTTGAGCGCAGCGGAGTTTCGCGTGCAAGCGGGCTCCCAAGGCTTGGGGACCTGAGGCTTTCCGTTGAATTGGTCTTTAATATTAGTTGCTTAGTTTCCCTCCTGATTCTATGAACGTGCCGCCCAAAGCCGGACCCCCTGCCTCTCCTTCCCCTTCCCTCTGGGAAGTGGCGGTGGCCCTGCCTCTTTTCCACACCCTCACCTATGAACTCCCCGCATCCTTAGCTGGCCAGGCCCAAGTGGGGTCCCTGGTGGCCGTGCCGGTAGGGCGGCGGCGGCTGACAGGTTATCTCCTGGGTCCGGTCACAGAGGCTCCGGCCGTAAAACTTAAACCCATACACGAGGTCTTGGACCCGGCCCCCCGGTTCGGTCCGGAACTGGTCCCCCTCATCCGCTGGCTGGCCGAATATTACCATTACCCCATCGGCGAGGCGGTACGGCAAATAATCCCCGGCGGTGAACACACGGCCGGGGGACGACGGGAACGCTGGGTGGCAGCGACACTGGGGTGGGAAGCGGAGCCTGAAGGCGGCGGTCCGGCCGCCAACCTGTCCCGCCTGGGGGCCAGATCCCTGCGGCTGCTGCAATTCCTGCGGGAGGAGGGACCCCGGGCCGCCGCGGAACTGGAGCGACTGATCCCCAACTGCCACGGCCTGATCAAGACCCTGGAGAAGCGGGGGCTCGTCAGCGTGGAGGAGCGGTTCGTCCCGGCCGCGGGCTGGCAGGATGACGCCTGCACGCCGCGGGAAAACGGCCTCACCCTGGTGCCGGAGCAAGAGGAGGCCGTCAATGCCCTGGCGCAGGGCCTCGCCGCGCACCAGTTCAGCCCGTATCTCCTCCACGGCGTCACGGCCAGCGGCAAAACCGAGGTGTACCTGGCGGCCGCAGCCCAGGCCCTGGGCCAGGGCCGGCAGGTCCTGGTGCTCCTGCCCGAAATCGCCCTCACCCACCCCGTGGCCCAGGCCTTCCGGGCCCGGTTTGGCGGCCGGGTGAGTCTCTTGCACAGCGGTTTGAGCGAATCCCAGCGCCTGGCCCAGTGGCGCCGCATCGCCCAAGGCGGCGCGGACGTGGCCGTGGGGGCCCGCTCCGCGGTCTTCGCGCCCTTTCCCCGCCTGGGGCTCATCGTCGTGGACGAGGAGCACGACCCAGCGTACAAGCACGAAGGCGGCCTCCCCTACCAGGCCCGGGACGTGGCCCTTTACCGGGGGAAGCTCACGGGCGCGGCCGTGGTCCTGGTTTCTGCAACACCAAGTACAGGCACCTTTTTCCGGGCCCGACGGGGCGACTACCGCTACCTGCATCTTTCCCAGCGGGTCACGCCCCAGAGCCTGCCCGAGGTGCATCTCATCGATCTGAAGCAGGAGCGGGGCGGCAAGGGGCTGAAGATCATTTCCCGGCCGCTGGCCGCATCTCTGGAAGAGGCTCTCCGCCGGAGCGAACAGGCCCTATTGTTCCTGAACCGGCGGGGCTTTGCCGCAGCCCTGTTTTGCCTGTTGTGCGGGGAGGTGCTGCGCTGCCGGGACTGCAGCGTGGCCCTGACCCAGCACCGGGCCAAGGACGTGCTGGAGTGCCACTACTGCGGCTATTCCCTGCCGGTACCGGAGCGCTGCCCCGCCTGCCAGTCCACGGCCATTAAGAACTATGGCGTGGGCACCGAAAGGGTGGAGGCCGAGGTGAAACGTCTGTTCCCCGCGGCCAGGGTGGGCCGCCTGGACCGGGACACCGCCTCTCATAGTGGCAAGGGCCTGAAAATTATTGAGGAATTCGGGGCAGGAGAGATTGACATCCTGGTGGGGACCCAAATGATCACCAAGGGGCACCACTTCCCGGGAGTCACCCTGGTGGGCGTGGTGGCCGCGGATTTGAGTCTCCATTTCCCGGAGTACCACGCGGGTGAGCGCACCTTTCAGCTGCTGGCCCAGGTGGCGGGCCGGGCCGGGCGGGGCGAGGCGCCGGGCAAGGTGCTCATCCAGACCTATAACCCGGACCATTATGTCTTCCGCAATCTGGTCACCCAGGATTATGAAAGCTTTTTCGAGGAAGAACTGGAAGCCCGGCGCACCCTGGGCTACCCGCCCTTTACCCGCCTGGCCCTGGTGCGGATAAGCGGCCCCCAGGAGGACGCGGTGGCCGGCGAAGCCAAGAGGCTGGGGGAGCAGCTGCGCCGGGACCTGGGGCGGCACCGGGAATGGGCATCCTATGTGCGGATCCTGGGCCCAGCCCCGGCAGGGCTATCGAAATTAAAGGGGCGCTTCCGCTGGCAACTCCTGGTGAAGGCTTACGGCCGCAAGCCACTGGAAAACCTACTTTTTCGCCTGCGCCAGCAGTGGCGCGCGCCCTCCGGCTCAAAAATAGACCTCACCCTGGACATCGATCCCGCGCACGTGTGGTGAAAAGAGGTGGGGGGGGGGGGGGGGGGGGGGGGGGGGGGGGGGGGGGGGGCGCGCCCCCCCCCCCCCCCCCC
>CAZFWX010000214.1:0-2525 GCA_964522695.1 uncultured Desulfobacterales bacterium
GCCGGAGCGCACGGTGATCTTCAAGCACGCCCTGCGCAACGCCCTGCTGCCGGTGGTCACCATGTTGGGTTTGAGCCTCCCGGGCCTCATCGGCGGCAGCGTCATCTTTGAGTCCATCTTCGCCATCCCCGGCATGGGGCAACTCTTTTACGGGGCGGTGATGGCCCGGGATTACCCCCTGGTCATGGGAGAACTGGTCATCGGCGCGGCGCTCACCCTGGTGGGCAATCTCCTGGCGGATGTGGGCTACGCCCTGGTGGACCCCCGCATCCGCACCGGGTAAATGATGATAAGGCGTATTTTTTTGAGGGGAGGGCTGGGGGAACAAGTTCCCCCACCCTCCCCTCAAACTCCCCTCCCAACCCCCGATCCGGGATAGATGGAGGGGTAAGGGGCGGCGCTCTTGGCCCCTTCTCCCACAGGAATCCCATAAGAAAAGGGAGCAGCACCCATGCACCGGCGTGAATTCTGGTCCCGGTTCCGCCGCAACCGCCTGGCCATGACCGGCCTGGCCCTGGTGGCCAGCCTTTTCGTGGTCTCGCTGGCCGCGCCCTGGCTGGCGCCTTACGACCCCGGCCACATCGACCTGGAGGCCGTCCTGCTGCCGCCCAGCCAGGCCCACCTCCTGGGCACCGACCCTTTGGGGCGGGACGTGCTCTCCCGCATCATTTTCGGCTCCCGGGTCTCGCTCAAGGTGGGTTTCGTGGCCGTGGGCCTGGCCACGTTGATCGGTCTGCTCGTCGGCTCTCTGGCGGGATTTTACGGCGGCTGGGTGGACACCCTGCTCATGCGCCTGGTGGACCTCATGCTCTGCTTCCCCAGTTTTTTCCTCATTCTGGCGGTCATCGCCCTGCTGGAGCCCAGCATCTGGAACATCATGGCGGTCATCGGCGTCACCGGCTGGATGGGCGTGGCGCGCCTGGTGCGGGCCGAATTCCTCTCCCTGCGGGAGCGGGAGTTCATCCTGGCCGCCAAGGCCCTGGGCGCCTCGGACCTCCGGGTCATGCTGAGGCACATGCTGCCCAACGCCCTGGCCCCGGTGATGGTGTCCGCCACCCTGGGCGTGGCCGGGGCCATCTTGACAGAAAGCGCGCTCAGCTTCCTGGGGCTGGGCGTCCAGCCGCCCACGCCCAGTTGGGGGAACATCCTCACTGCAGGCAAAGATAACATCGAGATCGCCTGGTGGCTTTCCGTCTTTCCCGGCCTGGCCATCCTGATCACGGTGATGAGCTACAATCTCCTGGGCGAGGGCATCCGGGAGGCCATCGACCCCCGGCTGAAAGAATAAATTTCCCTCAGGCCAGGGCGTCCTCCCTATCAATTTTACAGAACCCTCCTAAAAACATTGACATTCGGCCTGCGAGTCCCATAATTAGGATACGGGGCGGCGGAATGACTCTGGCACAACCCAACAACCTTAGGAGCGAGGGAGAATTATGAAACGTACTTCGGTTAAGGTAGTCTGCCTGGTAATGGCTCTGGTCTTTTTGGGGGCCGGGCTCGCTTTCGGGGCCAAACCCAAGAAACCTGAAGCCGAGATGGATGTCGGTCAGATGTTGATGAAAAGCTTCGACCTGATGGAAAAAGGTCAGATGAAGCCGGCTAAGGACTTGCTGGAAAAGGTGCTGCAGAAAGACCCCGGCAATCCTTTGGCCCTGAATAACATGGCCGCCATTATGGTCAAGGAAAAGAAACTGGACAAGGCTGACACCCTCCTCAACCAGGCTCTGCCCCGGGCCAAGGGCTACATGGTGCAGGTGAACCGGGTTTGCCAGATTGGCGGCATCTGCCTGGCTTTCAAGCCCGTCACGGCCGGCACTGGCAACCAGGAGCTGGCGCCCCTGATCATGATGAATATCGACATGGTCAAACAGCACATGTCCGCCGAGCCCCTGCCCGGCAAGGGCCTGAGATAAGCAAATTTCTGATGCCGCCCCCGTAACCGCTTCCGGCCCCTTTGGGGCCTTTTTCTTTTACGGGGGATCGTGATTTCCTCTTTGTCTGAATGGGAGGATGCACCATGCCACGGTTTGCCATTTGCGGCATGGCGCTCATGTGCGCCCTCTGCCTGGCCCTGACCGGCGCCGCAGCCGCCCAGGACGCCGACGCCTTTCTGCAAAAAATCATCGAGAGTTACGATCTCCTGGAGGCGGGCCAGCTTGACCAGGCGGAGAAACTCTATACCGAACTCTTGAAGACCCACCCCGGCGATCCCCTGGTCCTCAACAACCTGGCCGCAGTCCTGGTGAAGCAGGGCAAGCTCAAGGAGGCCCGAAGCCGCCTGGAACAGGCCCTCCCCATGGCCAAGGGCTATAAGGTGAAAGTGAACCAGGTCTGCGAGGTGGGGGGCGTCTGCCTGGCCTTCCGGCCCCTGGCCCGGGAATACGGCAACCAGGACCTGGAACCCCTGGTCCGGCTCAACCTGGACATGGTGAAGGCCAGGTTGGCAGAGACAGGGAAGTAGTACTTTGATTGGGGGGGGGGGGGGGGGGGGGGGGGGGGGGGGGGGGGGGGGGGGGGGGGGG
>CAZFWX010000215.1:0-2437 GCA_964522695.1 uncultured Desulfobacterales bacterium
AACCCCTTAAGGGATAGAATGGTACTTGTCAGGACAATTCGTATAAATATATGCGGTGGGGGAATTCTGGCAAGGGAAAAAGGCAGTAGGCCACCGGCCCTCGCAGTCACATCCTGGGCCGCCGGGGGAGGCGGCTCTACATTACCCCCGGAATTCCGCCCGCCAGAGCAGGTGGCGGCAGGGGGTGATGTCCCAGGAGGCGAGGCCTGCGGCTGCGAGGTGGGAAGCCAGTTCATCCCGGCTTTTGCCGTGGTGGCGGCCCAGGATTTTCACCCCGCAATAGACCAGAAGGGCAGGCAGGCCCAATTCCCCGGCGAAGGCGCGGACTGCGGCGGGGAGGGCGTCGCGGTTGAGTTCGTAAACAGAGGCCCGGCCGTGAGGCGCCAGAACTCGGGCCATTTCCGCCAGGCCCTGGACCGGGTCGGTCCAGTGGTGCAGGCTCATGGTGGCGCAGGCAACGTCAAAGGAAGCGGGCCGGAAGGGGAGGGCGTGGACGTCGCCGGTCACGTAGCGGGCCGGTTGGGAAAGGGGATGGGATCGTTCAAGCCGCCGGGCTTGGCTAAGCATCTTCGGGGAGAGATCCAGTCCGGTGAGCTTCAGGTCCGGGCGTAAGACGGCCAGCGCAGTGAGGAGTCCTCCCGGGCCGGCGCCCACGTCCAGAAGCCGGGCCCCCGGCGGCAGGTGGGGGTCCAGGTCCGCGGCCAGGAGTTGGTAGAACCGCCGAAACACGGGCGTCGCGGCCAGCCGGGCGTAAAGCCAGGGCGGCGGCTCCAGGTCCTCAACCCGGAAAGCAGGGCTGGCCGTCATCGTCGTGGGGGCTCCCCAAAGCGCGCCGGTCCAGGCCCAAGGGCACCTGGCACCAGGTCAAAGAGCAGATCGGGCAGGTTTTTCCCCAGGCGGCTCATGTCAACGCCTTGTGGATCACCGGAAGTGACACGCCACCCAATGGCCCGCGGCCTTTTCCTCCAAACGGGGCACGTTGTCCCGGCAGAGGGGCAGTTGAGCCTCGGGGCAGCGGGGGTGAAAGGGACAGCCGGAAGGGATGTTCACCGGTGACGGGGGATCGCCCTTGAGCTCCGGGGGCTGAAAGGCGCGTTCCGGGTCGGGCAGGGGCACCGCAGCCAGCAGGGCCTCAGAGTAAGGGTGCAGGCGGCCCGCGGCGAAGACCTCCCGGGGGCCCAGGTCCACGATCTTGCCCAGGTACATGACGGCGATGCGGTCGCAGATCTGGGAGATGACGGCCAGGTCGTGGGAAATGAACAGATAGGTGAGGCCGTATTTGCCTTGGAGTTCGGTGAGCAGGTTCAAAATCTGGGCTTGGATGGAGACGTCCAGGGCCGAGACGGGCTCGTCCGCGACAATGAGCCGGGGCTTGAGGGCCAGGGCCCGGGCGATACCCAGACGCTGGCGCTGGCCGCCCGAAAATTCGTGGGGGTAGCGGTCCAGGTGCTCCTCCTCCAGCCCCACCTCTCCCATGAGCTCGACCACCCAGCGGCGGCGTTCCCTGGCATCGCCCAGGCCGTGGATGACGAAAGGCTCCTCCAGGATGCGCCGCACGGTCATGCGGGGGTTGAGGGATGAATAGGGGTCCTGGAAGATGATCTGCATCTGGCGGCGCAGGGCCTTGAGGCGCGCCGCGGAGATTTGCGCCAGGTCCTCCCCCAGGAACCGCACGCGGCCGGCCGTGGGGGGCAACAGGGCCAGGGCCACGCGGCCCAGGGTGGATTTGCCGCAGCCCGATTCCCCCACCAGGCCCAGGGTGTGGCCGGACTGAAGCTCGAAACTCACCCCGTCCACGGCCTTGAGCAGCGGCCCCCGGCCCCAGGGGCCACTCAGGCGGAAGTGGCGGCTCACCTCCCGCACTTCCAGAAGTGTCTCAGCCATGGAGCCAGCACCTCGCCCGGTGATCCCGGGCCACCTCCGCCCAGGGCGGCGGCTCACCGCATTTATGGAATTTTTTCGGGCAGCGGTCGGCGAAGAGGCAGCCCGGCGGCAAATCCGACAGGGCGGGGATATGCCCGCCGATGGCGGACAGAGCGCCGCCGGGGCGGCGCCCGAAGTCCAGCCGGGGCACGGAATCCAGCAGCCCCCGGGTGTATGGGTGGGACGGATTCTGAAAGAGCGCGGCCGTAGGCGCCTCCTCCATGATAAGCCCCGCGTACATCACCGCCACCCGGTCTGTGGTCTGGGCGACGATGCCCAGGTTGTGGGTGATGAAGAGCACGGCCAGTCCCATTTCCTTCTGGAGGCGGGCCAGAAGATTCAGGATCTGGGCCTGAATGGTGACGTCCAGGGCGGTGGTGGGCTCATCGGCAATGAGCAACTCGGGTTCACAGGCCAGGGCCATGGCGATGAGGACCCGCTGGCGCAGGCCCCCAGAAAGCTCGTGGGGATATTGATCGTAGCGCCGCCGGGCGTCGGCCAGGCCCACCCGGGC
>CAZFWX010000216.1:0-2384 GCA_964522695.1 uncultured Desulfobacterales bacterium
CCAATTACGAAAGTTTCGGGGTCTCCGTCATGGAAGCCGCGGCCATGGGTCTCTGCATTGTTACCACCAATGTGGGGGAACTCAGTTATCTCTGGCAAGACGGCCATGACGCTTTATTGGTCCCTCCCGATGACCCCGAGGCCATGGCCGCGGCGGTGCGGCGGATTCTGACTGAGCCGGGGTTGGCCGAGCGCCTGTCCCGCAATGCCCGCAAGAAAGCCGAACAGTATGATTGGTCCCTGGTTCTCCCCCAATGGGAAAAGCTTCTGACTGCCGTGGCGGAGGGACGCCGCCCGTGAAAGACCTGCTCCTCGGTCTCTACCATCATCTCCCCTACCCGCTGAAGGTCCTGGCCGCCAGTGGGCAGGGCTATCTGCTGCGGCGGCAGCGGTATGGGCCGGAGACGGACAGGCTGGCGGCGGAGGCCCTGGACCGGGAAACCTGGAGCCCCGAACGCTGGCGGGCCTGGCAGGAGGAGCGCCTGGCCCGGATGCTCTCCCGAGCCGCCACCCAGGTCCCCTATTACCGGGAACAGTGGGCCGAGCGCCGCCGCCGGGGGGACCGGGCCTCCTGGGAGTGCCTGGAGAACTGGCTCATCCTGGAAAAGGAGCCTCTGCGGACCCAGCCCCGGGCCTTTCTGGCCCAGGACTGTGACCCCCGGCGGATGATCTGTTTGCATACCAGCGGCACCAGCGGCAAACCCCTGACCCTGTGGAGAAGTTGCGCCACCGAAAAAGCTTACTACGCCCTGTTTGAAGCCCGCAACCGCCGCTGGTACGGGGTGTCGCGCCATGACTGCTGGGCCATTTTGGGCGGGAAACTGGTCACCCCGGCGGGGCGGCGGCGGCCGCCGTTCTGGGTGTGGAACGCCGGCCTGAACCAGCTCTACATGTCCTCCTATCATCTCGCCCCGGATCTGATCCCTCATTACCTGGACGCCCTGGTGCGCCACGGCGTCACCTACATCTGGGGCTATACGTCGTCCCTGTATGCCCTGGCCCGGGAAATTTTGGCCTTGAAAAGACAGGATATCCGCCTGAAGGTGGCCATCACCAACGCGGAGCCGGTGTTTGATTATCAGCGCACAGCCATCGCCCAAGCCTTCCAGTGCCCGGTGCGGGAAAACTACGGCATGACGGAGATCGTGGCCGGGGCCAGCGAATGCGAGCACGGCACGCTGCATCTGTGGCCGGAGGTGGGCGTGGTGGAGGTGGTGGAAGGCGGGCAGACCGCGCCGCCCGGAGCGACGGGGGACCTGGTGGCCACGTCCCTGATCAACCCGGATATGCCCCTGATCCGCTACCGCCTGGGGGACCGGGGGGCGCTGCCGGCCCAGGAGACCCGCTGTCCCTGCGGCCGCACTCTGCCTGTCCTGGCCCGGGTGGAAGGCCGCACGGATGACGTCCTGATCACCGCGGATGGCCGAAAGATCGGCCGCCTGGACCCGGTGTTTAAGGGAGACCTGCCCATCCGGGAAGCCCAGATTATCCAGGAATCCTTGACATCGATCCGGGTTTGCTACGTGCCCACAGACCGGTTCACCGCAGCCTCAGGGCGCTCCCTGATCGAGCAATTGCAGGCCCGGCTGGGCCCCATGGAGGTTTTCCTGGAACCGGTGCCAGAGATCCCCCGGGGGGCGAACGGCAAGTTTCGGGCGGTGGTTAACAAAATGGCAGAGAACCATGGGGCCATCGCCAGACACCAAGTTGAGATTAAATGCTGACGGCCGCCATCCTCCTTTTTTCTAAGATTGTCTGTATCGGCGGGATTTTCATTATCTTCTTTACCTACGTGGGCTTTCCCCTGGTCCTGGTTGTGCTAGGCAAAGTTTGGGGAAAGCCACGTCCCGGCGCCAGGTCGCTCGAGAATGATCAATTCCCCGGCCTTCAGGTGCTGATTTCCTGTTACAACGAAGCCGATATCATTGAGAAGCGCCTAGGCAACGTTTTGCAGCAAGAATACCCCCGGGAGAAATTATCGGTGCTGGTCATTTCAGACGGCTCAACCGATGGCTCGGATGAAATCGTGCAAAGGATAGCCCAACAAGATCCCAGGGTGGCTCTCTTTGCCACGGGGGAAAATCTGGGGAAAAATGAGGCCATTAATATGGCCTTCCGGGCCGGGGCCTTCAAGCAGGGCCTCCTGTGTTTCACTGACGCGGACAGTGAGTTCGCCCCCAATGCCCTACATAGCGCCGCCGGGTTCTTCTCATCGCCGGCAACAGGATTAATAGGCGGCCAGGTTCGCTATTGGCTGGGAGATGGCAGCGCACAGGGGGCGGAAGGTTTCTTTTGGAAATTGGAGAATTTGATCCGGGAGCAAGAGGGGGCATTGGGTCGCCTGGTCTCTTGTCCCGGACAATTGATTCTCATGCGCAAAGAACT
>CAZFWX010000217.1:0-2373 GCA_964522695.1 uncultured Desulfobacterales bacterium
GCTCCAGGCGATGCCGGTGTAGCCGTTGGGGTCCCGGCCGTCCAGTTCGTAGCGGTCATTGAGATAAATGGCGATCCTTACGGCCTCTTCCGGAGTTTCAGTCCATTCCAGGATTTTTTTGGCCCAGTACATCCGCAAATAGCCGTGCATTTTGCCGGTCTCGACCATTTCCCGCTGGGCCGCGTTCCACAAATTATCGTGGGTCTCAGCCTCCTCGAACTGCGCCAGGGTATAGAGATACTCCCGGGGATCCTGGCGATGCTCGTCCAAGGTCTTCCGGGCCCAGGCGGGAAACCCGGCAAAGGAGTCATAGTGTTGATTATACAGGCAATAATTATCGGAAAGCTCCCGGCGCACGATGAGTTCTTCCCGGAACGCTTCTTTGGCCTTCTGGTCCGCCGGGGCGTCCTCCACGGCCAAGGCGATTCTCTGGGCCGAGATCTGGCCGAAGTGCAGGTACGGCGATAGCCGGGATTGCCCCTCCCGGGTGGGATCATTGCGCCAATCCGGGTAACGGGCGAGCCTGTGCTCCAGGAAATCTTCCATCACCTTCCAGGCGGCCCCTTCTCCCGGCTCAAGTCCAGGGGCCTCGGGGACCGAGCGGTCCACGTCCAGGCCAGCCAGAATCTCCGGCCAGGGGGTGGCGGGCGCCTTGCCCCAGGCTGCGCTCTGCCGGACCAGGGGCGGAAATTCATCCTGAAATTCCTTCAGAGCCCGGAAAATTTTGGGCCGCAAGGTATACGCCCCGTATTCCTGCTTTGGTGAGGCCAACCAGCAGGGGACGATATTATGGGCATCCACTTGGAAGCAGGGGATGGTCAGGCTCCGGGCCACCCCCTCTTGCCACTGCCTTTTGAGAAGCAGGGGATCAAAATCCGTGACCAAGAGGCCCGCCCCCCATTCCTTGACAAATTCCGGGATCTCCTGCTCCGGTGAGCCCCGCCGCAAAAAAAAGGGAATATTGTATCCGGCCAGATGGCGCTCCACCCCTTCCAACCCTCGGATCATGAAAGCGTATTGCCGGAAGGTGGCCCCCAAAAATTGGGGCGCCAGGCAGAAAACCACCATCAGGGGCACCCGCTCCCTTTTGGCCTGTTCCTGGGCGAACGCCAGGGCCCAGTTGTCCCGGGCGCGCTGGTCGCGGCTCATCCAGTAGACCACCGGGCCCTTTTGGGGGCTTCCGGGCTTCATGATTCTGGCGCGCTGCGGATTCATGGCTGGCAGGGAGCCTTTCCTCAAGAGGGCGGTCGCCCAAAGAACCCGTTCAGGATGGTCTAATAGGGCGTTCAGAAAATAACGTTAGACACAGCGTCATAAATATTTGCCCATGATTAGGTTTGGATAATCTTGAAAGGGCTGTATTGTGTCACCCTGAGCCGAAGGTGAAGGGTCTCTTGTATTCCTGAAAGATGAGATTCTGCGGCGCCTCCGGCGCCTCAGAATGACAGAAGCAGACTGAATTTGGTCCATGCGCATGCATTAATGTCGTTATGTATAATACTTCAAGACATGAAATTCCCCCTCCCCTCGTGTGAGGGGGGGGAGGGGGAGGGTCCAAAAGGCTTTGTATGCCTGTTGGTCTTCACCACCCCCACCCCCACCCTCACCCATCAAGGGGGAGGGAACAAAAGGCTTGTCTTTGGCAAAGGTTTTTCTGAAAAACATCACTTGATCAATTGTCTTGCTTCCACCTGCTGCAAGGCCAGCTTGGCCTGCGCCAGCTTTTTGTGGAGGGCTTCCACCTTGGCCAGGTTTTTGGCCACGAGCGCCTTGAGGATATCACCCTCGATTTCGGCCACCTCCAGGCGCTTGTAATAGTCCATGGATTCCTTCAGGTGGGCCAGGACGATTTTCCCGGTGAGCAGGGGGTGGTTATTGGTCACGTTGGCATCCTTGAACCGGGTGCCATGCTCCAATTCCACTTCCAGCCCGGCGCAGAACTCCTCCAGGGGAATATCCATGCCCTGGGTATTGACGATTTTCAGGATGACCTGGGCCTCCTCCGGGCGCACCGCGGGGTCGGTCATCTGGGACCAGTCGCTTAAGCCCAGTTCCCGGCACACCCTCTGCACTTCCGGCGCCGTGACGTATTCGGGAATTTGCATCGCCTATCCTCCCTGCAGAGTTCGATTGAAGATTGGCCTGCCGGGGGGGAAGCCGCCGCGGCCGCCAACAATCCCGCCGTATGATGATAACTTATTAATAAGTCATAGTTTCTCCCATATCAAAAAAATACTGAAAATTTTTCAAAAAAAAACGACCGGCAGGACTTGCATTTTAAATAAAAAATAAATATTCCTAAATAGGAATTGTTACCAGTTAAAAAATTGAAAATGAGCCTGTCAGCCCCCGCCCCCCCTTGCCAGGGCGGAA
>CAZFWX010000218.1:0-2372 GCA_964522695.1 uncultured Desulfobacterales bacterium
TGACTCTCGTAAGGAGGTAACAATTATGATTTTCATGAAAACTTTGGCTGTCCTCTTTGCCATCGCGGTCCTGACGAAACTGGCCTTTATCCTCCTGGCGCCCCGGCGCTGGCTGGACCTGGTCAAACCTCTCCTGGCCAATCCGGCCCGCCTGATCCGCTTCTATGGAGGGATGGCCGTGCTTTCAGGCGCGGTGGTGCTGACGCAACTGAGCATCATCGACGTGGCCGCGGTCCTGCTCTTCGCCTCGTCCCTCATCGGCCTGTCGCTCATACCCTACGCCCCGGTCCTCGAGCGTTTAGGCGATGAAGTCGTCGCCACCGGTCTGGACAAAGCCTGGCTCCCCCTGGCCGTCTGGGCCTTTCTGGCCTTCTGGGTCCTGTACGCGGTCTTGCAATGAGGCGCAGGGCGCGTTTTTTGGGCCGCCTCATGCTATACTGTATTTTGAAAACTATGGTTCGAAAGACACGCCCTGCACACCCCTGGATCTGAGTCCATGGATACCATGCCCTTCCCCGCCTCCAGCGCCCCGGCCCATGAACTGCGGTCCGGCCCGTCGTTGCTCATGGTTTCGATTTTCTGCGTATTGGGGCTCTGGATCATATTTTGGCACGAGATGTGGCGGGATGAATGGCAGGCCTGGCTCATAGCCGCGGAAAGCGATTCCCTGGCGGATCTTTTCCGCAATCTCAGATATGAAGGCCATCCCGGGCTCTGGCATCTGTTCCTCTTTGTTTTGCATGGCCTTGCCGCCCATCCCCTGGTTATGCAGTTGGCCCACCTGGCCATCGCCGCGGCCGCGGCCTTCCTCTTTCTCCGGTATGCCCCCTTCACCCGCGCGGAAAAGACGCTTTTCATTTTCGGGTATTTCCCCTTTTACGAGTATGCCGCCATCAGCCGCAACTACGCCCTGGGAGTACTGGGATTGTTCGCCTTTTGCACCGTTTTTGCCAAAACGCCGCGCCGGTATCTGCTCCTGGCCGTCATCCTCTTTCTCTTATGCCAGACCAGTGTTTACGGCCTCATGCTGGCCCTGGTTCTGGCAGCCGGGTCGGTTTACCAGGCATACCGGGACCAGGCCCTCTGGACCTGGCCCGGCGGCGCCGCCCTGGCGCTGATCCTCCTGGGAGTGGGTCTCTCCCTGGTCCAGATTGTTCCCCCTGTGGATTCGGGCTTTGCCGTGGAGTGGAAGTTCGACCTGGATTTTTTCCACTTACAGACCATTTCCGCCTTAATCTGGAAGGCCTATGTCCCCCTGCCCGGCTGGGGCGTCCAGTTCTGGAACACCAACCTCGTCCCTGACGCCTGGCAGCCCCTGCTCTCGGGGATTCTCTTCCTTCTGGCAGCGCTGTATTTTATCCGGCAGCCGCTGCCGCTGGTCCTCTATGTGCTTGGCACCCTGGGGCTTTTGACCTTCAGTTACGTCAAATATGCCGGTGCCTTAAGGCACCATGGCCATCTTTTCCTGTGGCTGATGGCCGTGCTCTGGCTGGCAGAGTCCTATCCGCCCCGCGGGACCCTGCCCCTGGCCCTCGGCTGGCTCGATCCCTGCCGGCGCAGGTGCCGGCGGATGCTGCCTGTCCTGCTGATGGTGCACGTGGTGTCCGGGGTCTGGGCGGCCTCCCTGGACCTATTCTATCCCTTTTCCCGCAGCGGTGCGGCCGCGGAATTTATCCGCGACCAAGGCCTGGAGGGGCTGCCCCTGATGGGCCATGCGGATTATGCCGCCTCGGCCGTGGCCGGCTGCCTAAACCGGCCCGTTTATTACCCCGCCAGCGGGCGTTGGGGCACCTTTATCATCTGGAACCAGGACCGCCATACGGACCTGAAAGCCCGCACCCTGGTACAGCAGGCCCGGGACCTGAGCCGCCGGCAGGGCCAGGACGTCCTGTTGCTGCTGAATCGCCCGCTGCCCCGGGGGGAAGAGCCCGGGCCCCTGATTCAGAAATTCACCGGGGCCATTGCCCCGGATGAAAATTATTATCTTTACCGGGTGCCCCGCCCTGACCCTCCCCAGCAGTCTGGCATGCGAGGGGTGTCCAGACCGTGAGATAGATAGAGCGGATATAACACGCCCACCGGGACCTCAGTGGCGCCGGCGTCTTGCGGGTGGGGATTTGTGGTGAATGGCAGGGGGAAATTGGTGAAACGGTGAGGAAGATTTTAGAAATTGCCGGGCAGGGTCCGGCCGCCAATTCCTCATCATGCCGTCATATAGGGTGGGCACTGCCCACCATTGCCTTAATGCGGCGATTTGAATGCTTGTGCAGGACACCCACCCCCGAATGTCCAGCCCTGGGTTCTAGGGGCATTGTAGGGCGGGAAAGCGAAAGCGCCTCCCGCCATAAAAACTCCCGCCACATCTTTTCCAT
>CAZFWX010000219.1:0-2361 GCA_964522695.1 uncultured Desulfobacterales bacterium
CCCGGACCAGACCGTCGGTGGTGTCCATGGCGATGGTGCGCACCACGTTGTTGCCCAGGTGCTGGGCCACTTCCACCACTAGATTGTCTTCGGTGTCGTCAATGGCCGGGTTGCTGATGAAACAGCCGTTTTTAATGGCCGGCAGCTGGCCTTCGGGGAATTCCACGTCCACTACGGGTCCGATGACGCGGGCGATTTTGCCAATATTCATAATCCTTAAAACCTCCTCATCCGGGCGCATCAGCCTTTGAGGGCTTCGGCTCCGCCCACGATATCCATCAGTTCTTTGGTAATGGCCGCTTGCCGGGCCTTGTTCATCACCAGGGTGAGCTGCGTGATCATTTCCTTACAGTTGCTGGAGGCGTTGTCCATGGCGGTCATGCGGGCGGCGTGCTCGCTGGTGGCGTTCTCCAGCATGCCGTGGTAGACCAGCACATTCACGTATTTGGGGAGCAGGTATTCCAGGAACTGCTCCACCGGCGGCTCGAAGAGATACTCGGCCGTGGTCCCGCCCGTCAGGGCCTCCTCCGGGGAGATGGGCAGCAGCTTGACCAGGCGTGGTCTCTGGATGGCCATGTTGACGAAGTTGGCGTGGATGAGGTAGACCTCCTGGACGTCGCCGGCCAAAAAGTCGCTCATCACTTCCCGGGCCACCACCTGGGCGTTGGTGTAGTCGAACTTATTCCAAACATCCACGTAGCCGCGGGCCATGTCGGCCTTGCGGCGCCGGTAGAAGTCGCGCCCTTTGCGTCCGACGCAGGTAAGGGATACCGAGATGCCTTCGGCTCCCTTCTCCCGGATGAACTTGACGGCGGTATTGATCAGGTTGACGTTGAAGCTGCCGCACAAGCCCCGGTCTGCAGTCATCAGCACCAGGCCCACCTTTTTCACCTCAGCGGCTTGCTGGAAGAAGGGGTGGATTTCCGGTTGCACCCCTGCCGCCAGATTGCCCAGCATGTTGGCGAAGGATTGGGCGTAAGGGCGGAAGTTTTCCATCCGGGTCTGAGAGCCCCGCAGTTTCGCCGCAGCCACCATGTTCATGGCCTTGGTGATCTGCTGGGTCTTCTTGACCGCGCTGATTTTCCGCCTGATGTCTCGTAAAGTCGCCATACCGATCCCCCAGGATCTTTAAGCCGTCGCGGCCTGGAACACGGTGTCGAAATCTTCCATGGCGCCCTTCATGCGGGCTTCCAGGTCAGGGGAGATCTCTTTGCGTTCCTTGATTTCGGACAGAATCTCGGAGTACTTGTTCTCCATGAAGGAGTGGAACTGGCGCTCGTAGTCCTGAAGAACATCCGGCGAGTATTTGTCCAGGAAGCCCCGGGTGCCGGCGAAGATGATGGAGATCTGCTTTTCCATGGGCAGCGGCTCGTATTGCGGCTGCTTCAGGATTTCCACCAGGCGCATGCCCCGGTTGAGCTGCTGCTGCGTGGCTTTGTCCAGTTCCGAGCCGAACTGGGCGAAGGCCGCCAGTTCCCGGTACTGGGCCAGTTCCAGGCGCAGCATGCCGGCTACCTGCTTCATGGCCTTCACCTGGGCGGCGCCGCCTACCCGGGAGACGGACAGACCCACGTTGATGGCGGGCCGGACGCCGGAGAAAAACAGCCCCGGCTCCAGGTATACCTGGCCGTCGGTGATGGAAATAACGTTGGTGGGAATGTAGGCCGACACGTCGCCCTGCTGGGTTTCAATGATGGGCAGAGCCGTCAGCGACCCGCCGCCCTTCTCGTCGTTCAGCTTCGCCGCCCGCTCCAGGAGGCGGGAATGGTTGTAAAAGATGTCGCCGGGGTAGGCTTCACGTCCCGGAGGCCGGCGGAGCAGGAGGGAGATCTGCCGGTAGGCCTGGGCCTGTTTGGTGAGGTCGTCGTAAATGATCAGGGCGTGGCGGCCGGTGTCCCGGTAGTATTCGCCCATGGCGCAGCCGGAGTAGGCGGCCACGTACTGCAGAGGCGCAGGCTCGGAAGCCGAAGCGTTGACCACGATGGTGTGCTTCATGGCGCCGTGGCGCTCCAGAGCATCCACCACCTGGGCCACCGTGGACTTTTTCTGACCCACGGCCACGTAAATGCAGATGACGCCGGAATCTTTCTGGTTGATGATGGCGTCTACGCAGAGGGCGGTTTTGCCGATCTGCCGGTCGCCGATCACCAGTTCCCGCTGCCCGCGGCCCACGGGGGTCATGGCGTCAACGGCCTTGTAGCCCGTGTACATGGGCTCGTTCACCGGCTGGCGTTCGATGACGCCGGGGGCCTTGACCTCGATGCGGCGGAACTCCTTGGCCTCGATGGGGCCTTTGCCGTCCAGGGGGTTGCCCACCGGGTCGATGACCCGGCCGATGACCGCGTCGCCCACCGGCACCTC
>CAZFWX010000220.1:0-230 GCA_964522695.1 uncultured Desulfobacterales bacterium
GTCAAGGGCGCGGTGCCCATTGTCATGATCACCCACGACTCCAAAGAGGCCAACGTCAAGGAGGCCCTGCGGGAAATCGACAACCTTTCGGTGGTGAGCCCGCCCACGGTGATGTACCGCATCGAGGACCCGCACCTGCACGCGGCGCAGATTTAAGGGAAATTGGGAGCAAGGTAAAAGTTTTCGTTGGGGCGGGCTCCGTGCCCGCCAAACGTGGGCGGCCAGGGACG
>CAZFWX010000220.1:240-2219 GCA_964522695.1 uncultured Desulfobacterales bacterium
GCCCCACCGGTCGTAATGAGGAGGTTTCCCATGTCCAAGACCTATGTCCACAAAAACTGTGAACTGTACCTGGGAAAAAGCCCGTACCGCGAGGATATGAACTATCTGCCGCTGGATTGTTATCTGGACGAAGAAGAATACGAACAGCTTCCGGAGGAGAAGAAACAGGAATACTGCCTTCTGGTGGACGGGAAGTGCCAGTGTCAGGTGTGAGAAAAGAAGTGTGGTGAATATTAAGCACATACTCTTGATTGAATTGGTTGATTAATGAGTGTCAGGCGATTGACACTCACAAGTATATGACCTATTGCCATGAAAGGAGAGTAGAATGAAGGAAAGCAGTGTAAAGGAGTTTTTATCATTTCATAGCATGCTCACCCCCATTATCATCCAGATTATTTTCTGGATAGGTGTGGCGGCATGCATTATCACCGGGGTCATCTTCATTGCCACGGGATATGCGCAAGGTTTATTAATTATTTTTTTGGGGCCGGTTGTGGTGCGGCTCTATTGTGAAATTCTCATTATCTTTTTTCGCATCAACGATAACCTGGAGGAAATCAAAGACACCCTGGCGCGCCGGGCTGTGGAGCAACGGCCGGAGCAATAAGACTTTCAGAACGCGCTTTGTTCAGGGGCCAGGGCCGGAAGGGTTTCTGGCCCTTTCCGGAAACGGGCCTCCCCAAGGTCCGCTTTTTTCACAGGAACCTGCATGAAATACGTCATTCTCATCGGCGACGGCATGGGGGATTACCCGGTGCCGGAATTGGGCGGCAAAACCCCGCTACAAGCCGCGGCCACTCCCCATCTGGACCGACTGGCCCGCCAGGGGGAATTGGGCTGTGTGCGCACCATCCCGCCGGGACTGGAGCCGGGCAGCGACATCGCCAACCTGGCCATCATGGGCTATGATCCGGCCCGCTACCACACGGGCCGGGCGCCGCTCGAGGCCGCGGCCCTGGGGGTGGCGCTCGCCCCCGATGAAGTGGCCTTCCGTTGCAACCTGGTGACCTTGCGGGAAGACGGCGGCATCATCATGGAGGACTACTCCGCCGGCCACATCAGCTCCGAGGAGGGCAAGGAAATCATCGCCTCCCTGGAGGCCTCCCTGGGCGCGGACGGCCGCCGCTTCTACCCCGGGGTGAGCTACCGGCACCTTTTAGTGTGGCGGGACGGCGAGGCCTCCTGGCGCACCTATCCGCCCCACGACCACTCCGGCCAGGAAGTGGGCCGCCTCATGGCCGACCCTGCCGCGACGCCGTTGTGGGATTTGATCCGGGCCTCCTGGCCCGTACTGGCGGACCATCCGGTGAACCGGGCGCGCCGGGCCGCGGGCAAAAAACCGGCCACCTCCATTTGGCTGTGGGGCCAGGGAAAATCGCCCACGCTGCCCACTTTGAGAGAGCGCTTCGGCCTCACCGGCGCGGTGATCTCCGCAGTTGACCTCATCCGGGGGATTGGCCTGTTGGCCGGGCTCACCCCCATTAAGGTGCCCGGGGCCACGGGCTTTCTGGACACCAACTACGAGGGGAAGGTGGAGGCCACGCTTAAAGCCCTGGCCACCATGGACCTGGTGTACCTGCACATCGAGGCCCCCGATGAAGCGGGGCACACCGGCGAGCTCAAGCTCAAACTCCAGGCCATCACCGACTTTGACGCCCGGGTGGTGGGGCCGCTCAGCCAGGGCCTGGAGGCGCTGGGGCCGCACCGGCTGCTCATCCTCTGCGACCACTTAACGCCCGTGGCGGTGAAGACCCATACCCCGGAGCCCGTGCCCTACATCCTCTTTGACTCCCGGCGGCGGGGCGACACCCCCCAGACCTACACCGAGGCCGACGCGGCGCAGACGGGACTGCTCCTGGACGAAGGCGCGGCCCTGTTACCCCGTTTGCTGGAGCGTTAGCAATTTGAGGGAGGGGGCGAGGGGTCGCAGACCCCTCCCCCCTCCCTCAAACTCCCTCCCCCAACCCCTTAGCGCT
>CAZFWX010000221.1:0-2117 GCA_964522695.1 uncultured Desulfobacterales bacterium
GGCCGCTCCGTCATCGTCATCGGTCCGGAGCTGAGATTGCATCAGTGCGGCCTGCCCAAGCAGATGGCGCTGGAGCTGTTCAAGCCCTTCATCTTCCACAAGCTGGTGGCCCGGGGCTACGCCACCACCATTAAAGTGGCCAAGCGCCTGGTGGACCGGGAGACCCCGGAGGTCTGGGACATCCTGGACGAAGTGGTGCGGGAGCACGCAGTGATGCTCAACCGGGCGCCCACCCTGCACCGTCTGGGCATCCAGGCCTTTGAGCCCATCCTCATCGAAGGCAAGGCCATCCAGCTCCATCCCCTGGTGTGCACCGCGTTCAACGCGGACTTCGACGGCGACCAGATGGCCGTTCACGTGCCCCTGTCCATCGAGAGCCAGATCGAAGGCCGGACGCTGATGATGTCCACCAACAACATCCTCTCGCCGGCCAACGGGGACCCCATCATCATCCCCACCCAGGACATCGTCCTGGGCCTGTACTTCCTCACCCGGGAGCGCCCCTTCGCTCCGGGCGAACGCATGCCGCGCAACGGCGAGAAGGCCATCCCCTTCTCCTCGCCCGAGGAAGTGCGCATGGCCTACGATCAGGGAACGGTGCATCTCCAGGCCCGGGTGCCGGTGCGCATCGACGGCAAAATCCACCAGACCACGGTGGGCCGGGTGCTGCTGTGGGAGATCCTGCCCGAGGGCTTGCCCTTCGAAATGGTGAACCTCACCATGACGAAGAAGGAGGTGCGCAAGCTCATCGCCTACGCCTACCGCCGCTGCGGCATCAAGCAGACGGTGCTGCTGGCCGACCGGCTCAAGAATCTGGGCTACCAGTTCGCCACCCGGGCGGGCATTTCCATCGGCGTCAAGGATATGGTCATCCCTCAGATGAAGGCTTCGATCCTGGAGGCTGCGTCCGAAGAAGTGCGGCAGGTGGAAGAGCAGTACCAGGAAGGTATCATCACCGAGGGGGAAAAATATAACAAGGTGGTGGACATCTGGGCCAAGGCCACGGACGAAGTGGCCGCCAAGATGATGGAAGAAATGGCCCGGGAAGTCATCACCGTGGAAGAGATCGGCGACAGCGGCCAGGTGGTCACCCACCAGGAGGAAGTGGCCAGCTTCAACCCCATCTTCATGATGGCGGACTCGGGCGCCCGGGGCAGCAAGGACCAGATGCGCCAGTTGGCCGGCATGCGGGGCCTCATGGCCCGGCCGTCGGGCGAAATCATCGAGACGCCCATCAAGGCCAACTTCCGGGAAGGCCTGACCGTGCTGCAATACTTCATCTCCACCCACGGCGCGCGCAAAGGTCTGGCCGACACCGCGCTCAAAACCGCCAACTCCGGCTACCTCACCCGGCGTCTGGTGGACGTGGCCCAGGACATGGTCATCACCGAACTGGACTGCGGCACCATCGACGGCATCTTTGTCACTCCTCTGGTGGAAGGCGGGGAGATCATCGAACGGGTGAAGGACCGGGTGCTGGGCCGCACGGCTCTGGAAGACGTCATCGACCCGCACACCGGCGAGGTGCTGGTGGAGGCCAACGACGAGATCGACGAGGACGCCGCGGACCGCATCGACCGGGCCGGCCTGGAAAAGGTCTGGATCCGTTCGGTGCTCACCTGCCAGACCCGCTGGGGCGTGTGCGCCCGGTGCTACGGCCGGGACCTGGCCCACGGCACCCAGGTGCATATCGGCGAGGCCATCGGCATTTTGGCGGCCCAGTCCATCGGCGAGCCTGGCACCCAGCTTACCATGCGCACCTTCCACATCGGCGGCACGGCCTCAAGGCGGGCGGAACAGAGCCGCCACATGGCCAGGGTCAAAGGGCTGGTGCGCTTCGACGGCGTGCGCTTCGTGGTGGACCGCTTCGGCGAACTGGTGAACCTGAGCCGCTCGGGGGAATTGGTCCTGGTGAGCGAAAAGGGCATTGAGCGGGAGCGCTTCCCTCTGGCCTACGGCGCCCATCTCAAGGTGCGGGAAGGCGACACGGTGGAGCCGGGCCAGGAACTGGCCGAGTGGGATCCCTTCACCAACCCCATGCTCACGGAAGTGGGCGGCGTCATCAAGTTCGGCGACATCATGGAAGCCCTGCAGGAGCGCGTGGACCCGGTGACCGG
>CAZFWX010000222.1:0-2011 GCA_964522695.1 uncultured Desulfobacterales bacterium
GTCAAGAAGCAGATGGAAAAGACCCAGCGGGAGTATTACTTGAACGAACAGATGCGGGCCATCCAGAAGGAGATGGGGGAAAAGGAGGACCTCAAAGGGGAAATCCAGGAACTGGAGCGCCGCCTGCGCAAGAAGAAGATGAGCGCCGAGGCCAACGCCCGGGTGAAACACGAGCTCAAAAAGCTCAAGCTCATGAGCCCCATGTCCGCGGAAGCCACGGTGGTGCGCAACTACATCGACTGGATCCTGGCCTTGCCCTGGGCCGAAAAGACCCGGGACCATCACAACCTGGAACAGGCCGAGCAGATCCTCCATGAAGACCACTACGGCCTGGAAAAACCCAAAGAGCGCATTCTGGAATACCTGGCCGTCCAGAGCCTGGTCAAAAAGATCAAAGGGCCTATCCTCTGCCTGGTGGGACCTCCCGGCGTGGGCAAGACCTCCTTGGCCAAATCCGTGGCCCGGGCCCTGGGGCGCAATTTCGTGCGTCTCTCTTTGGGCGGGGTGCGGGACGAAGCCGAGATCCGGGGCCACCGCCGCACCTACATCGGCGCGTTGCCCGGCAAGATCATCCAGTCCCTGCGTAAGGCCAAAAGTAACAACCCGGTCTTCTGCCTGGATGAAGTGGACAAGATGAGCACGGACTTCCGGGGCGACCCCTCGGCGGCGCTGCTCGAGGTCCTGGATCCGGAGCAGAACTTCGCGTTCAACGACCATTACCTGGACCTGGATTACGATCTCTCAGAGATCATGTTCATCACCACGGCCAACAACCTTTACTCCATACCTCTGCCCTTGCAGGACCGCATGGAAATCATCCGCCTGCCGGGCTACACCGAGGTGGAGAAACTGCATATCGCCGAAAAGTTCCTCATCCCCAAGCAGTCTCAGGCCAACGGGCTGAGCGCGGACAACATCCAGTTCTCGGAGAACGCCATCTTGAGCATCATCCGCCTCTATACCCGGGAGGCGGGCGTGCGCAACCTGGAGCGGGAGCTGGCCTCGGTGTGCCGCAAGGTGGCCCGGGAAGTGGCCAGCAAAGGCCGGGACCACAAGGTCCAGGTGAACAGCCAGTCCATCCCCAAGTTCCTGGGGGTGCCCAAGTACCGCTACGGCCAGACCGAAGAAAAGGACGAGGTGGGCCTCACCAACGGCCTGGCCTGGACGGAATTCGGCGGCGAACTGTTGCAAACGGAAGTAGTGGTCCTGCCCGGCCGGGGCAAACTGCTCATCACCGGGAAACTGGGCGAAGTGATGCAGGAATCGGCCCACGCGGCCTTGAGCTACGTGCGCTCCATCGCCGAAAGTCTGGGCCTGCCCGGGGAATTTTACCGCCGCATCGATCTCCACGTGCACGTGCCCGAAGGCGCCATCCCCAAGGACGGCCCCTCCGCGGGCATCACCATCGGCACCAGCATCGTCTCCGCTTTGCTTAAAATTCCGGTCAAGCGGGACGTGGCCATGACCGGGGAGATTACGCTGAGAGGCCGGGTGCTGCCCATCGGCGGCCTCAAAGAGAAGATCATCGCCGCGCACCGGCACCAGATCAAGACGGTGATCATCCCTCGGGACAACGAAAAGGACATCAAGGAAATCCCTGCCAGGATTCTCAAGGCCGTGGAGCTGATCCCCGTGGACCATATGAACGAGGTGCTGCGCCTGGCCCTGGCCCTGGAGGATCCGGACAGCCTCTTCAAACCTGTGCCCGAGCCGGTGGAGCCTCCTGCCTTCATCCCGGCCGAAGAGGGCCCTACGTCGGAAATCCAGGCTCATTGAGAGCCGGGGCAGAAGTGGATTTGCCGGGATTTTCCCCTTGACAGGGGCAGAGGCATCCGCGACGATTACGTGCGTAGGGCGGATAGCTCAGCTGGGAGAGCATCGGCCTTACAAGCCGGGGGTCACAGGTTCGAACCCTGTTCCGCCTACCAGCAGCAAAAAGTAAATTGCTTGTGAATTCGGGGGCGTAGTTCAGTTGGTTAGAACGCCGGCCTGTCACGCCGGAGGTCGCGAG
>CAZFWX010000223.1:0-2005 GCA_964522695.1 uncultured Desulfobacterales bacterium
CCCCCCCCCCCCCCCCCCCCCCCCCCCCCCCCCCCCCCCCCCCCCCCCCCCACCGTCATGCCCTTTCCTCCTCCTACCCCCTCTCCACCGAGGCCCGCCAGGTTTCCAGCAGGTTCCGGGGCAGGTCCGCAATGAAGCGGGAGGGGGAGTTCACGGTCATGCCCAAATTTCTATTATATCCTACAGTTGGGAAAATGATAGCCAGATAGCGCTTGGCCCGGGTCACGGCTACGTACATGAGGCGCCGCTCCTCTTCGGTGTCGTCCTCCCTTTCTTGCATGGTGAAGACGGGGAAGCGCCCCTCCGCGGCCCAGATGATGAACACGGCCTCCCATTCCAGGCCCTTGGCGGAGTGAATCGTGGACAGGGTCAGGTAGTCGTGGGTGGCGCCGGTGATGTCCCCCACGCTGGCGGGCGGGTCCAGGGTCAGGTCGTTCAGGAAGCTGTTCAGCTCCTTGTAGCGGGCGGTGATGGTGAGCAGGTGCTCCAGGTCCTTGACGCGCTTGGGGAAGTCGTCGAAGCGGCCGGTCATGAGGGGCTCATAATGCCCCATCGCGATGTTGAGCCGGGAAATCAGGGTCTGCGCGGGGCTGTCCAGTTCGCCCAGGACTTCGGCCAGGTCTTTTAAGCCCTGTTGGCGCTGCGTTTTCAGCAACTCCCGAATCTTAGCCAGGGTGAAGCCATCCTTGATCTGGCCGGTGATCTTGGCGCAGGTCTGGCGGCCCACGCCGGGGATAAGGGAGAGCAGCCGCGTCCAGCTTAAGTTGTCCATGGGGTTGGCCACCACCCGCAGGTACGAGAGCACGTCTTTGATGTGCGCGGACTCCATGAATTTGAAGCCGCCGAACTTCATGAAGGGGATGCCTTGGCGCACCAGTTCGATTTCCAGGTCAAAGGAGTGGTACCCGGCCCGAAAAAGCACGGCCATCTGCCTGAGAGGTATGCCCTGGCGTTTCAGCTCTTTTACCTGGGCGGCCACCAGCCGGGACTGCTCGTTTTCGCTCCCCGCCCGGAAGAGCCGGGGTTTCAAGCTGTCGCCCCGGCGGGTAAATAAGCACTTGGTGTATTTTTCCTTGGCCTCCACCATGAGGGCGTTGGCCAGTTCCAGCACGGGCTGGGTGGAGCGGTAGTTCTCCTCCAGCTTGATGAGGCGGGTGCCGGGAAATAGGTCCGGGAAGTCCATGATATTGCGGAAATTGGCGCCCCTAAAGGAATAGATGGACTGGCAGTCGTCGCCCACGGCCATGACGTTGTCGTGGGTGTAGGCCAAGAGGCGCACGATCTCGGCCTGGAGGTGGTTGGTGTCCTGGTACTCGTCCACCATGAGGTAGCGAAAGCGCTCCGAGAGCGCGCGGCGCACGTCCTCGTGCTCGCTCAGCAAACGCCGGCCCTGGACCAGGAGATCGTCGTAGTCCATGAGGTTGAGCCGCCGCTTCTCCTGCTCGTAGGCCTGGGCTATGGCGCTCAGATGGTGGCGCTGGGGCAGGAACTGGGGGTGGTCCTTGGCCAGCACCCCCTCCAGTGTCAGGCGCTTGTTCACCATGGCGCCCAAAATTTCGGCCAGGGTTTCCTTCCTCGGGAAGGGGCCGTGCACGGTTTTGAGGCCCAACTGCTCCTTGATGAGGGCGATTAAGTGCCCCTGGTCGTCCCGGTCCATGACCGTGAAGCCCTCGCCGTAGCCCAAGAGGCCGGCGTAGCGCCTGAGCCACAGGTAACAGATGCTGTGGAAGGTGCCGCCGGTGACTTGGGTCAAGGGCCGGTCCATGAGATCCGCCGCCCGGGAGAGCATCTCCCTAGAAGCCTTCCTGGTGAAGGTGAGGAGTAAGATG
Source organism: uncultured Desulfobacterales bacterium (assembly GCA_964522695.1). GTDB lineage: Bacteria > Desulfobacterota > Desulfobaccia > Desulfobaccales > 0-14-0-80-60-11 > VGSQ01. Next base: position 1,830 of record CAZFWX010000223.1, read on the forward strand.
GTGCCGGGGTCGACGCCCTGGTCCACGAGATACGCCAGGCGGTAGACCAGGGTGCGGGTCTTGCCGCTCCCCGCCCCGGCAATGACCAGGACCGGCCCTTGGGTGGTGGTGACGGCCAGATACTGGGCCGGATTGAGCTCGGCCTGATAATCAATGCGCCGGCGCCCTGGCGCAGA
>CAZFWX010000224.1:0-1966 GCA_964522695.1 uncultured Desulfobacterales bacterium
CCATCGCCCGGGAGGTCCTGGGCGTGCCCATCACCAACACCACCATGTTGGGGGCGCTGCTCAAAGCCACGGGGGTGGTGTCCGTGGAGGCCATGGACCACCCCATTAAAGAGCGGTTCGGGCCTTTGGCGGTGAAAAACTTTAATTCCCTTAAGGTTGCGTTCGACAAAACGGTGGTGGAGGAAGCCCAACCGTGAAACCTTTGGAACAAAATACCTGGCAGGACATTGAACTGGGCGGCCTGCTCCGGGAACCGGGCAGCGCCCGGGACTACCGCACCGGCGACTGGCGCTCCCAGCACCCGGTGTGGACCAAGAGCCGCTGCATCCGCTGCGGGGTCTGCTGGACGGTGTGCCCCGAGCCCGCCATCGTCGAGGAGCCGGGCGGCTACTTCGACATGGACCCCAATTACTGCAAGGGGTGCGGCATCTGCGCCAAGGAGTGCGTCACCGGCTGCATCTCCATGGTCCCGGAGGAAGAGTGATGGCCAAAGCCAAAGCCAAAGCGGAAAGTAAAGCCGAGGCGCCGGTCCTGTCCCTGGCCCCTTCGCACCGGGAGGGCATGGAGGTCTCCATCGGCGTGTCCCACGCGGTGCAACTGGCCCGGGCCGAGGCCATCGCCGCGTACCCCATCACCCCCCAGACCCACATCGTCGAGCACCTGTCCTCCATGGTGGCCAACGGCCAGTTGGAGGCCGAGTTCGTCAACGTGGAGTCCGAGCATTCGGCCATGAGCACCTGCATCGGCATGTGCGCCGCCGGGGCCCGCACCTACACGGCCACCAGCTCCCAGGGGCTGGCCCTGATGTTCGAGATTCTCTTCATCGCCAGCGCCATGCGCTTCCCCATCGTCATGACCGTGGCCAACCGGGCCTTGTCCGGGCCGCTGTCCATCTGGAACGACCACGGCGACATCATGGCCGCGAAAGACATCGGCTGGATCCAGGTCTTCGTCAAAAACGGCCAGGAGGCCTTCGATCACTCGGTCATGGCCTTTAAGATCGCCGAGAGCCACGACGTGCTCCTGCCCATGATCGTGAATCTGGACGGCTTCATCCTCTCCCACGTGGTGGAGGCCCTGGAGATGCCGGACCAGGAAACCATTGACAAGTTTTTGCCGCCCTACGTCCCCAAGCACACCCTGGACCCCCGGAATCCGGTGACCATGGGCGCCTTCGCCATGCCCGAGATCTACACCGAAGTAAAGATGAGCCACCAGGTGACCCTCACCAACGCCCAAGGCCGCATCGCTGAAGTCTGGGACGAATGGGCCCAGATCACCGGCCGCCGCTACAAGCCGGTGGAGAGCTACCTGACCGACGGCGCGGAGATTTTGCTCCTCACCATGGGGTGTCTCACCGAGGTGGCCGAAGTGGCGGTGGAGGAAATGCGGGCCGCGGGGCTCCCCGTGGGTCTCATCAGCATCCGCCAGTGGCGGCCCTTCCCCTTCGCGGCCCTGCGGGAGGCGGTGGGCGAGGCCAAGCTGCTCATCGTCTGCGACCGGGCCCTGTCTTTGGGGGGTGCAGCGCCGCCGGTGCTGGCCGAGGTGCGCAGCGCCCTGTACAGCCAGGCCCAGCGCCCTGACACCGTTAGCTATATCATCGGCCTGGGCGGCCGGGACGTGGCCCCTGACGCCTTCCACGACATCGTCGCCAAGGCCCAGGCGGAGGTCAAGTCCGGGCCCACCCAGGAATACCACATTTATGGAGTAAGAGGCTGATGGACAAGTTCGGCACTGCCCAAAGCCACAAATTCGACACGTACGCCTCCCGGCTCATGCCCCGGGAGGAATTCTTCACCTCGGGCCACCGCTCCTGCCAGGGCTGCGGCGAGGCCCTGGCGGTGCGCTGGGTCTGCAAGGCCATCGGCAAGGACGCGGTCATCGCCCACGCCACCGGCTGCATGGAGATCGTTTCCTCGGGCATGCCCCAGACCGCCTGGATGCACCCCTGGATCCACGTGGCCTT
>CAZFWX010000225.1:0-1964 GCA_964522695.1 uncultured Desulfobacterales bacterium
ATGGGCACCGCGCCCTTGACTTCCCGGCCTTTCTGAATCACTGCGGCGATGCTGATGTTATGCTTGCCCAGGATCCCGGAAATTTGGGAGAGCACCCCCGGCCGGTCCAGGGCCGCAAAGCGGAAGTAGTAGTTGGTCACCACCTCATCCATGGCTTTGACCACAGGCGGAGACGACAGAGCCGCCTCGCAACCCAGGGGCGGCACCCTCCTCTTGACGCCGTTATTGAGATTTCGGGCCAGGTCCATGAGATCGGCCACCACCGCGCTGGCCGTGGGCATCATGCCCGCGCCCTGGCCGTAAAGCAGAAGCGGCCCCACCGCGTCGCCGGTGAGATGCACGGCATTGAAGGCGCCGTTGACCCGGGCCAGCAGGTGCCCCCGGGGGATCAGCGTGGGGTGCACCCGGGCTTCCAGCCGCTGGCCGTCGTCCCGGGTGATGGCCAAAAGCTTGATGGTGTAGCCGAACTCCCGGGCGAATTGCAGGTCCTCCGGGTCCAGATCGGCGATGCCTTCCACCGTGATGGCTTGAAAATCCAGGCGCACGCCAAAGGCCAGGGACATGAGGATGGCCAGCTTATGGGCCGTGTCCCCGCCGGAGATGTCCAGGGTGGGGTCCGCCTCGGCGAAGCCCTCGGCCTGGGCCTCGGCCAGGGCCTGGGCAAAGGGCTGGTTTTCCTGGGTCATCTGCGTCAGGATGTAGTTGCAGGTGCCGTTTAAGATGCCCAGAATCCCCTCAATGCGGTTGGCGGCCAGGCCTTGCCGCAGGGTGAGGATGATGGGGATGCCGCCGCCCACCGAGGCTTCGAAGGCCACTTCCACCCCGGCCCGGTCCGCGGCGGCGAAGATCTCGTTGCCGTGCAGGGCCAACAGGGCTTTGTTGGCGGTGACCACGTGCTTGCCCCGGTGAATGGCGGCCAGGACCAGGTCCCGGGCGTCGTCCACGCCGCCGATCAGTTCCACCAGGACGTCGATGTCGGCGTCATCCAGGATGTCCGCCGTCCGGCCGGTGAAGGGCAGACCGGCAGGCAATGCCACCGGCCGGGGTCGGTCCAGGTCCTGGTCCACCACCCGTTTGAGGACCAGTCCGGCGCCCAGCCGCCGGGCCAGGATGTCGGCCCGCTGGGTGAGCAGGCGCACCACGCCGCTGCCCACGGTGCCGAAACCCACCAGTCCCACGTTCATGGCGCGCATATCACCACTCATTTCATTTGAGCAGGGGCCGCAGTTCGTTGGCGACGCTCTCGATCTCCTCGGGAGTCATGCGCATGACTTTGCGGAAGCCGCGGATGGCCTGGTTGGTGCGCTGCACGTTCTCCACCAGGGCGAAGCGCACGTATTCGTCGCCGAACTCCCCGAAGCCCGAGCCGGGGGAGACGGCCACCCTGGCCTCCCGGATGAGCAGGAAGGTGAACAGCAATGACCCCAGATGTCTGAACTTCTTAGGTATTCTGGCCCAGACAAACATGGTTCCCTTGGGCGGCTCCACGTTCCATTTGACGTTGTGCAAGCCCCGGCACAGGGCGTCCCGGCGCTCCTTGTACGTGGCCACAATGTCCTTCACACAGTCGTCCGGGCCGTTTAAGGCGATGATGGAAGCGATCTGGATGGGCTGGAAGACCCCGTAATCCAGGTAGCTCTTGATGCGCTGCAGGGCGTGCACCAGTCGCCGGTTGCCCACCACAAAGCCCATGCGCCAGCCCGGCATGTTGTAGCTTTTGGACAGGGAAAAGAGCTCCACCCCCACCTCTTTGGCCCCGTCTACCTGCAGGAAGCTGGGAGCCACATAATCGTCGAAGACCAGGTCGGCGTAGGCGAAATCGTGGATGATGAGCACGTTATACTTGTGGGCGTACTCCACGATGCGCTTGAAGAACTCCAGGTCCACGCACTTGGTGGTGGGGTTGTGCGGGAAGGAGATGATGAGCATGGTGGGCCGGGGAAAAATGAGTTCGGTGATGTTGC
>CAZFWX010000226.1:0-1936 GCA_964522695.1 uncultured Desulfobacterales bacterium
GGTCTGAATTTTTGGGCCGGACTGGTTTGATCTTGGCGAAGGAATCCACCACCACCATCTTGCAGTCGTCATGATCTTTCAGGAAATCCCGGAGGGCCTCCAGGCCGCCCTTATCCAGACGGGGCCAGGTTTCGGCGAGTATCAGGTCCTCTGGAAAAGGGGCGTCCCCCATAATGGTTTTAAGGCGTTTCTGCGCCCGCCTCAGCTTATCCTCGAGGGCCAGGTAAAGGACCTTTCCTTGTTCAAGTCTGAGGTCCTGCTTGCTTAGGGCGCAGCCCCCCGTGGCCTTCGCCACAGAGATATTTAGGCTCCACCAGGTCTTGCCCTTTTTGGGCCGGGCAGAGAAGAGACAAAGACCCTCTGGCAGGATTCCAGGGACTACCCAGGCGGGTTCCTTAAATTCGATGGTTTGAAGCTCTGCGCCGGTCACAAACCGGATTGTGGAAGTTTGGGGACCGGGCCTGGGGGCCTCTTGTGCTCTCTGGCCGGAGCCGTTGCCGCCGGGGGCCTTCTCTCTTTCGTGGGCCGTTTGGTCGCCGTCCCGGTTCTGGCCGGCTCCGGTGGCCGTCCCCTTCCCCTGGGTGTAAAACTCTGTGGTCTGGGCCAGGGCCTTGCCGATGGTCTTCTCCTGGTAGTCTGGCCGGTCCCACTTCTCCCGGTAGAGGCCGGATTGCCGAAAAAGCCGGTCTATGCGCTCCGGGTCTCCACCCGTCCAGAAGGCCAGGCTCATGGCCAGGCCGAGGTCACCCTCGGATTGCGAAGGATAGCCAGCGCCCTCCCAGTCCCCCGCCCACAATCGGGAAAATTTCTCACCGTTCCGGGCCGCAGACGCCTTTTCGATAAGCTCTCGGTCTGAAAGGTCCAGGGTAGGGGAAGGGCCAGGCCTGGGGCCTTCAGACCGGGGATCCACCTGTGCGCAAAAAAAAATTTGACGGTGCAGGGCCTCAAGCTCCGCTTGCCGGTCTTCAACCGTGGTGGGGGCCCCGGGCAGGTGGTGGCCGGTCACGGTGAAGAACCGGCCGCGGTCGTAAAGCTCAATTCCTAGGCCACACGAAAATTGTTTGCGATTGCCGCCCGCCGGAAGTTTGCCCTTCAGGATGACGTGCGCCCCCTTCTCGGAGGGACTTACTTCCGAATAGGTCCCCAGGTAGCGCAAAAGCAGCCTGGCACACAGTCGGGGGCTGCCGTCAACGAGAGCGTGGTCTAAATCAACGCCGGTGAATGGGTCATCCGGTGAGAACACAAAGCCGATGCCGGCAATCCCGTTGCCCTGGTGGGCCTGGTAATGGCTTAAGGCCTGGTCAAAAGTCCCCCAGGTGCCCGGGTCGTTCGACTTGCCCGGGCCGCCGGTCTCGGGGTCAAGGGGGATTTTGGTGAGCTTGCCGTCGCGCTCAACGGACTTCCACGTAACCCATTGGGGCCTGTACTTCAGTTCTTCGGGGATTGCGGTCAATTTCAGTTTCACGGGTCCTCATGAAAAAAGACCGGATCAACCCTTGGTGGGGTCAATACCGGCCTTGCCGCATCGGGCCTCGCCGACAGCAAAAAGTTTTAGTTAAGGTTCAATAACCGTGCGATTTTTATAATAAGTTCGGGGTTTCTCTGCATAAGCCGTTCGATTCTCCTCCTGAGACGTTTTAAATCTTCAAAGGTTACTTGCATCGCTTGCAGATTTTTTTCCATTTCCGCCTGTTTCAGGAGATATTGCAAGATGCACCTCATATTACAATTTTCGAGTAATTAGACAAAAAGTTGAGCGATATTAAAATTACATCAAAAAATGAAGCGATATCATTATCAATTATTCCGCCATCTTTGCCATTTTTAATTAAGACTTCAACCTGGTCAAGCAGAGGATTGAGCACCCTGGCCACTTTTTCCTCTAACTTATGGCGGTATTTTCTGTCATATGCGAGACGCACAACGTCACGGTATG
>CAZFWX010000227.1:0-1884 GCA_964522695.1 uncultured Desulfobacterales bacterium
AGGAGCAGCACCCCGCCGGTGATCAAGAGCGACGCGCCCCAGGCCTTGGCCTGCCAGTCGGGGTAGGGGCTCATGGCGTAGTTGAAAATAGTGACGGTGAGGTTGGGGGTGGGCGCCGCCAGCGAGCTGAACCAGTAGGGGCTGTTGAGCGCGGTGAACAGCAAGGGCGCGGTTTCACCGCTCACCCGGGCCACGGCCAGGAGGATGCCGGTAATGAGGCCGGCCTTGGCGGCCCGAAAGACGATGGCCAAAGTCACCTTCCACCGGGGCGCGCCCAGGGCCAGGGCGGATTCCCGCAGGGTGTTGGGCACCAGGCGCAGCATGTCTTCAGTGGTGCGGGTGACCACGGGCAGCATGAGGATGGCCAGGGCCGCGACCCCGGCATACCCGGAAAAGCGGCCCAGCGGCACCACCAAGAGGGTGTAGGCGAAGACGCCGACGATGATGGAGGGCATGCCCATGAGCACGTTGGCGGAAAAGCGGCTGTAGTCCGCCACCCGGGAATCGTCGCTGAACTCGGCCAGGTAGATGCCGGCCATCAAACCCACGGGCACGGCCACCAGCGTCGCGGCCACAGTGAGGGCCAGCGTCCCCACGATGGCGTTGGCCAGGCCGCCCCCGGCCTGGCCCGGCGGGGTGGGCAGGTGGGTGAAAAAGTCGAGGTTGAGCGCGCCCAGACCCCGAGACACCACCACAGAGAGGATCCACAAAAGGATGAGGATGCCCGCGCCCGCCGAGGCCCCGGCCCAGAGGCTCACCAGCAGATTGGTGAGGCGGCGTCCGGTGGGTCGGCGCAGCTTCACAGGCCCACACTCCAGGCCCGGTACATGCGCTTGAGCAGCATCTGCGAAACGACCTGCACCAGATAGGTGATGATATAGAGCACCAGCCCCAGGGCCACTAAAGAGCTGACGTAGAGCGGTTCGGTGGCCTCGCTGAACTCGTTGGCCAGCGTGGAGGCGATGGTGTTGGCCGGCGCAAACAGCGACGCCGAGATGCGGTGGGCGTTGCCGATGACGAAGGTCACGGCCATGGTCTCACCCAGGGCCCGGCCCAGGCCCAGGAAGACCGCGCCGATGATGCCCACCAGGCCGTAGGGGATGGTCACCTTGTAGGTCACCTCCCAGGTGGTGGCCCCCATGCCGAAGGCGGATTCCTTCACCACCGGCGGCACTAGCTGAAAGACGTCCCGGGTGACGGCGCTGACAAAGGGCAGCACCATGAAGGCCAGGATGATGCCCGCGGTGAGCATGCCGATGCCCAGGGGCGGACCGGTAAAGAGGGGCAGAAAACCCAGGGCGCCGCCCAGAAACGGCTGGACGTATGTGGCCATGAAGGGCGCAAAGACGAAAAGCCCCCACATGCCGTAAATAATGCTGGGCACCGCGGCCAGAAGTTCAATGGCCGTGCCCACCACCCGGCTGACCCTGGGCGGCGCCAGCTCCACCAGGAAAAGGGCGATGGCCAGGCTTAAGGGCACGGCGATGGCCATGGCGATGAGGGTGGACACCAGGGTGCCGAAGATGCTGCTGGCCGCGCCGAACTCCTGGAGCACCGGGTTCCACTCCTGGGAGAGGAAAAAGCGCCAGCCGAACTGCCTGAGCGCCGGGAGGGAAGAGAGCAGGAGCTCCAGACCGATGGCCAGCATCACCAGGGGCACCAGGGCCGAACAGGCGAAGGTGAGCCATTTGAAGACCGCATCGCCCCGGGCGGTGGTGTGCACGCGGCGGGGCGCCGGCGCCAGCTGTATTGACGGCGTCGGCACTTCTCCGGGACTCTTTTGGGATGCTGGCTTTAGCATAAGATAACGTGGTTTCGAGGGATTGAGGTATTGGGGGGGGGGGGGGGGGGGGGGGGGGGGGGGGGGGGGGGGGGGGGGGGGGG
>CAZFWX010000228.1:0-1749 GCA_964522695.1 uncultured Desulfobacterales bacterium
GGGGGAGGGCCGGGGGAACCAGTTCCCCCGCCCTCCCCCCACACCCCCCTCCCCACCCCCCATTATTCGGGCCGTGACAGGCAGGGCATTCGCCCAGACTGTCCCGGCCCCAGAAAAGCAATAAGGGGTTGGGGCAGGGAGTTTGAGGGAGGGAGGAGGGGCGGTGGCACAGGCTTTCCAGCCTGTGGAACCCCTCGCCCCCTCCCCCAAAAAAGTCTTTCTCAATCGGGGACACTAAGACATGCGCGATCTGTTCGATGTGGGTATTGATATCGGTTCGGTGAGTGTCAAGCTGGTGGTGATGGACAAGGCGGGGCAGGTTTTGCGGGAAGAATACCGCCGCCATTTCGGCGAGACCTACCGCACCGCTTTGCAGCTGTTAAAGGATATGGAACGGGAATTTCCCCTGGACCGCTGCCGCCTGGCGGCCTGCACCGGCATCGGCGGCAAGACCCTGGCGGAGATCCTGGGCGCCCCCTTCATCAACGAAGTCATCGCCCAGTCCCGGGGGACCCTGCATTTCCACCCCGAGGTGCGCAGCATCATCGACATGGGCGGCGAGGACGCCAAGCTCATCATGGTGGGGGAGGAAGGCGGCCAGGCGGTGATCCAGGATTTCGCCATGAACACCATGTGCGCCGCGGGCACCGGCTCCTTTTTGGACCAGCAGGCCCACCGTCTGGGCTATACCATTGAGGATTTCAGCGAACTGGCCCTGAAATCCACCACGCCGCCCCGCATCGCCGGGCGCTGCAGCGTCTTCGCCAAAACCGACATGATTCACCTGCAGCAGGGGGCGACGCCTGATTACGAGATCATTGCCGGCCTGTGCCAGGCCATGGCCAGGAACCTGAAGAGCAATCTGGCGAAGGGTAAGGATCTGGAAGCCCCGGTGGCCTTCCAGGGCGGGGTGGCCTACAACCAGGGGGTGCGCCAGGCCTTCCGGCAGGTGCTGGAGCTGGACGAGCAGAATCTTATCATCCCGGACCATTTCTGCGCCCTGGGTGCGGTGGGCGCGGTGCTGGTGGGCCGGGAGCAGCCCCCCGCAGATTTTTCCCTAACTCTCAAGCCCCTGGAGGACTACCTGGCCCGGGACGTGGAGGCCGCCCGCACTTTGCCAAGGCTCACGCCGCCGCCGGTGTTGGGCGAAGGACACTACCAGGTGCTGGAGCCGCCGCCGGTGGGCGCCGACGTGGAGGCCTACCTGGGCATCGACGTGGGCTCCATCAGCACCAACGTGGTGGTCATCGACCGCGAGGGCCGGGTCCTGGCCCGGGAGTATCTCATGACCGCGGGCCGGCCGCTCGAGGCCATTACCGAGGGCCTGCGCCGGGTGGGTCAGCTTCTCTCCGGCCGGGTGAAGATCATGGGCGCGGCCACCACAGGCTCCGGGCGCTACCTCACCGGCGATTTCATCGGCGCGGACGTGGTGCGCAACGAAATCACCGCCCAGGCCACGGCCGCCGCAGCCATCAATCCCCAGGTGGACACCATCATCGAAATCGGCGGCCAGGATTCCAAGTTCATCAGCCTAAAGCACGGCGCCATCGTGGACTTCATGATGAACAAGGTCTGCGCCGCAGGCACAGGCTCCTACCTGGAGGAGCAGGCCGAAAAATTGGGCATCTCCATCCGGGAGGAATTCGGCCGACTGGCCCTGACCAGCCAAACGCCGGTGCGGCTGGGGGAGCGCTGCACCGTATTCATGGAGTCGGACATCGTCTCCCACCAGCAGCGGGGCGCGGCCAA
>CAZFWX010000229.1:0-1738 GCA_964522695.1 uncultured Desulfobacterales bacterium
CCTCAGGACCCGCCTGGAGGAGGCCGAGGACACCCTGCGGGCTATCCGGGAAGGCGAAGTGGACGCCCTGGTGGTTTACGGGCCCGCGGGGGAGAAAATCTATACCCTCAAAGGCTCAGATTACTCCTACCGCATTCTCATAGAGGCCATTAACGAGGGTACGGCCATCCTGGCCCCGGACGGGGACATCCTGTACGGCAATCAACAACTGGCGGAAATCCTGGGAGCCCCCCTGGAAAGGCTGGTAGGGACTTACATCTCGGACTATGTGGAAGCCGCGGACCAGGAGCTCTTGAGGGCGCTGCTTTCGCAGGGCCGGCAAGACGCCAGCAAGGGGGAAGTCTCACTCAGAAACCGATTGGGCGTGATCGTGCCGGCTTACCTGTCCTTCCGAAGCTTCAATCTGGAAGAGGCCCCCGGCGCCGTCTGCCTGGTGGTGACGGACCTCACCCAGCAGAAGCGCCAGGAAGCCATCATGGCCGAAGAGCAGCTCTCCCGGGCCATCTTTGAGCAGGCGGAGGCGATCATCCTGGTCGTCGATCCCAAGGGCCGCATCATCCGGGCCTCCCATGAGGCACACCGGATTTGTCGTGGCAATTTGCTGCTCAGGCAATTTGACGAGGTCCTCCGGCTGACAACCATCGACCATGTCGGGGAACAAGGCAGCCCTGCGGCAGGCTGGTCTTTCTCCATAAGCTCAGTGCTGCAGGGCAGGAGCTTTCACGGCCTGGAAGTCTATCTTTCCTTACCTGAAGGCAGGGAGCCTCTTGATATGTTGCTGAATGCCGGGCCCCTCCGGGGCAGCCAGGGGGAGGTCATGGGCGCGGTGGTGGCCTTGACGGACATCACGGCGCGCAAGAGCGTTGAGAAGGCTCTCGAACAGGCCCACGACGAACTGGAGCAGAAAGTGAAAAGCCGGACCGCGGAACTGCGGCTTATGGTGGCTCAACTCAAAGAGGAAGTAACGAATCGCCTGCAGACGGAAAAATCTCTTAGGGAATCCGAAGCGCGCCTCCGCCACTTCTCTTCCCTGCTCATGGACGCCCAGGAAAAGGAACGCAAGCGCCTGGCCGCGGAACTCCACGATGAGCTGGGCCACGCTTTTCTGGCCATCAAGCTGCAATTGCGGACCCTGGAGCGGGGACTGACCCCGGAGCAGAAAACGCTGGCCGAGGACATCGAGGCCTTGGACAACTTTATCGATGGCGTGGTGGAAAAGGTGCGCCGCCTGTATTTCGACCTCAGCCCCGGCAACCTGGAGGACCTGGGACTCACCGGCGCTCTGCGCCAGATGCTGGAAGAGTTCGCCAAACAACACCCGGACATCCGTTGGAAAGTGAAACTGGACAACCTGGATGCGGATTTTTCCCTCCCCACCCAAACGGTTTTTTATCGCATCGTGCAGGAGATCTTGACCAACATCGGCAAGCACGCCAAGTCTTCCCGGGTTTCCGTGAAGGTAAAGCGCAATCCTAACGCGGCCCTCTTGACGGTGGAGGACAACGGCTGCGGCTTTGACACCTCCCGGCTCCACTCCCTGGATGACACGAACCGGGGCCTGGGCCTGGCGGCCATGGAAGAGCGGGTACGGATGCAGGGCGGCACCCTGGAGATCACCAGCCAGGAAAACCAGGGGACCAGGATCGCTTTCACCCTTCCCCTGGCCTCCGGGGGGGAATAAATGGACGTTTGCACCATCCTGCTGGCCGACGACCACAGCATTGATCAACGTCAATAA
>CAZFWX010000230.1:0-1701 GCA_964522695.1 uncultured Desulfobacterales bacterium
TTGATCCATGCAGTCGGTACCTCCTTCCTCCCGAGAATTTCGGCCTCCCCGGGGTCCCTGCTGTACAAGTCCGCCAGGGGCCGATGGCCGACGCCCGTGGGCGTTGGTAGCTGCTTGAAGTCCTGCTCCAGGGAGGCGGCAGCCCCATAGGCCGCCTGCCGACTCCTATTATACCATCCTAAACAAGTTGACGCCAGAGGCGGATCATCTCAGGTGGGCCAGCCTCACCAGGTGGGGGCGCGGCATAAAAAGCCTGGGCCAGGGACTGGCCCTTGGCGGCCATGGCGTCCTGGAGCTCACCGTAGGTGAGGGCTCCCACCTTGCAGGCCTCTACGCAGGCCGGCACCCGGCCCACCGTTTCCCGGTCCGGACACTGGTCACACTTCAAGGCCACGGTCCGGCGCTCCGGCGCTTTGGCGGTGGCGGCGTAGGTGAGCACCCCAAAGGGGCAGGCCATGGCGCACATGGCGCAGTTGATGCAGCGGGCGGGGTCAATGTCCGTAGTGCCCCGGAGCGGATCCCGGCTGATGGCGCCGGCTATGCACACCGCCTGGCAGGGCGCCGGGTCGCAGTGGCGGCACTTGTTGGGGAGCGACAGGTGCACCCGGCCGGGGTACACCGCGATGCGGGACACCGGCCGCAAATCCTCGCTCAGAGCGGCGGCCAGCTCCTTGCTGCGGGAATGCTCCACCGCACAGGCCAGGCGGCACTGTAAGCAGCCCACGCAGCGCTCCGGCCGGACGATCACGGTCTTCATGGTCACTCCTTGTCCAGGCTTGCGGGGCAGGGACCTCAGGTCCCCGGACCCTCCCCCAAAATCTTTCTTCACCCCCACAGCCTCCCCGGGTGGAAATCCGGCGAGCGGGGGTCGCAGGGCAGGTCCCGTATCGGGGTCTTATTGGCAATGAGTTGAAAGTAAATACCGGCGTGGGCCACCGGGCCGATGAGGGTGGCTCCCACCAGGCGGCCGTCATCAAAGACCAGGCGCTTGAAGCGGCTCTGGTGGCGATCCAGTTCCTCAAAGACCTCGCCGTCCGGGGTATCGGGATTGAGGTGTCCGCCGGTGATCACCTTAAAGCCCCGAAGGGAAATGCTATTCATGGGCAGAATGCCGTCATAGAGCCGCCCTGCCCCCGCCAGGTTGGCCCCGGCCACCGCCCCCTGGGCCACCGCCGCCGGCCAGATATGGAAGGCCGCGGGCTCGCCGGTGATGAGGTGATGGGGAAGGATGCAGTCGCCCGCGGCGTAGATGTCGGGGTGACCGGATTGCAGATAATCGTTCACCAGCACTCCTCCGGTGCCCGCTATCCCCGTGCCATTCAGGAATTTTACCCGAGGTTGGACTCCAACGGAAAATATCACTGCGTCCGTGGAAAGCTCCCGGTTATCGTTCAGGGCCAGGGCGGTCAACCGCCCCTTTTCCCCCAGCACTGCGGTGGGCCAGGAGTGCACGTGGAGGCTGATGCCCCTCCGGGCGATGGCCGCCATGAGGAGCCCGGCGCTCACCGGGTCCAGGACCTTGGAGAGGGGCTGGGCTCCCCGGGCCAGCAAATCCACCTTGAGGCCCCGGTGCGCCAGGGCTTTGTAGTAGAGCGCCTCATCGGCCCGTGGGGCCGGCTCGCTGCCCAGGTAGCGGGCAAAGGCCCGGATGGCTGCGCCGTAGGCGTCGGGATAGGCCGCCCCGGCATAATAATCCACCAG
>CAZFWX010000231.1:0-1700 GCA_964522695.1 uncultured Desulfobacterales bacterium
CATCTTTAAAGCCGTGAGACCGGTAATGCTCCACCAGGGCCAGTGCGGCCCGGGGGTTGGCAATGGACAGTGAAGTCCCGGTGCTTGGTTTGTCCAGTTGCGGGGACATGGTCACGGTAGCACCCAGTATGCCAAAGCCGTCACGGAGCCTCGCCGGGGCGATCTCCGTACGCGGCTTCTGGCAGGCTTTGGGGGGTATTTTAAAAACGAATAATAGGAGTAAGGGTGGATCGTGATCGCCCGGTTACGCCCGGACACGAACCCCGGAAAACATAGAGATAGTGTGGATTTGCCGGTTTTTACCGGCCCGGCCGGTTTTGGAGGTATCGAAGTGGGACCTAAGTGGGAAACCGAACCCCGTACTCCCCGTTTAATAGGGTCAAGTGGGGATATGGCCTTTTTGTAAATAACCTCTTCCATATTTGTAATAAGCCAAAAAATTACAGGCCGAGATTTTTTTCGCCCTTTTCCCGGGCCAGGATCAGGAAATCCAGGTAGGCCTGCCGCACCTCCGGGTCTTCGAAGGGAAGGTCAGCTCCCAACAGGAGCCTCTGCGGGACCTTGGCCAACAGGCCGCAATCCTGCAGCTCTTTTACCAGTTTTTCCTGGGCGGCCATGGCGTTGCGGCGATGGCCGATCCTGGCGTTTTCTTCCTGGCAAAGCTCGCTGTCCCGCATGGACTTCCAGCGGATTTGCGTCCAAAACCTGATGCTTTCCCCCAGGAAATTGTCCTGGTCAAATTCCTGGGCCGCGAGCCGGCTGAGGACCTTGCCGTCCTTGAGGTCCCGGTCGACTTGGCGCCTGCTGATGCCCAGTTTGGCCGCGATCTCTCCGGGCCTAAAGCCCGAGAGCTTCATCTCCTGCACCTGCTTGATGCGGGATTGCCTGGCCCTGGTGATCACCGGGAGGTCAGTTTGAGACTCCCCCTTTTGAGACACTGTCATGGTCTTTCCTGCCCATCCTTCATTCGGCCCCCGGCCAGCCGGCGAAAAAGTAGCGCAGGGCGTCCAGGGCGTGGTGGTCCCCTTTACCGGGTTCGTGGACCAGGTAGCCTTTGAGTTCCCGGATCAGGTTCCGGCAGCGGTGATGGATCAAAAGCCCCGGCCGGCCGTCGGGCCGGACCTTGAGCCATTGCCGCACCAGCTCCTGGCCCACCTCGACGCTTCGACGGGGGGCTTGGACTGTTACCCCGAGGATCTCCGAGAACACCACGTGTGTTTCCGGGGAGGATGGGTCGCAGTAGGCCCCGGAGAGGGGGCCGTAGCCGCATGAAAGGTGGTGGGCCAACACTGCCTTGGCGTTTTCCGTGGTGGTGCGCAGACGCTGATAGTATTCGGAGACTACCATTACCCGCTCATTCCCTTCCATGGGCTGAACCCAGAGAACGGCGCAAGGGTTCCTGAAGCCAGGGTCGATTCCCAAATAAAGTGGAGTGGCAATAATCTCCCCCATTCCCGATCCTCCTCCTCATCTACCCCAGGTTTGCCTGCCTTGCTGGGCCTCGCCGCTCCTCAACGTGCCGGCCCGGGCCTCGCCACGACTGCCTGACCTTGCCCCCGACTTGACCTATCACTTTAAATCCTTCCCAGAGATGCCGGTCGCGGCCATGAAAGCCGAGGCCGCCCCCCGCTTCAGCACCGCCTCGGCCTGGTGGGACAAGTAATGCGGCGGGAAGATAATCAAATTTTTCCTGAGCACCA
>CAZFWX010000232.1:0-1678 GCA_964522695.1 uncultured Desulfobacterales bacterium
GCGCCCAAGGTTTGGCCCGAGCCGGTGACGGGTGCATCCTCCAGATCCGCCAGGGCCAGGGCGTTGCGGTTGTCTCCTGGAGCATGGGCCCCGGCGGCGTCGATGCGACCGGTGGCCAGATGCTCCGGATGCTCCAAAACCCATGCATTGACATCTAAAGTATAGGCTTTGTCACCGGTGAAGAGGGTGTTGACACCCAAGCTTAGGAGAAGATTGCCGGTATCGTTGGCAAAACCAAAGCTGTCAGAAGGCAGGTTGGCGGATAGGGTCAGGCGGCCCCCTACCACCGAGGCCGTCACCAGGCTGCCGATGTTGGGGTCGCTGTTGATGGCGTTCGCCACATCGTTCAGAGTCATGGCCGGGGTCACCATGATGGCGCCGGTGGCCAGGTGGGAGCCGTCCCGGTCCACATGAATCTCCAAGGCCCCCGGGGTGAGACGGTCGCCAAAGGGCAGGCCCGCGGCATTGAGGGGAGCGGTGGGGTCACTTACGGCATAAGTGCCGGTAACTGTTTTAAAAAATTCAAGGCCCACACCCTGGCTGTGCTGGCCGTTGATGGCGGCGATGAGGTCGCGGGCCAGTTGGTCCAGACTCTCCTGGCACCGGGGAATGATTTCATCCCGGCCTGTCAGCAGTCCCGTGAGCTTCCCGCCGGCCAGTTCACCCGTAATATCTTCCACGACGCCGCCCGGCCCCTGCCAGAACACGGCCACCGTCTCATCTGGAGTGATTTCATAGTCCAGAGAAAAGGACATGACCCCCTGCACCAGGGGCAGCCCGTTGGGCAGGGTGACGTTTATCATGCCATCGCCGCCGGTGTAATAGCGGACGCCCACCAGTTGGGAGAGACGGTGAATGGCCAGATTGCGCTGGTCCCGCAGGTCGTTGGCCATCTTGCCGCTGGACTCGGACTCGGTGATCTCTCGGCTGAGGCGGGCGATGTCAGCAGATAAATCATTTGCTTCTTGGAGGGTAGGCCGGAGCTGCTGGGTAAGGTACTGGCGCTCCTGGCTGAGCTGGTCGGCCCGGGAGGAAAAAGCCTCGGAGACATTGAGGGCCTGCTGCAACACGGCCTGGCGCTCCCCCGCGCCCGAGGGATTGTCCGCCAGGTCGTGAAAGGCGCCCCAGAAAGCCGTCAACATTTCGTTCAGCCCGCCTGTCTGGGTCTCATTGAAAAAGGCTTCCACCTGGTCCAGAATGTCCTGAGTGGCCTGGTATTCCGCCAGTGTCCCGGTCTTTTCATCGAGGCGGGCGGTAATGAAGGGGTCAAAGGCCCGTTCGACGCCCTGCACCTGCACGCCCCGGCCCAGGGGCCCCCAGGCCGAAGTCACCGGATACGCGGTTTCGAGATAAAGGATCTGGCGGGAATACCCCGGAGTGTTGACATTGCTGATATTATTGCTGGAAACCTCCACGCCCAGTTGTTCGGCGGCCAGACTCCGGGCGGCGATATCCAGGACGCTGGTGATCCCCGACATGGAAACCTCCTTGCTTTCTTCTCAGACCATTCCCCGGTCAAAAGAAACACAGGCTTTCCAGCCCATGCAGATCCGGGGTAGGGGTGCGTTTCAGAAATAACTCAACAAAGTCGCCATAGCAAACCGGCCATATTCTCCCTCCCCCTTGATGGGGGAGGGCAGGGGTGGGGGTGGGAACTTTTTTTATACATAGCGTCATA
>CAZFWX010000233.1:0-1664 GCA_964522695.1 uncultured Desulfobacterales bacterium
TTGGCGTACAGATTCCCGAAGGCCAGGAAATCCAGATTCCCCTCCGGAAAGAGATGGCGTACCCCCGGGATACGCGGCAGCACCTTGACCATAATCCGGCCGCTGACCCCGGGCAGGCGTTGTATGGTCAATTGCTGTCTGTCATAGTGCAGCCCCGCCACAATCTCGTCTCCCTGCCGGAAAACGTAGCAATGATCAACCGGAACCGGCTGGTCAAAATCCGTAAAATTATGGTTGTGATATTGTGCTTTGAGAAGTTGGATAAACTGTTCTTTCATTGCGGCATCAAGTTGCTGACAGCGATCAGTATCTTGGGGGCGCAAGCGGCTGACCACAAGGGCATGATACTGGCCGATAAGTTTGCAGCCCACCTTTGTAATCGTCTTTATCGAACTGATATTGCTGGCCTCGATATAGCCGTAAAACAGACCCCTTGCCCCCATCCGGCTCACGCTGTATAGCAGACTGTGCTGAGCTATCAGGGCGCCGTAGCCCCGCTGCCTTTTGGCCGGGTCCACCGCGATCCCATAAAGGTAAAAGGCCGGCCAGGTTTTTCCCTCGATGGCCATGGTCTTGCCGTTGATGGTGGTCACCGCGGCCAGCTTGCCGTTTTCCCTCAGGCTAAAAAAGTGGGGGTTCTGGAAACGGCTTAAAGTGTCCGCCATCTTCGGCATGATGTACCGCACGCCCCCCGAGCCCCAGACGATGCTTTGCAGGAACTCCATAAATTCCGGAGTCAAGGCGCGGCTTCGCTCTATGACAACGTGGCGTTGCGTATCGGCAAAGATTACTTCCGGCACTTTTTCACCTCTTGCGCCAAATTCTCGCCTGCAGGGCAATTCTCTCCCTATCCCGCTGATGATCCAAATGCCGCGACCGCAAGCCTCTGAGCGCCACGGGACCCTGGGGGAGCGCCTCAGCGGATCATACCTTGATTGTTGTTATTCCTAAAGGTTATTGTTCATCCGGGCGGGGGCGCCGCGCAAAAAAGGCAGGACCTCTCTGGGCCCTGCCTCCACTTTGGCCGGCAAGATGCTCGGGGCTGAGAAGACGTTACTGGTAGTAACCGTTAGAGTTTGCCGGGTAATACCCTTGGGGTTGGGTCTGGTAGTACGCCTGGGGTTGCTGCTGGTACGTGGTCTGGGGGTTCTGGGGATACGGGTACGGGTTGTAACGCCCGTAGGCTTCCCCGGCCAGGCCCCCCGCCGCACCGCCGATCAAACCGCCGATGGCCGCGCCCCTCCAGGGGTTGTTGTGGTTGGCCGCGGCGCCGATGCCGGCCCCCAGGGCTGCGCCGATGCCGGCCCCGGGCAGGAGATAGGGATTATAATTTTCCGTGGCGCAACCCGCCATCAGGCTCAACGCCACCAGGATGGCCAGAAATTTTCCGTGTCTCACGGCGATATCCTCCCCACACTGGATGACCGTTTTAATTCCTCTCAGTTATTTAGAGGAGGCCGGGAAGAAAAAGTTAAGGGGAAAAACGGCAAGCAGCAAAATGCCCCGGGAAAGGGGCCGGATCGGACAATTTCTTGCCAGATCCGGCCAGGGGTTGGCGGCAGGGCGTGGCGCCCTCAGCAGAAACCTGTCAGCCGCATGAGGATCCCCGGATCCAGAGAAAGCCGGCATACTCTGCCACCATGGCGATAACTATCTCTTCTGTC
>CAZFWX010000234.1:0-1618 GCA_964522695.1 uncultured Desulfobacterales bacterium
CTCTCCCCCCAGAAGCGGGGGGAGAGGGAGAAATTGATAGTTGCGCGCCTTGTCCCCCTAACCCAGCAAAACCAACTTTCAAGCGGAAAAAATGTCAGGTTAGCTGGAAACAGGTCAATTCAATCGAAAACCCCGGGCAACATTAACTAGTCTTGCTCCAAGGCCAAGTGGGAAAAGTGAGATACGCCAGTAACAAAGGCCGGTCTCTCTCAGAGGCCGGCCTTTACCTCGACAGTTTGGCGAGAGGTAGTGCTGTACTATAAAAGATCGCGCTGCTTGTCCTCCGGCGCGGGGCCTTTGCGGCGGCGGGCGGCTTGCTTGAAGGTCCTGGCGGGGACCCAGTTGGGGTAGTCCAGGCGCTGGCCCGCGAAGAGCTCGGCGATGGTGAGGATTTGCAGGCGGGGAAAGCGTTTGTCGGGGAAGAGGTCCGAGATGTAGAAGTCCGCGGCCGCAGCCTCCTCCCGCATGGGACGGGTGGGCGGCTGTAAGGTGATGAGGCATCCCAGGGCCGCCTGCTCCCGCTCCACCACCCCTTTCAGGTCCCGCACGGTGGCCGCGTTCACGTGCCCGCTCTTCACCTGGACGACGATCTTGCGGTAGGGGCCGTCCACAGTCTCCTGGAAATAGAGCACCCCGTCCACGCCCTTGTCCGCGCCCTTCTTTTTGTCCTGGGCCGGGGCCGCGTCCACCAGCCCCAGGGCCCACCACTCGAACTGGTGGCGGTTCTGCTCGGCCAGGGCGGCCGCGCTGGTCACGTCCGCAGGCTCGCCGATGACTTCATAGGGGGCCAGGTCCTTTCCGAAGGAGTCGTGCAGGCGCTTTTTAATCAGGGTCACAGCCAGGTGGGTGATGTCAATGCCGATCCAGCGGCGTTTGAGGCGCTCGGCCACTGTGATGGTGGTGCCGCAGCCGCAGAAGGGGTCCAGCACCAGATCGCCTTCGCTGGACGAGGCCTTAATGATGCGCTCCAGCAGGGCCTCGGGCTTCTGGGTGGGGTAGCCTAACCTTGCTCTACCTGCGGCAAAATCAATGTCACCCCAAAAGTCACTTAAAGGAATACCCTTTTGCTCATCCAAATAACGTTTATATCTCGGAATACCTTGTCCATCTTTAGGTACAACAATTCCACCTTTGTTATATACGTCTAACATTCTTTCTTTTGTCCAACGCCAAACCTTTGTTACTCCTAAGAATTCATAAGTCAAATTAGGCCTATCGGGATTTGGATTTAAAAGGCTTGTCAATTGATAGAGTCTGCCATTCTCATCTTTTAATGAATATTGTCCGGCCACCTTTTCAGCATCATGGGATATGTATTGAATATTCCATTTTAATTTGACGTCATTCTTGGCATAACTGAGAATTACATCATGGTTTCGTGCAAACCTTCTACTAATATGTCCTTTGGGATGTGCTCTCCTCCATACAATTTCATTAATAAAATTCCTTGGTCCAAAAATAGAATCCAAAACCAGCTTTAAATAATGACTCGCAGTGGGATCACAATGCAGATACAAGCTCCCCGTGGGCTTCAGCACCCGGTGCAGTTCGCTCAGGCGCGCCGCCATCATGGCCAGATAGGCCAGCATGTCGTTTTTGCCTAAGAAATCTTGCAGCG
>CAZFWX010000235.1:0-1583 GCA_964522695.1 uncultured Desulfobacterales bacterium
GAAGATCATTGCTTCGACTCGCGGGATTATGCCATCGCCGTGGCCATCATCCGTAACTACTTCACCCTCGGTCATGCCTATCAGGAGAAATCCCATACGATCCAAAGGCTGCTCAACCGGTTCTTCCCCCGCACGGAGAAGGTCCGGAGGGTCTTGAAGAGGGTCTTAAAGAACACGGGATCCCCGGATCCGGCCCTCCGCGCCCCGAACGTTACGGAAGGAGAGCCCCCCCAGGAAAAACCCAAAGGCCATGGCCGGAACGGAGCGGCCTCCTATACAGGCGCACGCA
The DNA here is from genome assembly GCA_964522695.1 of uncultured Desulfobacterales bacterium. Taxonomy (GTDB): domain Bacteria; phylum Desulfobacterota; class Desulfobaccia; order Desulfobaccales; family 0-14-0-80-60-11; genus VGSQ01. Next base: position 290 of record CAZFWX010000235.1, read on the forward strand.
AAGTCTCGGTCCCTCTGCCCGGCTGCCAGGCGGGCAACCCGTGCCCGCTGTGCCCCAAGGGCAAGCTCTATTCCCTGGAGGAGCCGGGGGTGGAGGTCCGGATCGTGGGCCGGGCGCCTCTAGAAGCCACCGTCTATGAACTGGACAAATGGCGCTGCAACCTCTGCGGCCAGGTCTTTACCGCTCCCCTGCCCCAAGAAGCGGGAAAGGAAAAATACGATGAGACCGCCGGCGCCATGGTGGCCCTGCTCAAGTACGGGTGCGGCTTTCCTTTCCAGCGCCTGGAGAACCTGCAGGAGGGCCTCGGAGTCCCCCTTCCCGCCTCCACCCAATGGGAGATCGTGGAGAGAACCGCCGATCAGATCCACCCCGTCTACCGCGAACTGGTGCGCCAAGCCGCCCAGGGCGAGATCGTGCAGAACGATGACACCCCCATGAAGATCCTCGCCAACCTTCAGGAAGCAGATCCCCAGGACCCCGACTCCCGCAAAGGCAGTTTCACCACCGGGGTCCTGGCCATAAAGGATGAACGCCGCATGGCCCTCTTCTTTACCGGCCCCAAGCACGCCGGGGAGAATATGGAAAAAATCCTGGAACAGAGGGCCAAAGATCTGGGCCCTCCCATCCAGATGTGCGATGCCCTGAGCCGCAATGTGCCCAAAGATTTTGAAACGCTTCTGGCCTACTGCCTCACCCACGCCCGGCGCAACTTCGTGGACCTGGTCGCCAGCTTCCCGGAAGAATGCCGCTTGGTGATCGAAGCGCTCGCCCAAGTTTATCATTATGACAAAATTGTCAAAGAGCAGGGCCTCTCCGCAGACCTGCGCCTTCAGTTCCATCAGACCCACAGCGGCCCGGTGATGGAGAGGCTGAAGGAATGGCTCCAAAGGCAAACCAACGAACGGAAGGTCGAGCCCAACTCCTCCCTGGGCAAGGCCATCGCCTACATGCTCAAACACTGGGAGCCCCTGACCTTGTTTCTGCGGGTCCCGGGGGCACCCCTCGATAATAATGTCTGCGAGCAGGCCCTAAAACGGGCCATCCTCCATCGCAAGAACTCGCTTTTCTACCGGACCCAACATGGGGCTTACATCGGGGACCTGTTCATGAGCCTCATTCATACCTGCAAGCTCAACCAGGTCAACCCGTTCCACTACCTGACATCCCTTCAGAAACACTCCTCGGAGTTGTTCAAGAACCCCGGGAAGTGGCTCCCCTGGAATTACCTCCAGGCGGCGGCCTCCATCCCTGCTTAATCCTGTCAGGTCACCCGGTCGGCGCTCATGCTCCGGCC
>CAZFWX010000236.1:0-1574 GCA_964522695.1 uncultured Desulfobacterales bacterium
CGGAAGGGGGCCTGTACGGCCTCATCGGTCCCAACGGCGCGGGAAAAACCACGGTCTTCAACCTGGTGAGCGGCTTTCTCGCCCCCACCAGCGGGAGCGTGGCCTTTGGCGGGCGGGAGGTCACCGGGTTCGCGCCCCACGCCGTCACCGGTTTGGGCATTGCCCGCACCTTCCAAAACATTCGCCTCTTTGATGACTTAACCGTCTTCAACAACGTCCTGGTGGGCTTCCATTGCCGCCGCCAGGCCTCGTGGTGGGAGGCCATGCTGCACCTGCCCCGCTACCGGCGGGAGGAGCGCCGGCACCGCCATCAGGCCCTGGCCTTGCTGGAGGAAGTGGGACTCAAAGACGAAACCCGGGAACGGGCCGGGGATCTCCCCTACGGCCACCAGCGCCGCCTGGAGATCGCCCGGGCTCTGGCCACGGACCCGCGCCTGTTGCTCCTGGATGAGCCCGCAGCAGGGCTCAACCCCCAGGAAACGGAAGAACTCATCGATTTCTTAAAAGATATCCGGGCCCGCCATGGCCTCACCCTGCTGTTGATTGAACACAACCTGCGCCTGGTCATGGGACTGTGCCAGCACCTCACCGTGCTGGACCACGGCCTCACCATCGCCGCCGGCCCTCCGGCCCAGGTGCGCCAGGACCCGGCCGTTATCCGGGCCTACCTGGGGGATGGCGGGAAGAAGTGAATAGTTGTGGAGGAAGGGCCAGGGAGGTGGCCTCCCTGCCCTCCCCCCAGACAAATCCCACGCTAAGGAAAGGTTTGTCGTGCTGCAGGTGGAGGATTTAGAGGTCCGCTACGGCGGCATTGCGGCCCTGCGGGGGTTGAGTTTCCGCGTCGAGGCCGGGCAGATCGTGGCCCTTCTGGGAGCCAACGGCGCGGGCAAGACCACGGTGATGCGGGCCGTGACCGGCCTGGTGACTCCCCGGAAAGGCCGCATCCTCTTGGAAGGCCAGGAAATTCAGGGTCTGCCTCCCCATGCCATCGTGCGCCGGGGCGTGGGCGTCTGCCCTGAGGGCCGTCGCATCTTCCCCCATCTGGCGGTGACGGAGAATCTCAAGCTGGGGGCCTACGGCCGGAAAGACCGCCGGGGCGTGGCCGCGGACCTGGAGCGTATTTTTACTCTCTTTCCGCGCCTCCGGGAGCGCCCCGGCCAGGCAGCGGGCACCCTGAGCGGCGGCGAGCAGCAGATGCTGGCCTTGGGGCGGGCCTTGATGAGCCGGCCCCGGTTGCTGCTCCTGGACGAGCCCTCTTTGGGCCTGGCCCCCCTGCTGGTCCAGGAGGTGTTCGCCACCATCCGCAAACTCAACGATGAGGGGGTCACCATCCTGCTGGTGGAGCAAAACGCCCACGCCGCCCTGGCCATCGCCCACCACGCCTATGTCCTGGAAAACGGCCGCCTGGTCCTCCAGGGCCCGGGAGCGCACCTGCTTACCCACCCCTACCTCAAGGGCGCCTACCTGGGGGACGGCGCCGATCCGGACTCTCTTGCGGACCCGTCTGCAAATTGATAGTGTTTTGGGGGGGGGGGGGGGGGGGGGGGGGGGGGGGGGGGGGGGGGGGGGGGGGG
>CAZFWX010000237.1:0-1555 GCA_964522695.1 uncultured Desulfobacterales bacterium
AGGTAGCAGATGGCATGGCGGGCACTTAAGGCCCGACCCACTGAAAAAATGACGTGGCGGGCACGGCCCGCCCTATAAGGCTTTCTCGAATTCGAAACTCGGTACTGAACACATGGAACTCGGAACTCGAAACTCCCCTGCCGCCTGGATGGCTCAGGGCAATCAGGTGCTCATGAACACCTACACCCGGCAGCCCATGGTGCTCGTGCGGGGTCAGGGGACCCGGCTCTGGGACCTGGAGGGCAGGGAATATCTGGATTTTCTGGCCGGGATTGCCGTGTGCAATCTGGGGCACGCCCATCCCGCGGTGGCTGCGGCCGTGGCCCGGCAGGTACAGGAACTGGTGCACGTCTCCAATCTGTATTACACCCTCCCCCAGATTAATCTGGCCCAGCAGCTGGTGGACCTCAGATGTGCCGACAAGGTCTTCTTCGCCAACAGCGGCGCCGAGGCCAACGAGGGGGCCATCAAGCTCGCCCGGCGCTACATCCATGGGAAGTTTGGTCCCGGCCGTTATAAGATCATATGTTCCCACAACTCGTTCCACGGCCGGACCCAGGCCAACCTGTCGGCCACCGGCCAGGAGAAGTTCTGGCAGGGGTTTGAGCCACTGTTGCCTGGATTTGTCTTTGTCCCCTTTGGTGATCTGCAAGCCATGGCCGCAGCTCTCGATGATGAGACCTGCGCCATCTTTGTGGAGCCCATTCAGGGTGAAGGCGGGGTGCGCATCCCGGCGCCGGAGTATCTCCAGGGTCTGCGGCGTCTTTGTGATGCCCTTGACCTGCTGTTGGTTCTGGATGAAATCCAGGTCGGCCTGGGCCGCACCGGTAAACTTTTTGCGTATGAGCACACCGGTATCCAACCGGACATCATTACCCTGGCCAAAGCCCTGGCCAACGGTCTGCCCATCGGCGCCCTGCTGGTGACGGCAGAGGTGGCCCAGGGGTTTGTGCCCGGCACCCACGCCAGCACCTTCGGCGGCGGGCCGGTGGTCACCGCGGCGGCCCGGGCGGTGATGGACATCCTGGCGCAGCCTGAGTTTCTGGCCGAGGTGTCGGCCAAAGGCGCCTATTTCCTGGCGGGCCTGCGTGATCTGCAGTCACGGCATACCATGATCACAGAGGTGCGGGGTCTGGGGCTTATCCTGGGCATCGAGCTGGACGGCGATGGCACCCCCTTGGTGGACGCCTGCCGGGAACGGGGTCTGCTGATTAACTGCACCCAGGGGAATGTCCTGCGCTTCCTGCCGCCCCTCATCGTCAGCCGGGAAGAAATCGACCAGGCCATCCGCATCCTCGATGAGGTGCTGCCTTAGCATAGTGTGTTTGTCGAACAGGAAATCAGGCATGAAACGCGACCTTCTGACTATACTTGATCTGAGCCGCGAGGAAGTCTTGGCCCTGCTCCAGCGGGCGGCTGAACTTAAGATCGAGCATCGCCGGGGGCAGGACCCCAAACCGTTGCTGGGGAAATCCCTGGCCCTGATCTTTGATAAGCCTTCCACCCGCACCCGGGTCTCTTTTGAGGCCGGCATCGCCCAATTGGGGGGCACCAG
>CAZFWX010000238.1:0-1543 GCA_964522695.1 uncultured Desulfobacterales bacterium
ATCCGGGGCCATTCGCATTTTCAAAAAGAATTTTTTCCGCCAAGCCGGCCAGGACCTGCCTGGATGGACGCAGTTGGGGTCCATGAAGATCAGGTGGCCGCAGTGGCGCGGTGCCAGGCCGGCGGCCAGGTGAGCGGCCAGGAAGTCCTCCCGGCTCAACAGGACGTGGGTTTCCCGGAAACCAGGGTCAAACAGCCCCTTGATCTGCCCCAGCCAGCCGGCATAGTTGGGTATAAGGGTGACCATGGTCCCGCCGGGCCGCAAGTAGCAAGCCATAGCCCGGATCAACCCCGCGGTGTCGGAAAAATGTTCCGCCAGTCCCTGGGAGAAAATGATATCAAAGCAGGCTTCCTGATCCGGCCGGGGCGCAAAGAGGTCCTGGCAAGACACCGTGCCCGCGATCCCTTCCCGCCTCAAGAGGGCCCGGGCCTGCTCGCAGCCTAACTCCGAGTAGTCCAGACCCGCAACCTCATAGCCCCACTGCCGGGCGAAATAGGGCAGCCACAGAGACCGGGCGCAGCCGATTTCCAGAAACCGGATGGGCGAATCCGTCGCCTGGGGCAGATAGCGGCGAAAGAGGCCATGAAACTGGCGGTAGTAGGCCGGACCGGGAGTAAATCCGGTAAGTCGGATGGCCCGGGGCAGGTCCTGGGTCCGCCACTGGGCCGACCAGGAAGCCTCGCCCACCAGATCATGGGGGGGCTGTGGTAAGGTGGAACTGTTCATAACCGGTTATACCCATCCGGGAGTGTCATTGAGAAAGCGAGTCTGCCTCGGGGCGCCGCCACTTCACCACCCGAGCGGGAACACCGGCCACCACCGCCAGGTCCGGGACATCTGCCGTCACTACTGCACCCGCAGCCACCACTGCGCCCGTCCCGATGGTCACGCTGTCCAGGATCCGGGACCCGGCCCCGATCCAGACATCGTCATTGATGACGATGCCCCGGGCCGCCACCGGTTGCAACATGATGGGCACGTCCAGGCGGGCAAAGGTGTGGTTGGCGGGGATGATGACCGTCTGGGCGGCGATCCTTACCCGATTACCGATGCGCAAGCCGCCGTGGCCGTACAGCACGCAATAAGGGTTGACAGAACAGAAATCCCCCAGTTCGATGCCGCCCCCGAAAGCCAGCAGCATGGCATAGGGATGAATGAGGCACTCTCGTCCCAAAGAGATGCGGGACTCCAGGGTGTCGGCCTCCAACCGGGCATGGGCGCAGAGGCGCGTCTGGGGCCCAGCCGCAATGCTGCCGTAGCCCTTGATCTGGGCTTGCAGAGAAAGGTGCACCCCCTGGGTCGGCCCATCGAGTTTGAGTCGCCCCGGCAACCATCTCTTTAAAAATCTCAATAACTTTTGCCGGTTTTCCAGCAGATTCATGTGATCTGCCTCACCCCTCAGGCGTGACCAGGGCCGCTTTAGCCGCCGTTATCACCAGGAGAATAAAGGCCAGGTAGAGCACGGACGCTGAGGCGGTATAGATTATGAGGGCCAGGTGAATGTCACCCCGCCAGCCTCCCAGGAGAAAGGAGCCCACCGTCG